>NZ_JBMSDW010000001.1:0-486628 GCF_049445895.1 Neotabrizicola sp. VNH66
AGATCCAGATCCGCATCGCCATCATGAACAGATACAACGCCCTCGGCACCGCCGAGATCACAGCCGTTCGCTGAACGCAGAGCGGGAAAGGGTCACCTTGGCCTCCATCCGATTAACGCAACAACGCCTGTCGCAACGATCAGTATAGAGGGAAGTTCCCCTCAAGACAATTCGCATAATCAGTATTATGTAAAATATATCCGTAACACCTCAGACGATGGCACGTTCCAGCATGGGTGTTCCGGCCAGCACGCGGTCTACAGAAAGCTCTGACAAATCAATCGACTGCCAGCCGCCGTTGAGAATGTGTTCGGCGATGCCGCGGCCGATGGCGGGTGATTGTTGCAAGCCGTGGCCGGAGAAGCCGCTCATCAGGTACAGGTTGGGCAGTGCCGGATGCGGGCCGAGGATGGCGTTCTGGTCCAGCGTGTTGAAATCGTAATGGCCGACCCAGTGCCGCACGACCTTGACCGCGTCGAAACCGGGCGCGCGGTGCCAGACCAAGGGCCAGATCACATCTTCGAACAGATGAAGATCAGGCTCGAAATCATCGGGATCGCAGGCGGAATCGCCTTCGGGAACGGTGGCGATGATCCAGTGGCCATGCTCGGGCCGCATGTAGAAGCCGGCGTCGATGAACAAGGGCGCGTCGGGATGGCGGGCATTCGGCGCGTCGATCACAAAGACGGTGCGCTTGCGTGGTTCCACCGGATGGGGCAGGCCGGCCCAGCCCATCACGGCGGCGGCCCGGGTGCCTGCGGCATTGATCGCGGCACCGCAGGGCACAAGGCCCCTGCCCTTGATCTCCACCCCCGTCAACCGGCCGTTTTCGACCCGCAGCCCGGTGGCCTCGGCTTTCAGGAACTGCGCCCCTTGGGCGCGGGCCGCGTTGCGGAAGCCCGCCAGAAGGCCCATGTTGTCGAACCAGCCCTCATCGCGCGGGCCAAAGCTTCCGGCGACCAGATCTTCGGTGTTCAGCCACGGGAAGCGTGCGGAAATGGCCTCGGGTCCCCGGACCTCGGTCGCGGCCCCCTCGGCGCGCTGCATGGCGGCGATCTCGCGCATGACCTCGGCCTGATCTTCGCGCGTGGTCACGAAGAGATAGCCGTTCTCCTGCAGGCCCAAAGACGGGATGCCACCCGCGGGGCCAAGCCGTTCCGCGAAATTGCGGATGAAATCCACCCCGAAGCGCGAAATCCTCACGTTCACGGCATGGCTGAACTGCTGGCGGACCGAGGCGACCGACAGCGCCGTGGCCGCCCGGGCATAGGTGGGATCGCGTTCCACAACCAGAACCCGCAGGCCCGGCTGCATCTTCGTCAGCCAGTAGGCTGCCGAAGCCCCCATCACGCCACCGCCGATGATGATGACATCTTCCGTCATGATTGTTCTCAACCCGCTCCAAGGCTCGACAGGCCAGTTGCGTCTGCATAGACAGTTGTATGTAGAAGAACAACGGGCGCGCCCCTGTGCGGGCAGCCCGCCGTTCGTGAAGGAGATTGAAGATGACCGATTGTGCCGTTTTGGGCCTGCTCTGCCGGATTGCCGAGGCGCAGAGCATCGACGCCGCCTGGGATCTGGCGACAGGACATTTCCGAAGCATGGGTTTTTCCCGCATCAACTATGGCTTCACCCGGTTCCGCCATCAGCGGACCATCGGGGATCCGGATGATGCCTTGTTCCTGACCACCTGCGATGCCGATTATGCGCAGCGCTATTTCCGTGGCGGCTTCTATGCCCGCACCCCGGCCTTCCGCTGGGCCGAGCGGAACTCGGGCGCCTGCACCTGGAAATGGGTGAAAGAGGCCTTTGAAGCGGGCCGGCTGTCGGCGGATGAGGTCGAGGCGGTGCGCCAGAATGTGGGCATGGGTGTGCTGGCCGGGATTTCCGTCAGCTTCCCCGAAGCCTCGCAGCGGGCCAAGGGCGCGCTTGGGCTGATCGCCGATCCCGGGATGGATACCGAGGCGGTGGAGCAGCTCTTCGCCGCCCGCAAGGATGAGATCGTGGCCGTGGCACAGATGATGCATCTGCGGATCGTCCAGCTGCCGCATCTGGCCCGCGCGCGCGCGCTGTCGCCGCGCCAGCGCGAGGCGCTGGAATGGGTGGCGGATGGCAAGACCACGCAGGATGTGGCGCTGTTGATGGGCGTCAGCCCGGCCATGGTGGAAAAGCACCTGCGCCTTGCGCGCGAGGCGCTGGCGGTAGAGACCACCGCCCAGGCGGTGGCCAAGGGCGCGCTGCTGAATATGATCTTCCAGTATCCCCCCGCCAGTCAGCCGCAGGCGCATGCGGCGCGCTAGCCGCACCCGCAAAGGGTTATGGTAAGGAAATCCCCACTGGATTGACGTTGCGTCAGCCGACAAAGTGCAGGCGTTCCGTGAGTGGTGGCATTTCGCCTGGAACATGCAGGCCGGGCTTCCGCGATTACGGAGCGGTCAGGCCTGCAATTCGGACCTCCTGCCCGGTCCCCTGTCCCATTTCCCCAATGGCGGGATCGGCAGGCAGAAGGCGCGGCCCAGTCCCCGGGCCGCGCCTTTTTTTTATTGCCGAATGGTAGGGATCAGCCAAAGCGCCCTGCCCCCGCACCGCCGTGATGGCCAAGGCCCTTGCAGCGCAGATCCATCGCACAAAGCAAAAGGCCGGACGCTGTGGCCCGGCCTTTCGTATTGTTCTCTCAAGGGCAGTTCAGCCCTGCAGCGCCTTGGCCACTTCGGCGGCAAAGTCTTCCGACTTCTTCTCGACGCCTTCGCCCACGGCAACGCGGGCATAGCCGGTGATTTCCACGCCCGCTTCCTTGGCCGCGGCTTCCACGGTCAGGTCGGGGTTGATCACGAAGGCCTGGCCCAGCAGCGTGTTTTCCGCAAGGAAACGCTTCATCCGGCCCGGGATGATGTTGTTGTGGATCACGGCATCGGGCTTCGGCTTGGCCGAGGCGGTGTTCTCTTCCAGCGCCTTGGCGGTCTGCACGGCCAGCTCACGCTCCACCACCACCGGGTCAAGGGTCGATTCCGACAGCGACAGCGGGTTCGTCGCCGCGATGTGCATCGCGAATTGCTTGCCGATGGTCTGCGCGGCTTCGGCCGGGCCCTTCAGCGCGACCAGCACGCCGATCTTGCCCATGCCTTCGGCAGCCGAGTTATGGACATAGGACACCACGGTGTCGCCTTCCAGAACGTGCAGGCGGCGGAAGTTCAGATTCTCGCCGATGCGGGCGATGGCTTCCTGGATCACGGTCTCGACGGTCTTGCCGTTCAGATCGGCGGCCTTGACCACCTCGACCTGATCGCCGGTTTCCAGCGCAACCTTGGCCACTTCGCGGACCAGCGCCTGGAAGTCGGCGTTCTTGGCCACGAAGTCGGTTTCCGAGTTGATCTCGACGGCGACGCCCTTGCCATTGGCGACGGCCACGCCGATCAGGCCTTCGGCCGCAACGCGGTCAGCCTTCTTGGCGGCCTTGGCCAGGCCCTTGGTACGCAGCCAGTCCACGGCGGCTTCCATGTTGCCGTCGTTTTCGGTCAGCGCCTTCTTGGCGTCCATCATGCCTGCGCCGGTCGCTTCGCGCAGCTCTTTCACCATCTGAGCGGTGACGGTCATGTTGCAGCTCCTTCAGAACGGGGCACCGGCGGGGTTATCCCCGCCGGGCAACGATAGCGTGACGGAACGGGGGCGAAACGCCCCTGCCCCGCAATAATCAGGCTTCGGCGGCTTCTTCAGCCGGCGCTTCTTCCAGCGCGCCCAGATCGACACCGGCGGCGCCCAGTTGCGCCGACATGCCGTCCAGAGCCGCGCGGCTGATCAGGTCGCAATACAGCGCAATGGCGCGGGCCGCGTCGTCGTTGCCGGGGATCACGTAATCCACGCCCTTGGGCGAGTTGTTGGTGTCCACCACGCCCACGACCGGGATGCCCAGCTTCTTGGCTTCCTGGATGGCCAGATCTTCCTTGCCCACGTCGATGATGAACAGCAGATCCGGAACGCCGCCCATTTCACGGATGCCGCCCAGCGAAGCCTGCAGCTTCGTCTGGTCGCGTTCCATGTTCAGACGCTCTTTCTTGGTCAGGCCTTCGCCGCCCGAAGCCAGGATCTCGTCGATGTTCTTCAGACGCTGGATCGACTGCGAAACGGTCTTCCAGTTGGTCAGGGTGCCGCCCAGCCAGCGGTGGTTCATGTAGTATTGCGCGCATTTTTCGGCGGCTTCGGCGATCGGCTTCTGGGCCTGACGCTTGGTGCCGACGAACAGGATGCGGCCACCCTTGGCCACGGTGTCGCGCACGACCTTCAGCGCCTGTTCCAGCATCGGAACGGTCTGGGTCAGGTCAACGATATGAATGCCGTTGCGGTCGCCATAGATGAACTCCGCCATGCGCGGGTTCCAGCGTTGGGTCTGGTGACCGTAGTGAACGCCAGCTTCAAGCAGCTGACGCATCGAGAAATCGGGGAGCGCCATGTCCATTCCTTTTCCGGTTTGCGCCTCGGCGGATGTTCTCAGGACCCCTTGTTTCCTTGGTGCCCCAACCGGTGGACCTGAACGGGATTTCTCCCCGCAAAGGCCCGCATCCGCCTGTGAAGTGGCGCGCATATAGACGGCATGCGGCGAAAGCGCAAGCAGCTTAGCGCAGACGCGGCGGTTTTGCCGGATCACTGCCGGGGGCGGCGGGACGAGGCGCCTCGGCGGCATGGTCCTCGGGCTGCGGCAGGTCGAAGCGCAGCGCCACCTTTGCCAGTGCCGCCAGCGCCGGATCGCCGGGGGGCAGGAAAGCCACGTCCATCTCTCCCGCCTCGATGCCGGAGAAGACCAAAGCCTCGCGCGCGGCGCGCGCCAGTGCGGGCTCCGCCCCGGCTGTGGCCCCCAGAAACACCAGAAGATGCCCGCGCCGCCCGTCGGCATAGCGTACGCCGGTCAGAAAGGCCGCCGCCGCCAGCCCGCCCGCGCGGGCCAGCTTGGCATCCAGCCCGGTGATCAGCGCCTCGGGCGCCGAGGGCGGCACGAATTCCTCGGGGCTGCCTTCGGTTTCCTCCGGCCCGCCCTCCAGAGTCTCGGCCAGCCAGTCCATCGCCTCGGGCGGCAAAAGCATCTCGGACGGGGCCACGCCAAGATTGACGCCCAGCCCGATCCCCTGCCCTTTCAGCTGCGCCGCGATCACCCGGCCCGGCAGCGCCGCATAGGGCGCGACACCGCCGGAGAATTCGGCCAGCCGCTCCTCGCGGTCGAAGACCAGCACCACCGGCCCGCTTTCCAGATCGAAGACCCGCGGCTCGATCGTGCCGCCGGTGGCCTCCCGCTCCAGAAGCAGGAACATTTCGCCATCGGCCAGCCGTTCATAGAACCGCAGCCGGGCGGTTTCATTCTCCGGGTCGGCCGAAACAGCGGCATGGGCGGCGTCCAGCAGGGTCAGGATCTCGGTCATCGGGCCTCCAGCACCGCGCGGACGCGGGCACGCAATTCGGGCAGCAACTCCGCGGCGAACCACGGGTTGCGCTTCAGCCACCCCGTATTCCGCCAGGACGGATGCGGCAAGGGAAAGACGCCGCGCGCCGCCGGTTCGCGCCAGTTGCGCACCGTCTCGGTCACGTTGGACCGGCCCAGATGCCAGCGGATCGCCGCCCCGCCCACCAGAAGCGTCAGTCGCAGCCCCGGCAGCGCGGCCATCACCGGCGCGCGCCATGTGGCAGCACAAAGGGGCGGTGGCGGCAGGTCGGACCCCTTGGCGTCATAGCCCGGAAAGCAGAAGGCCATGGGAACAATGGCCACCCGATCCAGATCATAGAACTCGTCCGTTGAAAGCCCCGTCCAGTCGCGCAGCCGGTCGCCCGAAGGGTCGGTGAAAGGCTGCCCCGAGGTATGGACCCGCGCGCCCGGCGCCTGCCCCGCAATCAGAAGCCGCGCGCCGGGCCGGAACCAGACCACCGGCCGCGGGCTGTGGCCGGTGGCGGTGGCGGCAAAGCGCTCTGCGCAGAGGCGGCAGGCCCGGATCTCTTCGGCAAGGGTCATGCGCCAGAGATAAGAGCGCAGCGCCCCATGGTCCATGGGGTGCGGGCGGCGATGCAACACCCTGTGCCTTCCCCGCCGCCGGGCCGTTGTCTCGATCCGCAGAGGGGGGTAATCCGGAAGGATAACCTTCGCCTGCTGCACCCGCCATGTATCGTATCTCTCCTTTTGTCCGCCATTTTGCGGTTGCCCTTCTGTCAGGTGCGGCGCTGGCCACGCTGTGGGTCAATCTGGCCCCTGCGGCCTATTACGATTTCGTCGAATGGCGGCTGGCCGATCTGGTGCTGCCGGGCTGGGTCTGGGCCGGGTCCGTCACCTTCACGCCGCTGATGATCGTCACCGACATGCTGATGGCGCTGTTCTTCTTCTTTATCGGAAAAGAGCTGTGGGAGGCGTTGATCCTGGAGCGCGGGTCCATGGCGGGCCGCCGGTCGCTGCTGCCTCTGGGCCTGACGCTGGGCGGCATGGCGGGTGCGGTCGCGCTGTGGCTGATCCTGTCGGCGCTGATCGAAACGGCCGAAGAAGCGGTGGCGGGCGGCGGGTGGACGGTGCCTTTGGGCACGGATACCGTGCTGGTCTATCTGGTGGCACGGCATCTTTTCGGACAGGGCAGCCCGGCCCTGCATCTGGCGCTGCTGACGGCGATCCTGACCGATATTCTGGCCCTGCTGATCCTTGGCCTGTCCAACCCGCATCTTTCGGTCCGGCTTCTGTGGCTGGCCCTGCCGGTTGCATCCGCGCTTGCGGTCTGGGCGCTGCACGGGCGCACACCGCCCCCCGACGCGACAGAGCGGCAGCGCCGCGCGGGCCGTGCGCTCTGGCCCTATGTGCTGGCGGGGGCGGCCTCATGGTTCGGCACCGCCGCGTCGGGCCTGCCTGCGGCGCTTGGCCTTCTGCCGGTGATCCCGGCGATTGCCCATGCCGACCGCAGCTTCGGCCTGTTTGCCGAGGCGGAGGGGCTGCTGCACGACCCGCTGAACCGGCTGGCCCATGCGCTGGTCTGGCCGGTGACGGCAACGCTGTTCCTGTTCGGCCTGATCCGGGGCGGGGTGGATCTGGCGGCCTTCCAGCCCACCACGCTGGTCACGCTGGGCAGCCTGTGGATCGGCCGGCCCGCAGGCATGGCCCTGGGTTGGGCGCTGGTGGCGGTTCTGCCCGGCTTTGCGCTGGCACGGGGGCTGCGGGCGGCGGATGTGCTGCGCCTTCTGCCGGTTCTCGCCATGGGCTTCACCGTTCCCGCCGTGGCGGTGGATGCCAGCCTGCCGGGCGGCGCCATGCAGGAGGCGGCACGCCTTGGTCTTGCCCTCAGCCTGCTGGTGGGGCCTGTGGCGCTGATCCTGGGGCGAAGGGGCGGCTGAGAGGCCGGGTTTCGGCCTTATTCGGGCCGTATTGCAACGGCATCTTGCCGAATGGAAGCCGGGCGTGAACAAAGGTTCCGGCAGAATGGAAGCGGTCGATTCGCATTCGCGTCCGGCCGGTGTGGCAGAGCAAGGCAAGGTCCCGCGCTGGTCGTCCCGCGCGAGGGGCAGGTTGGGATGATCGAGTTCGAGAATGTCTCCAAATCCTTCTGGACCGGCACCCGCCGCAAGGTGATCCTTGACCGGGCCTCCTTCCGGATCGAGCTTGGCCGCTCTCTGGGCATTCTGGCGGCCAATGGCACCGGCAAGACCACCGTCATCAACATGATGGCGGGGCTGGAAAAGCCGGACGAAGGCTTTGTGAAACGCGGCTGCCGGGTTTCATTCCCGCTGGGGTTCATGGGCGGGGTCAACGCCAAGCAGTCAGCGCATGAGAATTGCCGCTACATCGCGCGCCTCTACGGGCTGGATCCGGATTATGTGGAAAGCTTCTGCCGCTGGCTCTGCGGTCTGGGCGAATATTTCAACATGCCGCTGGCCACCTATTCCTCGGGGATGAAGTCGCGGTTCACCTTTTCGCTGATGCTGGCGATCGAATTCGACATCTACCTGATCGACGAGGGCATGCCCTCCACCTCGGATGTGGAATTCAACCGCAAGGCCGGCGCCATCCTGCGTGAGCGGCTGAAGAATTCCACCGTGGTCATCGTCTCGCATTCGGCGCAAACACTGGAACGGTTCGCCCGTCAGGCCGCGGTCCTGCGCAACGGGCAATTGTATATGTTCGACACACTGGAAGAGGCGAAGCGTCTTTATGACTACACTTAAGGCAACCCGCTTCCACATCCGTCGCCCCGATCCGGCCGCTGCGCCGAAACCGGCGCCGCGCCCCGTCGCCCCGCCCCCGGCCGAGGAGATGCCCTTTGCCAGCACGGATGACGGTTTCGGCGACATGAACTTCCGCCGTGACGAGGCCCCTTCCCGGGCCTCTGCCCCTGCCCCCTCTGCCACGCCTGCCGCCGATGCCTCGGTTGAGGCGCAGCTTGAGGCCATCCGCAAGGAAGGGCTGACCGGGCGGCAGCTGCGCACCGCGCGGCGTCTGGCGCAAAGCCGCAACATGCCCGCCACGTCGGATTACGATGCCGTGCGCCTGCTGCGCGAGGCGGGGGTGGACCCGTTCCAGCGCGGTTCCATGCTGGAACTGGTGATGGCGGAACCCGGCGGAGAGCCCGCCCCCCTTTCGGGCTCGGCCACCGGCCGTGCCCTGACGCCGCTGCCCGGCGACGGTGTAAAGCTGCCCCAGACGGTGAAGCCCATCCAGCTCCCCTCGACCGAGCAGCGGGCCGAGGTGAACCACGCCGCCGAAATCCTGAAGATGCAGGCCGATATCGCCCGTCGCCGGCGGCGCAAGCTGGCGCTTCTGGCGTCGCGGCTCTTCGTCTTCATCCTTCTGCCCACGATCATCGCAGGCTGGTATTTCTCTGCCGTCGCCACGCCGATGTATGCGACCAAATCGGAATTCATGATCCAGCAGCAGGAGCCTGCCGCCGCCGCCGGGATGGGCGGGCTCTTGCAGGGCACCTCGCTGGTGACATCGCAGGATTCCATCGCCGTTCAGGGCTATCTGCAATCGCGCGATGCCATGCTGCGGCTGGAGCAGGACCACGGCTTCCGCAGCCATTTCCAGGGCGAGGAGATCGACCCGATCCTGCGCCTGCCCGCCGATGCCTCGCTGGAAGAGGCCTACCGGCTTTATGCGCGCTATGTGCTGATTTCCTACGACCAGTCCGAAGGCATCGTGAAGATGGAGGTCAGCGCCCCCACGCCCGAGCTTTCGGCCGAATGGTCGCGCCAGCTGATCAAATATGCCGAAGAGCAGGTGGACCAACTGACACAGCGCCTGCGCGAGGATTCCATGAAAGGCGCGCGCGAAAGCTATGAGGAAGCGGAAAAGGCCGTTCTTTCCGCGCAGCAGCGCGTCGTCGAGCTGCAGGAGCGCTACAAGATCCTGTCGTCCGAGGTTGAAGTCACCCTCCTGACATCACAGATCGGCGCGCTGGAAACCCAGCTGACGCAGGAAAAGCTGTCGCTTGCTCAGATGGAATCGAACAGCAGCCCCAATACCGCCCGGATGGACCCGGTGAAGCGTCGCATCGCCACGCTGGAGGCCGAAATCGCCGAGCTGCGCCGCAAGCTGACCGAAGGCAGCGGCGACACCGAATCCCTTGCCCGGATTCAGGGGGAACTGCTGGTCGCCCAGGCCGATGTGCAGACCCGGCAGATGATCCTGGCCCAGGCGGTGCAGGCGATGGAGAATTCCCGCGTCGAGGCGAACCGGCAGGTCCGCTATCTCGCCCCCTCGGTCAACCCGGTTCCTCCCGATGAGCCGACCTATCCCCGCGTTTTTGAAAACACGCTGGTCACGCTGCTGATCCTGCTGGGCGTCTATCTGATGATCTCGATGACGGTGGCCATCCTGCGCGAACAGGTCTCGGCCTGATCCCGAAGCCGGCCAGCACCGCACAAACCAAAGGGCGCCCGACCGGGCGCCCTTTGGCATGGGCCACAGTGCACCGGATACAATCCTTCCCGCCCCAGTCCACCACCTGCCTTGACCAGCCGAGCTCTGCCCTCATGTGGCGAATGGCATTCGGGCACCCGAGCACCTCGGGCTGTTCCCCCCTTTGCCGCAGGTCCGGCGCGGTGCAGGCTGGAACCGGCCGAGATACCGCCTGCGTGGCTGGCACAGTTCCCGACCGGCGCGGAGATCATTCACAAGACGGTGGAGCGTCGGCCTGAGCATGGCACGCCACCTGACAAGTGGCTCCTGCGGCGGCGCGAATGCGAGTTCGAGATTTTCCGCAGCGTGGAGGAAACCGTGGAGCTTCCCGCGATCGGGGCGGGTTTCACAACCTTGGAAGATTTCATTTCCCGGGGCGCAAACGGTGCTGCAACGGCGCAAGGCGCGCTCCGGCAGCGCGCTGGAACTGCACATCCGCGAAATCCTGATCGAGGAACGGCTCCGCGAGGGCGTGAATTTCCGGCACGGGCCGCAATGGGAGCCCGGCAAGCGCCCGGACTTTCTGTTTCCGTCGCAAAAGGCATACCGCGATCCAAGCTTTCCAGTCGCCCGGCTTCGGATGCTCGCCACCAAAACCACTTGCCGCGACCGCTGGCGGCAGGTCATCAACGAGGCAGACCGCATTCCGGTCAAGCACCTGCTAATCTTGCAGGAAGGTGTATCCGAGACGCAGTTCCAGTTCCGTGCGATGACGCAGGCGAACGTGCAGCTTGTGGTGCCCGACCCGCTGATCACCAAGTTTCCGACCGGCATCCGGACGGATATCAACGCTTGAGAGTGTTCTGGCCGATCTTCGACTTTTGATTTAGCGCATCGAACAGGTTGCAACCCGTTGCAAAAAGCGGGGACGTCAAACTGACCGTTGGGCCGCAAAGAAAAGCTAGGCATCTGCCGAGAGGTGGTCTTGCGGGTGGATCAGCTACGGCATCCGCCAAGAGGCCAGATGATAATGCTTGTTTTTCTTCAAAATATTGGTGCCCGGTGAGGGAGTCGAACCCCCGACCCTCGCTTTACAAAAGCGCAGCTCTGGCCTCTGAGCTAACCGGGCATGCGCAGTCCTGTAGCAGCAGCAGCCGCACAGTTCAACGGTCCTGCGGACGAAATGCGGCAGGGTCGATGCGATGGCGGGCGAGTTTGTCGTAAAGCGTCTTGCGCGGCAGGTGCAGGGCCTTCATCGCGCGGGTGACCTGCCCGCCGCTGCGGCGCAGGGCCGAGCGCAGAAGCTCTGCCTCATAGGCGGAAACCATGGCAGTCAGCCCCTCGCCCGCCGGATCCGGGCCCGAGGGCGAGGGTGCAAGGCCAAGTGCCACGGATTCGGCCAGTTGCTGCAGCTCACGCAGGTTTCCCGGCCAGTCCTGCGCCATCAGCCGGGCCTGGATGGCCGCGTCCAGCGCCGGAACCGGCAGATCGGCCCGGCGGCAGGCGTCCCGCACGAAACGGCGGAAAAGGCCCGGCACATCCTCCAGCCGCGCCGAAAGCGGTGGCACCTGCAAGACGATTCCCGACAGGCGGTAGAACAGATCGGCCCGAAAGCTGCCCGCTGCCGTCAACGCCCCCAGATCGGCCGAGGTGGAGGCGATCAGCCGCAGCTCCAGTGCCCGGGGCGCGGCGGCCCCGGCCGGACGGTATTCCCCTGCCCCCAGCACCGTCAGCAACCGCGCCTGCGCCGCAGGGGGCAGATGTTCGATCCCGTCCAGATACAGCGTGCCGCGATGCGCCTGTTCCAGCGCGCCGGGCAGCCGTCCCTGCCGCGGTGATGCCCCCGCAGGCCGGCCCAGCATCTCCCCCTCGAAGGCCACCGGGTCGAGGGCGGCACAGATGATATGCACAAAGGCCCGCCCCCGCCGGGCGCCCTGCGCATGAATCGCCCGCGCGACGGCCTCTTTCCCTGCCCCCACCGGGCCGGAGATCAAAGCATCCAGCCCCGCCTCGGCCACGCGGGAGAGGGTCTGGCGCAGATGGACCATGACCGCGCTGTCGCCCAGAAGGCGCGGATCGCCCGGCTCCGGTTCAGGGCGGCTGGCGCGCAGCAGGCGGTTTTCCAGCACCAATGCCCGGGCGGAAACGGCCCGGCGCAGCGCGGCGGTCAGCGCATCGGTTCCGGCGGGCTTGGTCAGGAAATCCCAGGCGCCCGCCTTCAGCGCGGCCACCGCCATGGGCACATCGCCGTGCCCGGTCAGGAGGATCACCGGCAGGTCCGGGTCCAGCGCCTGCAGACACCGCTGCAGCTCCAGCCCGTCCATGCCGGGCATCCGCACATCCGACAGCACGACGCCCGGATAATCCGGCGTCAGGCCCTGAAGCGCGGCTTCGGCAGCCTCAAAAGTCTCCACCCGGAACCCGGCCAGCCGCAGCGCCTGTGCCGTGGCGGCCAGCAGATCGGCATCATCATCCACCAGCCGGACCAGAGGTTGCGCCATCATGCCGGCCCCCGTTTCAGATCAAAGCGGAAGGTGGCGCCCTGCCCCGGCTGCGGCGGGTCGGCCCGCAGCTCTCCGCCGAAGTCGCGCACGATTTCCTGCGCAATGACAAGCCCAAGACCCAGGCCGCCGGGCCGGGTGGTGGCAAAGGGCGTGAACAGCCGGTCCGCCACCGCGCCAAGGCCGGGGCCGTTGTCACTGACCGCAACCTCGGCCCGGTCGCCCTGCACGGCCACGCTGATCCGGATACAGGGATCAGGCCGCCCGGCCAGCGCCTCCTGTGCATTCTGGATCAGGTTGACCAGCACCTGTTCCAGCCGCACCGCCTCGACCATGACGGTCAGTTCGGGGCCGATGTCCGGGAGTTCGATCCGCGCGCCGACCTCATGCCGGCGGCTGGCGGTCAGCAGGACCGAGGCTTCGATCACCGGGCGCAGTGCCACGGCGGCCGTCTCTCCGGTGGCCTTGCGGGCAAAGCCGCGCAGGCCGGTGGTGATCTGACCGATCCGCTCGCTCATCCGGACGATAGCCGAGAGGTTGTCCGCAACATCGGCGGGCGCGCGTTTCGGCAGCAGGACCTGCGCATTTTCGGCCAGAAGGCGGATCGTGGCCAGCGGCTGGTTCACCTCATGCGCCAGACCCGCCGTCACCTGCCCCAAGGTGGCCAGCTTGTTGGCCTGCACCAGATCCGCCTGAAGCCCGGCCAGACGCGCCTCGGCCCGCGTGCGCTCGGCAATCTCATCGCGCAGGGCGCGGGTGCGGTCGGCGACCGCGGCCTCCAGTTCGGCCCGGCGGCGGGCCTCTTCCGCGCCCCGGGCCGCGGCCCGCACCCGAGCCCGGCGCCAGCGGCCAAAGCCAAGAAGTGCCAGCGCCGCAAGGCTGCCCGCCGCGCCGGAGGCCAGCGCCGCCGCCTGCCGCGCGGGTGCGACCGGCACCGCCAGCACCAGTTGCCACCCGGGCGAGGGCACGGTCTGCGTCACCGCGATCTGATCGGCGGGAACCGGAGGCTGCGGGGCAAACCGATCTCCGGTTCGGCTGGACAACAGCACCTGCCCGGCCCCGTCGGTGACCCAGGTGGTATCACGGCTGGCGGCCCATGCGGATTCGACAGCATCGAACTCCACCTTGACCACGATGACACCCAGCACCTGCCCCGCCTGAGTTACCGCATGCGAAAGATAAAGCCCGGGCCGGTGGCTGACCGTGCCAAGCGCGAATTCCAGCGCGGTCCCGTCGCGCAAGGCGCCCTGGAAATAGCCGCGGAACCCGTAATTCGACCCGACGAAACTGTCCGGCTGATCCCAGTTCGAAGCCGCCACCGCCATGCCTTCGGCGTCCAGAAGATAGATCACCGCACTTTGCGTCTCGTCCCGCAGCCGGTTCAGCTTGCGCGACACCACTGCATGATCTGCGGCCGCCCCCTGCCCCAGATCGTCGCGCACTGCGGTGTCATCGGCCAGAATAGCCGCCACGGCGCGCTGCTTGGCCAGAATGCTCTCCAGCGTTTCAACCCGCAGCCGGGCGGCGGCCGTGGCCTCATCGCGCAACCGCTCAGCCACCGGCGCATGCACGGCCAGCGCGGCCAGAGCCATGACGGCACCAATGATCCCGGCCCCGGCCAGCCGCATGATCCACCGCCGTCTTGCAGATTCGGTCCCGGCCATTCGGCGCTCCTGCGTGACCCTATAGTGCGGATATCCGCACATCATACGAAAAATTGTGCGGATTTCCATACATATTTGACACCCATGACGGTACTGAATGTCATGAAATCAACGCATTGCCGCTATGCGCCTCATTCCGCACCGTTCTGGCACCTTTCTGTATCATGCCTGACACATAACGTCACGAGCCCGCCGGAGGAGGCATCATGCAGCTCGACACCACGGCCGCGCGCGCCCATGCGCCGCGCCCCTTTTACCGTCATCTTTATTTTCAGGTTCTGGTCGCCATCGCCGCGGGCGCCCTGCTGGGCCATTTCTGGCCAAGCGTGGGCGAGGCGATGAAACCCCTTGGGGACGGGTTCATCAAACTGGTGAAGATGATCATCACCCCGGTGATCTTTCTGACCATCGTGACCGGCCTTGCCGGGATGACCAGCCTGCGCGGCGTGGGGTCCGTCGTGGGCAAGGCCTTCGCCTATTTCCTGTGTTTCTCGACCCTTGCGCTGATCGTGGGGCTGATCGTCGCCAATGTGGTGCAGCCGGGCGCGGGCATGAACATCGACCCGGCCACGCTGGATGCGTCCAAGGTCACCACCTATGCCGAAAAGGCGCATGAGACGACGCTGACCGGCTTTGTCATGGACATCATCCCGACCACGATGACCTCGGCCTTTGTCGAGGGGAACATCCTGCAGGTGCTGTTCGTGGCCATCCTGTTCGGCGTGTCGCTGATCCTGATCGGCGAGCGGGCCAAGCCGGTGCTGACCCTGTTCGAGGCCGCCGGGACCGCCATCTTCCGCATGGTCGACATCCTGATGAAGGCCGCCCCCATCGGCGCCTTCGGGGCATTCGCCTTCACCATCGGCAAGTACGGCATCGGGTCGATCATCAATCTCGCGGCGCTGGTCGGCACCTTCTACCTGACGGCAGCGCTGTTCGTCTTTGTCATCCTTGGTGCGGTGGCGCGGCTGAACGGCTTCTCCATCCTGCGGTTGATTGCCTATCTGAAGGCGGAACTGCTGCTGGTTCTTGGCACCTCGTCCTCGGAATCCGCCCTGCCCTCGCTGATGGAAAAGATGGAGGCCGCAGGCTGCCGCCGCTCGGTCGTGGGGCTCGTGGTGCCCACGGGCTATTCGTTCAATCTGGACGGCACCAACATCTACATGACGCTGGCGGCGCTGTTCATTGCGCAGGCCACCGGCATCGACCTGAGCCTTGGCGATCAGGTGCTGCTGCTGCTGGTGGCGATGCTGTCGTCGAAGGGCGCGGCGGGTGTGACCGGCGCGGGCTTCATCACCCTGGCGGCGACGCTGTCGGTGGTGCCGACTGTGCCCGTGGCCGGCATGGCGATCATTCTGGGCGTGGACCGCTTCATGTCGGAATGCCGCTCGCTGACCAATTTCATCGGCAATGCGGTGGCCACCATCGTCGTCAGCCGCTGGGAAGGCGCGCTGGATCAGGAAAAGCTGGCCGCGGCGCTTGGCGGCCGCCCTGCGGAGGACGCCCGGCCCTTCGGCACATTGAACGGCGCCCCTGTCGGCCTGAAACTGGGCGAGGCCAGCGCAGACTGATCCCCAGAGGTCTGCCTCTCGCAGGCCCGGTGCGGATCTCCGCGCCGGGTCTTTTCCGTTCAGAACGGCGGCCGGTCGAGCGGGGCGATGCAGACAGCGTTGCACTCCGTTTCACGCTCGGCCCGGGCCAGTACCGGAAGCACCAGGCCCACCACGATCAGCGCCCAGACGATCAGGGCACGCAGGGTCTGGCGCAGGATCAGGCGGGGCAGGCTGGGGAACAGGGCGGGCATCGGCGGCCTCTTTGCGGTTCATGTCCCCCTGACACGTCCCGCGGTCACCGTTCCGTCGCATCAGCCGTAAAGCTGTGCCGCCCGCGTCTCGAACGCGCGAACGATCCGCTGCATCGCCTCGTTGAAGACCATGCCGATGATCCCCTGCAGAATGGCGTTGCGGAATTCGAAATCCACGAAGAATTCCACCTCGCAGCCGCCTTCCACGTCCCGGAATGCCCAGGTGGAGCGCATATAGCGGAAAGGCCCGTCCAGATATTCGGTCAGGATACGGCTTTCCCCCGGCATGAGCGTGACCCGGCTGCCGAACCTTTCGCGGAATACCTTGAAGCTGATGACCAGATCGGCCTCCATCACCTCGCCCCCCTCCACCGGGTGGCGCGTGCGGATGCGGGCGGCGGCGTTCCACGGCAGGAACTTCGGATAGCTTTCCACATCGGCGACCAGATCGAACATCTGGCGCGCGGTATAGGGCAGGCGGCGGGTTTCGTGATGGGTCGGCATGGGTCCGGGTCGCAGGCAGTCCGCTTCCATCTCGCCCGACACGTCCCGGATTTCAAGGGCCGGGACCCGCGGCCCTTGCGCGCGGGGGCAGCTATTCCGCCAAAGCGATGGTTTCGGCCAGATTTCGGGCGGCGGCGCGGTCGGCTTCGGTCAGCCGGGCCAGCGCCGGGTCGCAGCGGCCCGTGTAATCGGTTCCGCCCTGCTGCGGCGGTTGCGCCTCGGCCCAAAGGCACCATGCGGCGGCCTGCACCTTGTCCGGAAACTGATCCGGATGGTCCCAGGCCAGTTCGGCAAGGTCCATCCCGGCCATCGCATAACCCTGCCGCGCGGCCCGGGTGTAGTAGTCCTGTGCCCGGGCCAGATCGACCGGCCCGCCCTCCCCCAATTCCAGCATCTCGGCAAAATCGCGTTCGGCCCAGTCGATGCGATGACCCGCCGCGGTTTCATATAGCGCCCGCGCGCGGAGAAGATCGGCGGGCAGGCCGTCGCCGGTGGCAAGGACATAGGCCAGATCGGCAATCGCCTCGGGGTGGCCAAGCGACACCGCGCGCTCCAGCAGCGCGCGGCCGATGGCCGGATCGGCCGGCCCGCCCTCTCCCCACAGCCACATCCGGCCCAGATTGTGCAGCGAGGCGCCAAAATCCAGCGCCGCCGCCTGTTCATACAGCACCCGGGCGCGGGCCTTGTCCTCGGCCAGCCCAAGATCGCCCACCTCATAGCTGCGGGCCAGATTGTGGATGGCCTGCGGCTGGCCCTGCGCGGCCGCCTTTTCATACCACGCCACGGCCAACGCCGGATCGGCAGCCACGCCCAGACCGTTTTCGTGGAAATAGCCCATCAGAAGCTGCGCCCGTGCCACCCCCTGCTCGGCCAGCGGGCGGGCGGCCGCGGCGGCCTCGTCATATTTGCCGTCGATGAACAGCTGCCGCGCCAGCAGCGCCTCCAGATCCTCCCCTTCAGCCCGGACCGCTGGAGACCCGACCAGAACGGCCAGAACGGCGGTTGCCATCAGAACCAACTTCATCGCAAATGCTCCTGCCGGAAATGCCGGCAGTCTACGCTCGTCCCCCTGTCCCACAAAGGCCGGAAATCCCCATGACGCACCGCCCCTATGTCATCGACCAGATGATCAGCGCCAAGGCCATCGCCGCCCGGGTCGAGGCGCTGGCGCGCGAGATCACCACGCATTACGCGGGCACGGACAAACTGGTGGTCGTGGGCCTGCTGCGCGGCAGCTTTGTCTTCATCGCCGACCTCGTGCGCGAGATCGACCTGCCGGTTGAGGTGGATTTCCTGGAGGCCAGTTCCTACGGCAATGCCATGGAAAGCAGCCGCGAGGTCCGCATCCTGAAAGACCTGCGGGGCGAGATTGCCGGCCGCGATGTGCTGGTGGTCGAGGATATCGTGGACACCGGCTTTACCCTGCACCACGTCAAGAACCTGCTGCTGAGCCGCGAGCCGAAGCGGCTGGAGATCTGCGCCCTGCTGGATAAACCCACCCGCCGCGAGGTGCCGATCCGCGCCACCTGGACCGGCTTTGAAATCCCCGACGAATTCGTCGTGGGCTATGGCATCGACTTTGCCCAACGCAACCGCAACCTGCCCTTCATCGGCAAGGTGCGGTTTACCGACGGCGCGTGAATGGACCCGATCCGCTGGCTTTTGCGGGCGAAACGCTGGGCGCAGCATCCGCCCTCGATGCGGCAGGTCCTGCTGGTCTTGGGCGTGATCGCGGCCTGCCTGCTGCTGGTCGCGGTCGAGGCCATGGGCCTGTGGCCAGATGCGCTGTCGGTCAATTCGCTGCGGGCGCGCCCCTAGGCGGGTGACGCCCCCGGCGATCCGCGCTAGGCTGGCCGCAATCCCAGCCCGCTGCCCGGAGGCCCCGATGCGAATCCTGCGCTATCTGATTGTTCTCGCGCTGGTGGCGGGGGGCGTGGCATTCTGGCTGACCCTGCCCGCCCCCCTGAACGAAGATGCCGTTGCCGGGCTGACCGGCGATCCGGCGGCGGGAGAGCGGGTCTTCCTCGCCTCGGGCTGCGCCTCCTGCCACATGGCCCCGGGCGCCACGGGCGAGGCAGAGCTGGTGCTGGCGGGCGGGCAGGAATTCCCCTCTCCTTTCGGCACGTTCCTTGCCCCCAATATCAGCCAGGACCGCGAACAGGGCATCGGCGACTGGAGCCTTCTGGACCTTGCCAATGCCTTGACCCGCGGCGTGTCGAAAGAGGGGCAGCACCTTTATCCCGCCCTGCCCTATGCCTCTTACGCCAAGATGCAGCTGCAGGATGTGGCCGACCTTTACGCCTATCTTCAGACCCTGCCCGCCGACCCCACGCCCAGCCAGCCGCACAAGCTGTCTTTCCCCTTCGACCAGCGCCTCGCACTGGGCGGATGGAAACTCTTGTTCCTTGGCCCGGACTGGGCGCTCCCCGGCCCCCTGACCCCGACCGAAGAGCGCGGCCGCTATATCGCCGAGGCGATGGCCCATTGTGGTGAATGCCACACGCCGCGCAACCTGCTGGGCGGGATGGACAGGTCCAGATGGCTGGCAGGCGCGCCCAATCCTTCGGGTCAGGGCACGATCCCGAACATCACGCCCGCCGCGCTGACATGGTCGGAGGAGGAGATCGCCAGCTATCTGACCACCGGCTTCACCCCGGATTTCGACAGCGTGGGCGGGCATATGGCGCATGTTGTGGAAAACTTCGGCCGTCTGCCCCCGGATTATGCCGCCGATGTTGCGGCCTATCTGAAACGGGTGCCCCCTGTGGCCAACTGACCCACGGGATGGGGCACCGGGACATATGTGCCACAATATCTGCCAAACTGGACGCCTCACCGGGCTGTGATATCGGGTTCCGCCGCAAAGGCGGTTACACTGGCCGCAATCACAAGAAACTGTTGAGGTAAGCAGATGAAACGTGTTTCCCCGCTGGCGCTTGCGCTGGCCGTCCTTCCCGCATCCGCCTTCGCGCAAGGCATCGAGATTGCCCCCGGAATCGTCGTCACCGGCGATGTTGCGCTGCAATATTACCATGTCGGCGGCGGCGACGAAGGCACGCTGCTGGATGGCGACGTGACGCTTGGCTGGCGCAGCGCCTCGAACGGGGCTTTGTCCTTCGGGGCCGAAGCCACCTTTGACGGGCTTTATGACAGCGAAGCCGACGATCTGCTGGCCAATTACTGGGCTTCGGTTGTCATCGGCATCGCTCCGGGCGACATCCGGATCGGCGCCCCGCGCCCGGTGATCGAAACCATGTCGGTGATGCCCGAATTCGGCACCAACCGGCTGGTGAATCTGGCGCTGACCGGGATCAGCGGCTCGGCCACCTCGCTGCTGTCGCGCGAGGATGGCGGCATGACGCCGGGCATCTCGTTCCAGACGGCCGAGGGCGCGCCGCTCAGCTGGGGTGTCTCCTACCACCGGGTCGAGGCCGCAAGCACCGATGTGGACGCGCTGGAAGGTGTTCTGAACTATTCCACCGGCACGACCACGCTGTTTGCCAAGGCCCAGCATCTGGACCCGAAGGGCGGCGCTTCGGACAGCGCCCTGTCCATCGGCGCGCTCTATGAAGGCGGCCCGCTGACCCTTGCCATCGAAACCGGGCGCAGCGACCTGATCTCGGACACCGATTTCGGGCGGCTGCATGCGGGCTATCAGATCAGCGATGCGCTGAAAGTGTCGGGCGATATGCTCTATACCGACAGCGGCAGCAGCAACACGCTGTGGTCGCTGGGGATGGAATATGGCTTTGGGCCGGGGGCCTATGTCTCGGCCGGTGCGCTGACGGGCGACGATGCCGAGGTCTATGATCTGGCCGTTGGCTGGCGGTTCTGAACCGCTGCGCAGGAAATGCAAAGGGCGCCCCGCGGGGCGCCCTTTTTTCTGGCCTCAGGCCCGGCCCAGCTTTTCCAGCCGCGCCGCCCGCATCCGGGCGAAATCGTCCCCCGCATGATAGGAAGACCGGGTCAGCGGCGTAGCCGAGACCATCAGGAACCCCTTGTTCCAGGCCGATTTTTCATAGGCCTCAAAGGCTTCGGGCGTCACGAATTCAGCCACGCGGTGATGCTTCGGCGTGGGTTGCAGATATTGCCCCACGGTCAGGAAATCGACATCGGCCGAACGCATGTCATCCATGACCTGCAGAACCTGCGGCCGCGTCTCGCCCAGCCCCACCATGATGCCGGATTTGGTGAACATGGTCGGGTCCAGTTCCTTCACCCGCTGCAACAGGCGCAGCGAATGGAAGTAACGCGCGCCGGGCCGCACCTCATGGTAAAGGCCCGGGACGGTTTCCAGATTGTGGTTGAACACATCGGGCCGCGCCTCGACCACCTTCTCAAGGGCCGAGGGCGCGCATTTCAGAAAGTCGGGCGTCAGCACCTCGATCGTCGTCTCGGGGCTGCGGTGGCGGATGGCCCGGATGGTCTGGGCGAAATGCTCGGCCCCGCCATCCTCCAGATCGTCGCGGTCCACCGAAGTCACGACCACATGGTTCAGGCCCAGCTTCTGCACCGCATGGGCAACGCGGCCCGGCTCGAACGCATCCAGCGTCTGCGGCTTGCCGGTGGCCACATTGCAGAAGGTGCAGCCGCGGGTGCAGATCTCGCCCATGATCATCATGGTGGCATGGCCCTGCGACCAGCATTCACCCACGTTGGGACAGCCCGCTTCCTCGCAGACCGTCACCAGACGGTTTTCCTTCATGATGTCGCGGGTCTTCTTGTACCCCTCGGACGTGGGCGCCTTCACCCGGATCCAGGACGGCTTTTTCGGCTGTTCCTGATCGGGGCGATGCGCCTTTTCGGGGTGGCGCTGGTCGGGGATCTTCAGATCGCGCATGGGCAGACTTCCCGCAATTTCCCCCTGACGCGGGGTGCCCCCCCGACATAAGCCGAAAGTGCCCGCAAAGCAACGCCGCGGGATGCATGGCTGCCCCGCAAGGCAGTTCAACGGTGACGCCGGAGACCCGGCGCGCAGGAGGGACAATGTTCAGGATTTTCACCGCCGAGGTGATCGGCACATTCATACTGGTCTTCTTCGGCTGCGGCGCGGCCGTCATTGCCGGGGGCGACGGCACCACGGGTGTCGGGCTGACCGGCATCGCACTGGCCTTCGGGTTGGCCATCGTGGCGGCGGCCTATGGGCTGGGCCCGATCTCGGGCGCGCATCTGAACCCGGCGGTCAGTCTGGGCGTGATGCTGGCCGGACGGATGAGCGGTGGGCGCTTTGCCGTCTATGCCGTGGCACAGGTTCTGGGTGCCCTTCTGGGCGCGGGGATCCTGTATCTGATCGCCTCGGGCAGCGCAGGCTGGACCGGAGGCATGGGCACCAACGGCTATGGCGCGGGCTATGGCGGCGAATACGATGTGATGGCCGCCCTGCTGTTCGAGGCGGTGGCGACATTCCTTTTCGTGACGGTGATCCTTGGCGCCACCCAGCCGGGCGCGTCCCCGGGCTTTGCCGGGCTGGCTATCGGGCTGACGCTGACCATGATCCACCTTGTCGGGATCAAGATCACCGGCGTGTCGGTCAATCCGGCGCGGTCCATCGGGCCGGCGCTCTTTGCGGGCGGCGCCGCGCTGTCGCAGCTTTGGGTGTTCATCCTGGCCCCGCTCGTCGGGGGTGCGCTGGCCGGTCTGGCCCATGCCGCCGGGATCACCCGCGCAGAGTAATCCGCCAGCCGGGCGCCGCGGTCACACCAGCCGCGGCGCAGGCCCGGTGCAGCGCAGGCGCACGGTGGTGTCTGCCCCGGTCATGCGGATATCGGCCACTTCCATCGGCCGGCGGTCCAGCCCGCCGCCGATGACCTCGATCGTGCCCTGCCCGTGGAAGCTGGCATCCAGCAGCCGCAGAAGCGCCTCGCCCTTCAGACGCGCCTCGACCCCGCCCGAGACGGGTTGGATGGCCGAAGGCGTGATGCGCCGGTTGCCGACGATAAGTTCCATGGCGCCTGTCCAATCTGGGCCGTTGCCCGGATACAGGACCACAGGCCGCGGGCGCCCGCGACTCCGAATCTGTGGGTAAAACCTTGAGATCTGTGGAAAACCTGCCGAATCAGGCGTCCAGTTCGGCATCCCAATACAGGTAATCGGTCCAGCTGTCGTGCAGATAATTCGGCGGGAATCGGCGGCCGTGAATCTGCATTTCCTCGGCCGTGGGGGCGCGGGCGGGCTTGCGCAACCGCAGGCCGGATTGGCGCAGCGTCTTGGACCCTTTGCGTAGATTGCAGGGCGAACAGGCCGCCACCACGTTTTCCCAAGAGGTGATGCCCCCGCGCGACCGTGGCACGACATGATCGAAGGTCAGATCGCCCTTCCCGCCGCAATACTGGCAGCAGAATTCGTCGCGCAGAAAAAGATTGAAGCGCGTGAAGGCCACGCGCTTCTGGGGTTTGACGAATTCTTTCAGTACAACGACCGAGGGGATGCGGAACTCATGCCTCTGGCTTCGCACCGTATGGTCGTATTCCGCCACGATCTGCACCCGCTCCAGCACGGCGGCCTTGATCGCCTCCTGCCAGGGCCAGAGGCTGAGCGGATAATAACTGAGAGGGCGGTAATCCGCATTCAGAACCAGCGCCGGAAAGTGCTTCAGCGCGGCTGGTTCGCGCACGAAGGAAGTTCTGAAATCGCCGTCCATTCCGCCCGAGACTCCGCCTTCGACCTGCCTGACCGGACCCGGTCACCAGGGCGGGGAGCCCCGCCCCGTCAGGCCCGACTATATCTGGGCGCCTTGCCCGTGCAACCCCCCAGAACGGGTGCGGCTGCCGCGACAGAGTGCCGTGCCGAGGAAACAGGCAGATGACGGCGGCGGCCCGCCGCAGCCGGGCAGCGGGGATTGCCCTTCGCGCCCGTGCCGCCTATGGCTTGGGCACCGCAGACCGAGGCCCGCCATGACCGTTACCCGCCGTTTCGCCCTTCTGTCGCTGGCCGCGCCCGTGGTCCTTGCCGCCTGCGGCGGGCGCCGCCGGGAAGAGAAGAAGCCGTCGGTCGGCGCCGGGGCCACGCCCGAGATGAACGCGCTGATCCGCAAATATGCGCGGGTGCATGACATACCCGAAAGCCTGCTGCACCGGGTGATCCAGCGCGAAAGCAAATACAATCCGGCGGCCCGCAACGGCCCCTATTACGGGCTGATGCAGATCCATCCGCAGACCGCGAAAACCATGGGCTATCGCGGCGCGCCCGAGGGGCTGTTGGATGCCGAAACGAACCTGATCTATGCGGGCAAATATCTGCGGGGCGCCTGGCTGGTGTCGCGCGGGTCCGAAGAAAAGGCCGTGATGTGGTATGCCCGCGGATACTACTATGAGGCCAAGCGTCTGGGGATGCTGGAGGAAACCGGCCTCAGGGGCTGAGGCCGGTCTGCATCGGATCAGGTCACCACATCGGGCGCAGTGCGTCCGGTAAAGCTTTCGATCCCGGCAATCGCATGGGCCGCGCGGATGATCGGGGCCAGTGCCTCCTGCGGATCTTCGTCCAGCCCTTCCGGCCCCGGAACATACCGTTCCAGATAGACCCGCAGCGTGGCGCCCTCGGTCCCCGTCCCTGACAGGCGGAACACCGCCCGGCTGCCGCCCGCGAAAAGCACCCGCACCCCCTGTTTCGTGGAGACCGAGCCATCGACCGGATCGGTATAGGCAAAATCATCCGCCGCCTCGATGGTCAGCCCCTCCAGCTGCCGCCCGGGAAGATCCGGCAGCGCGGTGCGCAGGGCTGTGAACATCGCATCAGCCTTGGCCGTCTCGATCGCCTCGAAATCGTGGCGGCTGTAGTAGTTACGGCCGTATTCGGCGAAATGCGCGGCAAGGATGTCCGCGACCGATTCCTTGCGCACCGCAAGGATGTTCAGCCACAACAGGATGGCCCAGAGCCCATCCTTCTCGCGCACATGGTCCGACCCGGTGCCAAAGCTCTCCTCACCGCAGAGCGTGGCCTTTCCGGCATCCAGCAGGTTGCCGAAGAATTTCCAGCCGGTCGGCGTCTCGAAGGTCGCAATCCCCAGCTTCGCCGCCACCCGGTCCGCCGCGGCGGAGGTCGGCATCGACCGCGCCACCCCCGCCAGCCCGCGGGCATAGCCGGGTGCCAGATGCGCATTGGCCGCCAGCACGGCCAGCGAATCCGAGGGCGAGACATAGATCCCGCGCCCGACCACCATGTTGCGGTCGCCGTCACCATCCGAGGCCGCGCCGAAATCAGGCGCATCCGGGCCGAACATCTCATCCATCAGCTCATGCGCCCAGGTCGGGTTGGGGTCCGGGTGCATGCCGCCGAAATCCGGCAGGGGCGTGCCATGAGTCACCGTACCGGGCGCGGCGCCCAGGCGGTTCTCAAGGATCTCGGTCGCATAGGGGCCGGTGATCGCACACATGCTGTCCATCCGCATGCGAAAACCGCCCGCGAACATCGACCGGATCGCCGGGAAGTCGAACAGCGATTCCATCAGCGCGGCATAATCGCTGACCGGATCCACCACATCGACGATCATGCCGCCCAAGGTGCTGCGCCCGATGGTGGCAAGATCCACGTCCTGCGCCTCAAGGATGTGGTATTCGGTGATCGTGGTCGTGCGCTGATAGATCGCCTCGGTCACCTGTTCCGGGGCCGGTCCGCCGTTCGGCATGTTGAACTTGACGCCGAAATCCTCTTCGGGGCCGCCGGGGTTGTGGCTGGCGGACATGATGATCCCGCCATCGGTTTTATTCAGCCGGATCAGATGGCTGGCCGCGGGGGTGGACAGCAGCGCCCCCTGCCCCACGATGACCCGCGCCGCGCCGTTGGCCGCCGCCATCCGCAGGATCACCTGCGCCGCGCGATCGTTGAAATAGCGCCCGTCACCGCCCAGAACAAAGGTCTTGCCCGTGCAGCCCACCACATCCAGCACCGACTGGACGAAGTTCTCCAGATAATGGCGGCCCATGAACACCGGGGTCTTCTTGCGCAGGCCGCTGGTCCCCGGCTTCTGGCCGGAAATTGGCTGGGTGGCGACGGTCAGGCTCATTTGCTCTCTCCCTTTCGCGGCACCGAGGCGGGGGCCGCGCGCATCATCAGAACCGACCCGGCCGGAACCGCGGCGGGCGCGGTCTCCTGCACCAGATCGGGCCGGGTCGTATCCAGCACGAGTTCCCATGCCGGGGCGGTCTCTGGCAAGACCAGCGGCACCGCAGGTCCGGAATTGAACACCAGAAACACCGCCGCGGGCGAAGGATCGCCGCCTTCGGCGGACATCCGCATCTCGACGCAGAGACAGCGGAAGGCCGGATCGTGCCAGTCCTGCGGCGAAGGCTCGGCCCCGTCAGGACGGCGCCAGATCACATCGCGCAAACCATCGGCCGCGCGCGCCCGCGCATGCAGGAACCGCCGCTGCCGCAGCACCGGATGGTCGCGCCGCAGCGCCGCCAGCCGGGCGACAAAGGCCGTCAGCGCCGCATCGGTATCACGCCAGTTCAGCCATGAAATCTCGTTGTCCTGCGCATAGGCATTGTTGTTGCCGCCCTGCGTCTGGCCGATCTCATCCCCGGCCAGCAGCATGGGCACGCCCTGCGACAGGAACAAAGTGGCCAGCAGGTTCCTTTTGCGCAGATCCCGCGCGGCCCGCACCGCCTTGTCGGGCGAAGGACCCTCGACCCCCAGATTGTCCGAGTGGTTTTCGGAATGGCCGTCGCGGTTGTCCTCGCCGTTGTCCCAGTTCCGCTTGACGGTGTAGGAGACCAGATCCTCCAGCGTGAACCCGTCATGGCTGGTGATCAGGTTGACCGAAGAGGTGGCCGCCCGGCCCGAATGGTCGAACTTCTCGGCACTGCCGCAGATGCGCGCGGCCAGATCGCGGGTCAGCCCGGCATCGCCGCGCCAGAACCGCCGCACACCGTCGCGAAAGCGGTCGTTCCATTCCAGAAACGGATGCGGATAGGCCCCCAGCTGATAGCCGCCGGGGCCGATGTCCCAGGGCTCGGCGATCAGCTTCACCCGGCTCAGCACCGGGTCCTGCCGGATCGCGTCGAAAAAGCCGCCGTTCGGGTCAAAACCGCCGACCTCGCGCCCCAGAACGGTGGCAAGGTCGAAGCGGAAGCCGTCCACATGGCAGACCTCCACCCAATAGCGCAGGGAATCCATCACCATGCGCAGCACCATCGGATGGGTCAGGTTCAGCGTATTGCCGGTGCCGGTGTCATTGGCATATTTGCGCCCGCCCTCGGCCAGCCGGTAATAGCTGGCATTGTCCAGCCCCCGGAAGGACAGGGTCGGGCCCCATTCGTCGCCCTCGGCCGAATGGTTGTAGACCACGTCCAGAATGACCTCGATCCCGGCGGTATGCAGGCGGCGGACCATGGTCTGGAATTCCCACAACCCGCCCTTGCCCATATAGCGCGGCTCCGGCGCGAAGAAGGCCAGCGTATTGTAGCCCCAGTAATTGCGCAGCCCCTTGGCCAGCAGAAACCGCTCATCCGACATCGCCTGCACCGGCAGGATTTCCACCGCGGTGACGCCGGTCTTCAGCATATGCTCGATCATCGCATCCGAGGCGAGGCCGAGATAAGTGCCGCGCAACCCCTTCTCGACATGCGGGTGCCGCATGGTCAGGCCACGGACATGCGCCTCATAGATCACCGTCTCGGACCGGGTGCGGGCGGGCGGCTGGTCGTTGCCCCAGCCAAAGGACGGATCGGTGACCACCGCTTTCGCCACCGCAAAGGCGCTGTCGCGGGTGTCATAGCTGAGATCGCCCTTCGGGCTGCCGATCCGATAGCCCATCAGCGCATCGGACCATTTCAGCCGCCCTTCCAGCGCGCGGGCATAGGGGTCCAAGAGCAGCTTGTGCGGATTGAACCGATGCCCCCGCTCCGGATCATAGGGCCCATGGGCGCGGAACCCGTAGACCTGCCCCGCCGTCAGCCCGCCCACATGGATATGCCAGATGTCGCCGTCACGGTCGCGGATCGGGACCCGGGACAGCTCTTTCCGGCCATCGCCGGAGAACAGGCACAACTCGATCATCGCGGCATGGGCCGAGAAGACGGCAAAATTCACCCCGTCGCCGGTGATCGTGGCCCCCATCGGCCACGGACGCCCGGGCGAAAGGGCATGTCCGCTCATGCCAGCAGACCGTCATAAAGCGCGGCATAGGCCCGGGCCGAAACCTCCCAGCCCAGTTGCTGCGCCATGCCGTTGCGGACCAGCCGGGTCCAGCCCTTGCGGTCGGCATGCAAGGCAAGCAGGCGGCGCAGGGCCTGGCTCAGCCCCAATTCGTCAGTGGGCCAGAAGGTGACGCCCGTGGCCACCCCCGCGGCCAAAGCCATGGGCGAGGCATTGATCACCGTATCGGCCAGCCCGCCCACGGCCGCCACCACCGGCACCGTGCCGTAGCGCAGCCCGTATAGCTGGGTCAGGCCGCAGGGTTCGAAGCGGCTCGGGACCAGCACGGCATCGCCGCCCTGGAACATCCGGTGCGACAGGCCTTCGTCATAGCCGATCCTCACCGATACCCGCCCCGGATAGCGCGCCGCCAGATCGTGCAGCGCCGCCTCCATCTCCGCCGCGCCAGAGCCCAGAACCGCCAGACCGCCGCCGCCCTCGATGAAGGCGGGCAGCGCGGCGGGCAGCAGGTCCACGCCTTTCTGATCGGTCAGGCGGCTGACCAGAATCGCCAGCGGACCCGGCACCTCCAGCCCGAATTCGGCGCAAAGCGCGGCCCGCGCCGCGGCCTTGCCCGTCATCGACTTCGCCGAATAAGGGTTCACGTCCTCCACCTCGGGCGACCAGACGGCGGTATCCACCCCGTTCAGGATGCCCGAGACGACCGCGGCCCGCTCCACGATCACCCCCTGCAGCCCCAGCCCGAATTCCGGCCGCGCCAGTTCCGCCGCATAGCCCGGAGACACGGTGGTGATCCGGTCCGCCGTCACCAGCCCCGCCTTCAGACTCGACAAACCGCCATAATACTCCAGCGCCGCCGGGTGGAAGGCCCAGCCCGGCAGCCGCAGATCGTCGATCTGACTGACCGGCGCCCAGCCCTGAAAGGCGATGTTGTGCACGGTGATGACCGACCGGCAGCCGCCGTTGCCGTGATAGGCCAGATAGGCCGGGGCATAGCCCGCCTGCCAGTCATGCGCATGCAGCACATCGGGCTTCCAGCCTGCCAGCCCCTCGCGCGCGATGCAGGCCGCCACCCAGGACAAAGCGGCGAAGCGGCGGGGATTGTCGATCCAGTCGCCCCAGGGGCCGACATAGGGCCCGCCCTCACGATCGTAAAGATGCGGCGCGTCCAGGAGCAGCACCTCGGTCCCGTCCACGGTCCCCGCCCGTACCCGCCCGTCGCCGCCCCAGAGGTTTTCCTCATGCCAGACCTCGGGCCAGGCTTCCGGCGCCTCTTCGAACAGACGGCGCAGCGAACGGTAGGCCGGCAGAAGCACCCGCATCTCCCAGCCCAAAGGCGCCAGCGCCGCGGGCAGCGCTCCCACCACATCGGCCAGCCCGCCGGTCTTGATCAGCGGAACGCATTCCGACGCCACCGAAAGGATTTTGCCGCCCATGCCCGTCTCCTGCACAGCCTGCCCCGCGGGCCTGCCCCTTCATCTTGGCCCAAATATCCTCGGGGGTCCGGGGGTGGAAAACCCCCGGCGGCCGGGCATCAGGACCGCGCTATCCCAGCTTCGCCGCGCGGCGGTTCAGCATGTCCTGGGTGATCAGGACGATGCCGTTCTCGCTGCGGCGGAACCATTTCGCATCCTCCTCCGGGTCCTGTCCCACCACAAGCCCCTCGGGGATCTGCACCCCGGAATCGATGACGCAATTCTTCAGCTCTGCCTTCCGCGCGACATCCACCCGAGGCAGGGCCACCACATATTCCATGCTGGCATAGCTGTGGGTCCGGCAACCGGTGAACAGCAACGAATTGCGGATCTCCGACCCCGAGACGATGCAATCACCCGACACCAGCGAGGAAATCGCCTGACCGCGCCGTCCGCCGTCCTCGTCATGGATGAATTTCGCCGGCGGCACGATTTCGGCATAGGTCCAGATCGGCCAGCTGCGGTCATAGAGGTCCAGCTTCGGCACGAAATCGGTCAGGTCGATATTGGCCTGCCAGAAGGCGTCGATCGTCCCCACATCCCGCCAATAGGGCTCATCCTCCAGCCCGGTGGTGACACAGCTGTCGGCAAAGCGATGCGCCATGGCCTTGCCGTTCTTCACGATGTCGGGGATCAGATCATTGCCGAAATCATGGCTGGAATTGCCGTCCACCATGTCGCGCAGCAGAAGTTCGCGCAGGAAATCCCAGTTGAAGACATAGATCCCCATCGAGGCCAGCGCATGGTCCGGGTCCCCCGGAATCGCGGGCGGGTCCTTGGGCTTTTCCAGAAAGGCGGTGATGCGCATGTCTTTGTCGACATGCATGACGCCGAAAGCGGTCGCCTCCATCCGCGGCACGGTCAGGCAGCCGATGGTCACATCCGCCCCCGTGTCCACGTGCTGCTGAAGCATCACCTCGTAATCCATCTTGTAGATGTGGTCGCCCGCAAGGATGACCACATATTTGATGTTGTAGCTGTCGATGATGTCGATGTTCTGCGCCACGGCATCGGCGGTGCCGCGATACCAGTTCTCCTCATCCATCCGCTGGCTGGCGGGCAGGATGTCCAGATATTCGTTCCGCTCGGCCCGGAAGAAGTTCCAGCCGCGCTGCATGTGGCGGATCAGGCTGTGCGCCTTGTATTGCGTGGCAATCGCCATCTTGCGGACGCCCGAATTCAGCGCGTTGGACAGCGCGAAGTCGATGATCCGGGTCTTGCCGCCGAAATAGACCGCCGGTTTTGCCCGCCGGTCGGTCAGCTCCTTCAGACGGCTGCCGCGTCCGCCGGCCAGCACGAAGGCCATGGCCTGTGAAGACAGTCTCTTGTTCAGTCTCGCCTTCATTCTTCCCTCCCGGATCGGGGCAAAAGTCACGCGCCCCTTGCTATGCATGCCGGCGCGGCTGTCAGACCGCGGCCGCCTCCTCCTGAATGACCTGCCGCAGCCAGACGGCCGATAGTGGCGGCAGCCGCACATGGGCCGAGAACGGCTGTCCCCGCGCCGGCCCCTCCACCGCGGTCACCCCGCCCAGATTGCCGCGGTTGCCGCCGCCGTAGATTTCCGCATCGGTGTTGAGAATCTCTTCCCACAGCCCGCTTGCGGGCAGGCCAAGCGGATAGTCGCGCTCGACCGGGGTCAGGTTCACCACCACCGCCACCATCGGATCGCCGGGGCCGCCCCTGCGCAGCCACGACAGGACCGAGGCTTCGGCATCGTCGGGGTCGATCCATTCGAACCCTTCCGCCCGCGCATCGTTCAGATGCAGCGCCGGATTGGCCCGGTAGGCAAGGTTCAGGTCGCGCACCAGAAGCTGCATGCCCCGGTGCGGCGGCAGGTCGGCCTGATGCCAGTCAAGACTGCGGGCATAGGCCCATTCCGCGCCTTGCGCGAATTCCTGGCCCATGAACAACAGCTTCTTGCCGGGATGGCCCCACATGAAGCCGTAAAAGGCCCGCAGATTTGCGAACTTTTGTTCACCATCGCCGGGCATCTTGGCCAGCATGCTGCCCTTGCCGTGCACCACCTCGTCATGGCTGATCGGCAGGATGAAATTTTCGCTGAAGGCATAGACCAGACCGAAGGTCATCTGGTTGTGGTGATACTTCCGGTAAACCGGGTCCAGCGCCATGTAGCGCAGGGCATCGTTCATCCAGCCCATGTTCCATTTGAACCCGAAGCCAAGCCCGCCCTGATCCACCGGGCGCGACACGCCGGGAAAGCTGGTCGATTCCTCGGCCGCGGTCAGGATGCCGGGGCATTCGCCATAAGTAATTGTGTTCATCGCCTGCAGCATGGCGATGGCCTCGTAATTCTCGCGTCCGCCGTCCTTGTTCGGGACCCACTGCCCCTCGCCCCGGGAATAGTCGCGATACAGCATCGAGGCCACGGCATCCACCCGCAGCCCGTCGACATGGTATTCTTCCAGCCAATACAAGGCGTTGGAGACAAGGTAGTTCTCCACCTCGACCCGGCCGTAATTGTAGATGAGCGTGTTCCAGTCCTGATGGAAGCCTTCTTTCGGATCGGCATGTTCATAAAGCGGCGTGCCGTCGAACCGGCCCAGACCGTGCTGGTCGGTGGGGAAATGGCCGGGCACCCAGTCAAGGATCACCCCCAGCCCCTTGCGGTGCGCCGCATCGACGAAGGCGCGGAATTCCGATGGTGTGCCGTGGCGGATGGTCGGGGCAAAAAGACCGATGGGCTGATAACCCCAGCTGCCATCGAACGGATATTCGGAAACCGGAAGCAGCTCCAGATGGGTGAAACCCATCCACAGCGCGTAATCCACCAGCTCCTCGGCAAGTTCGGTGTAGGACAGCATCCGCCCGTCCGCCGCCCGCCGCCAAGATCCCAGATGCACCTCATAGACCGAGATCGGCGCATCGACGCTGTTCTTCGCCGCGCGGGTTTCCATCCAGTCCTGATCGCCGAAGGCGCCAGTGATCGGGCGGACCACGCTGGCGTTGCGCGGCGGATGTTCGCTGCCAAAGCCTGCGGGATCGGCCTTCAGCGGCAGAAGCGTGCCGCCGGGACCGCGGATTTCGTATTTGTAGGTCTCGCCCTCGGTCAGGCCGGGGACGAAGATTTCCCAGACGCCGGTCGGCCCGCGCCGCCGCATCGGATGGCGCCGCCCGTCCCAGACGTTGAAATCCCCCACGACCGACACCCGCTCGGCATTCGGGGCCCAGACCGCAAAATGCACGCCCGCCACCCCTTCATGGGTGATCAGATGCGCGCCCAGCACCTGCCACAACCGGCGGTGCTTGCCCTCGCCCAGCAGATATTCGTCCATCTCGCCCAGCACGGGGCCAAAGCGGAACGGATCCTCGAATTCCCACACATGGCCATCCACCGCCTCGGCCCGGAAACGGTAGGCCGCGCGGCGGGCCAGCACATGGGTGAAAAGGCCGGGAATCCCGGGAAACGCCTCAGCCTCGGCCGCGGTGCCCACCTTGCCGGTCAGCACCCACAGCCGTGCGACACCCGGCACGAAGGCAGTGATAACCCATTTCCCGCCCCGCTTGTGCGGGCCGAGGGCCGAGAAGGGATCACCATGCCGGCCCTCGGCAATCGCCTGGGCCTCCGCTTCGTCCAGCATTCCGTCCCCCCTCCGTTGCCCCGGCGCGTTACAGCGCCGAAGTCACGTTCCAGACATCTTTCATGTAACCCCGGATCGTCCGGTCCGACGAGAAAAATCCGCTGCGCGCCGTGTTCATCGCCGCCATCCGCAGCCAGCGCTTGCGGTCGGCATAGGCGGTGTCAACCTCTCCCTGCGCACGGTGGAAATCCGCGAAATCCGACGAGACAAGGAAGTAATCATGGTGCCAGACGCCATGGACAATGCCGTGATAGCGTCCCGGCTCCTCAGGCGAGAAGCGGCCCTCGGCGATCATCTGCAGCACATCCTGCAATTCCTGACTGCCCTCGATGGCCTGCTTTTCGTGGTCAGCCACCTTGCGGCGTTCCATCACCTCTTCGGCGGTCAGGCCGAACAGGAAGAAATTCTCAGCGCCCACTTCCTCAAGGATTTCTACATTGGCCCCGTCCAGCGTGCCGATGGTGGGGGCGCCGTTCATCATGAACTTCATGTTGCCGGTGCCCGAGGCTTCCTTGCCCGCGGTGGAAATCTGTTCTGACAGATCCGCCGCCGGGATCAGCCGTTCCGCCATCGAGACATTGTAGTTCGGCGGATAGATGATCTTCAGAAGATCGCCCGTCTTCGGATCGTTGTTCACGACCTGCGCCACATCGTTGATCAGACGGATGATTTCCTTGGCCACCGCATAGCCGGGCGCGGCCTTGCCGCCGAAGATCTTGACCCGCGGCACGGGATTTTCGATCCGGCCCGACCGCAGCTTGTGCCAATGCGCGATGGTTTCCAGGATGTTCAGCAGCTGGCGCTTGTATTCATGGATGCGCTTGACCTGCACGTCGAACAGCGCATCGGGGCTGACCTTCACCCCGAAATCCTGCGCAATCCAGTTTGCCACCTGCACCTTGTTCGCGCGCTTCGCGGCGCCGAAGGCCTCGGCAAAGGCCGCATCGTCGACATGCGCCTCCAGCCCCTTCAACCGGTCCAGATCGTCTTCCCAGCCGTCGCCGATGGTGTCGGTGATCAGCTTCGACAGCGGACGGTTGGCCATCTTCAGCCAGCGGCGCGGCGTGACGCCATTGGTTTCATTGATGATCCGCCCCGGATGCAGCGCATCCAGTTCCGGGAACAGGTTCTTCTTCACGAGTTCCGAATGCAGCGCCGAGACGCCGTTCACCTTATGCGCCATGATGAAGGCCAGCTCGCCCATCCGCACCTCATGGTGTTTCAGGATGCCCACGTAATGCGGGCGCGAGTGGTATTCGTCCTTGTGCCAGTAGTCGATCGCCTCGATCAGCTGCATGTGCCGCGGCAGCACATTGCCGAAGGTGAAGGTCGCCCAGCGTTCCAGCGCCTCGGGCAGCAGGGTGTGATTGGTATAGCCAAGGCAGCCTTGGGCCGTCTTCATCGCCTCGCCGAAGGGCATGCCGTGGTCGTCATGCAGAAGGCGGATCAGCTCCGGCCCGGCAATCGCCGGATGGGTGTCGTTCATCTGGATTGCCACATGCTTCGGCAGATCGCGCAGATCGCTGTAGCTGGCCAGATAGCGGCGCAGGATGTCCTGCAGCGCGGCCGAGGTCAGCAGGAATTCCTGCTTCAGCCGCAGTTCCTTGCCCTGATATGTCGTGTCATCGGGATAGAGCACCCGGCTCAGGGTGCGGGCCAGCGCCTCCGGCTCGGCCGCGGCGGCATAATCGCCCCGATTGAACCGCTCCAGATCGAATTGCGTCGTGGGTTTCGCGGCCCAGAGGCGCAGCGTATTGGCCCATTTCCCCTTCCACCCGATCACCGGCGTATCATGCGCCTCGGCGATCACCGTCTCGGCCGGATACCAGGTGTGGGTGTCGCCCTTGTGTTCGACATGGCCCTTGAAGCCGATGGTATAGGCGCTTTCGGGACGCGGGAATTCCCACGGATGCGCCTGTTTCAGCCAGTCCTCCGGCGTTTCCACCTGACGCCCGCCCTCGAACCGCTGGCGGAAGAGGCCATGTTCATAGCGGATGCCATAACCATAGGCCGGGCAGCCCACCGTCGCCATGCTTTCCATGAAGCAGGCCGCCAGCCGCCCGAGGCCGCCGTTGCCAAGCGCGGCGTCCGGCTCGTCATTGATCAGGGTGCGGATGTCCTGCCCGAATTCCAAAAGCGCCTCGGCCGCCTGATCGTAAAGGCCAAGGTTGATCGCGGCATCTTCCAGAAGACGGCCGATCAGGAATTCCATCGACAGATAGTAAACCCGCTTGTGCCCGGTGCCCCAGGTCTTGCGGGTCGAAGCGAACCACGGTTCCACGATCCGGTCGCGGATGGCGAAGGACAGCGCCATGCGCCAGTCATAGATGCTGGCATGGCCCGCATCCTTGCCCAGCGTGAAGGTCAGGTGGCGCAGGATGTCTGACTTCAGGGTATTCGGGGTGAGGCTGAGATCGGTCACGGGTCCACCTGGCAATTGGATCGGGTTGCCCAAGCCTAATTGCGATGCACCGGCGGTCAAGCGCTTGCTGCACGTGCAGCATGGTGCAGGGCAACGGGCCCGGGAAACCAAACCGCTTTTCTGTTAGCGCAATCATTTGATTCCGGAAAGCCATATTTCCAACCATCTTCTGTATATAGCAGATTTCAAATCGCTTTGATGCACTCGGCAGCCCGGGCCGCAGTGCCACCTTGGGCCGGGGTCAGCGCCCCTTCGCGGATCGCGCAGATAAAAGGCATTTCTGATCTATGTCATGGCACGACCCCGGCCAAAGGCCATGATCGCCCGGAAAACCGGCGACTGCCCCAGCCAGAGGAGCCCTGCGATGCGCCTGACGATGCGAACGAGTCTTGCCATGAAAACCCTGATGTTCTGCGCGGTGAACAGCGACCGGATCGTGCGGCGGCAAGAGGTGGCCCAGGCCTGCGCGGCATCGGAGAACCATCTGGCGCAGGTGATCCACCTTCTGGCGCAGAAGAAATACCTGCGCACCATTCGCGGCCGCGCGGGCGGGCTGATGCTGGGCCGTCCGGCGCATCAGATCACCGTGGGTCAGGTCTTCCGCGATTTCGAACAGGTGCTGCCCTTCAGCGAATGCATCGGCCAGACCGACGGCGCCTGCCCGCTGAACGGGTCCTGCCGGCTGACCTGCGTGCTGGCCGAGGCGCTGGATGCCTTCTATGCCCGACTGGACCGCGCCGTGCTGACCGATCTGGTCGATGGCAACCACGCGCTGCACCGAGTGCTGCGCGTGGCCTGACAGGCCGAAATGCCGCTGCAATTGCTGCGATTGTTGTATCTGTCGCACATGTGATCGCCCTGTCGCAGAACGGTCACACGGCGGCCTTGCCTTTGCCTTGCCGAAGGAGCAGATGAGACCTTCGACAAAGGCAAACCTTCGGAGCAGACAGATGTCGTCGAACCAGCCGCAACAAGGCGGCTCTCAAACCCCCGCGCAGCAACCGCAGCAGCAGGGCAGCGCACCGCAGCAGCAACAGGCCGGCAAGCCGATCTTCAAGGACTGGGCGTCGATCTGACCCCTGTGCCCCGGCGCCGCACGCCGGCCGCCGATCCGCTGTTGACGAAACCCGGGCCAGCCGTGAGGCTGGCCTTTGTCATTTCAAGGCGGCGCCGATGTCCGATCCCGTGTCTTCGATCCCCAATCTCGGCCCGGCTTCGGATGCGGCTTTTGCCCGTGCAGGCATCCATACCGCCGAAGAGCTGCGCCATCTGGGCGCGGATGAGGCCTACCGCCGCCTTCTGCTGTCAGGATCGTCGCCGCATTTCATCGGCTATTACGCCATGGTGATGGGGCTGCAGGGCCGCCCGTGGAACGATTGCCGGGGCGACGAAAAGGCCGCGCTGCGCCTGCGGTTCGATGCGATCAAGGCCAGCCTTGCGGGGACAAGCGAAAAGGGCCGCTCCGATCTGGAGACGGCCCTTTCCATCCTTGGTGTGGTGGAGCGCGCGAAGGCGCGCCCCTGACGGCAGATCAGCCGACCAGTTCCAGACCCGAGAAGAAGAACGAGATTTCGCGGGCGGCCGCTTCCGGGCTGTCCGAACCGTGGACCGAGTTTTCGCCCTTCGACAGTGCGAATTCCTTGCGGATGGTGCCTTCGGCAGCGGCGGCCGGATCGGTCGCGCCCATGACTTCGCGGTTCTTCAGGATGGCGCCTTCGCCTTCCAGAACCTGCACGACCACCGGCTCGGACGCCATATAGGCCACCAGCTCGCCATAGAAGCCGCGCTCCTTGTGCTCGGCATAGAATTCACCGGCTTGCGCGGCGCTCAGGTGGATGCGCTTGCTTGCAACGACGCGCAGGCCCGCGTCTTCGAACTTGGCAACGATCTTGCCGGTCAGGTTGCGCTTGGTGGCGTCGGGCTTGATGATCGAAAGGGTGCGTTCAATGGCCATTGCGGCTCTCCATCGGTTCGGGGGCCTCTGGCCCGTGCGGATGGCCGGGCTGCTAGCATGGGCAGATGACAAAGGAAAGATGCCGCACCTGCGGGATGGCCTTCAACGTGTCAGGACCATCCGGTCGCCCTCGATCCGGATGGAAAACCGCCGCAGGTAATCCATCCCCAGAAGCGAGATGTCCATGGCGCCGTCGGTGACATATGCCACAAGCCCGTCATCCCGGAACGGACCCAGCACCGTTTCCTTCAGATTGACCCGCGCCGTCCGCACCACGCCGTTCGCGGTGGAGGCTTCGCCCATGAAGGTCAGGCTGCCGGTGTCGATGCCCAGCCGGGCCGCATCCGCAGGCGCCAGCACCATGTTGGTCGCCCCGGTATCGGCCATGAAGAACACCGGAACATCGCCGATCATCAGCTCGGCATAGAAATGCCCGTCCGCGGCGCGCGGCAGCTCCACCTCGCCCTCGGCCGTGACCATCTGGCGTGCGGGGCTTTGGCGCTGGATGTCGTTCCACAAGCCATAGCCTGCGGCCACGCCCAGAAACAGCAGACCCCAGGCCGCGGCAAAGCGCAGGGCCTGCCCCATCCGCTGACGGAATTCCACGAAGGCCCAGCCCGCCACCGCCATCAGCAACAGCGCCAGATAGGCCGCGCGGCCAAGGGTATAATCATCCATCGCACACTCCTTTGGCCCGATATGGGGGCTGCACCCCTGCGGGCAAGGCTCAGCCGATCAGGCCGGTCTGTTTCACCCCGTCGATCACGAACTGCACCGACAGCGCGGCCAAGAGCATGCCCAGAAGCCGGGTGATGACAATGGTGCCCGTGCGGCCCAGAAGCCGCTCCAGCGGGGGGGAGGCGAGAAGAAACGCGAATGTGACCAGAAGGATGACCGCCAGCAGGCCCATCACCGCCAGCGTCCCGCCCCAGCCGCCGCCCGACTGGCCCATCAGCAGGATCATCGTGGCAATCGCCCCCGGCCCCGCGATCAGCGGTGTGGCCAGCGGAAACACCGAAGGGTCATGATCAGGGTCCGCCGTCTGCCCCTCACGCCTCTGGGTCCGGCGTTCGAACAGCATGTCCAGCGCGGTCAGGAACAGAAGGATGCCCCCCGCAATGCGGAAGGCGGGCATGGAAATCCCGATGAAGCCCAGAATGGCCTCACCAAACAGGCCGAACAGCAGAAGAAGTGCGCCCGCGATCAGGCAGGCCCGCTGTGCCATGGCGCGGCGGCGCGCCGGGTCCATCCCGCGGGTCAGCGCGATGAACAGCGGCACAAGGCCGGGCGGGTCGATCACCACGAAAAGCGTGGCAAAGGCCGTGATCAGAAAAGCGGTTTCCGGCATATCCCCTCGCATCTGCGGCGGGGACAGCGTGGCATGGCGCGGCCCGGTCAGGCAAGCGCGAAGGGGCGGGCCAGAACCCGCCCCGTTCTCTCAGATCACTCGGCCGCGACGGTCAGGCCAAGGGTCAGGAAACGGCCGTCATCGGGCACGAAGGTCTTGTCACCGAAACCGCCTTCGTTCGAACCGAACGGCATTTGCGCCCGCAGCTTCCAGCTGGCCGGCACGTTGAACGCCTTGGCCACAGCCGCGTCGATCACCGGGTTATAGTGCTGCAGGCTTGCGCCGATATTGGCATCGGCCAGCGCGGTCCAGACCGCCAGCTGCGCCATGCCCGAGGAATGCTCGGAATGGTGCGGGAAGATGTCGGCATAAAGCGAGAACTGCTCCTGCAGGTTCTTCACCACGGCCTGATCTTCATAGAACAGCACGGTGCCCGCGCCGGCGGCAAAGGCCTTCATCTTGGCCTCGGTCGGGGCAAAGCTTTCGGCCGGCACGATGGCGCGCAGCGTTTCGGTCACGATGGACCAGAACCGGTCGCTCTCGGCGCCGAACAGGATCACCGCGCGCGAGGATTGCGAGTTGAAGGTCGAGGGCGAGAGGCGGATCGCCTCCTTGATCAGCTCTTCGGTGGCTTCAACAGAGAGCGGCAGCTTGCGGCCAAGCGCATATTGCGTGCGACGGTTCTTCAGGCTGCGGAGGGTGGCATTGGTCATGGGAGGAGATCTTTCCGGCTTCAAACACCCCCTCAACATGGGGCGCACCCGGACCCGCCGCAACGCAGCATTATGTGCACCACCGCACGGCAAGCGTGGGCTGCTGAACCGTGCAAATGCGCAGGGTCTGCGTGAATCTACGCAGGTTGACGCAGCAGGACCGGTCAGGCGCCTGCCACCTCCAGCTTTTCCTGCGCTGACAGCCACAAGGCCTCGGCCCGGTCCAAAGCTTCCATCACCTCGGCATATTTGCCGTTCCAGACACCCAGATCGCCCTTGCGGTCATCTTCATAGAGCGCCGGATCGGCCAGCTTCTTGGCCAGCTTGTCGCGCATGTCGTTCAGCTTGGCCAGCCGGTCCTCGCATTTGCGGACCTCGGCCTTCAGCGCCAGAACCTCGTCGCGGCTGGCCTTCTTGGGCTTTTCCTTCGGCGCCGCAGGTTTGGCAGGCTCATCCCCCGCCAGAAGCATCCGCCGGTAATCCTCCAGATCGCCGGTATAGGGTTCGACCGCGCCGCCCTTGACCAGCCACAGCCGGTCCGCCACCAGCCCCAGCAGGTGCATGTCATGGCTGACCAGCACCACCGCGCCGGAATATTCGGTCAGCGCCTCGACCAAAGCCTCACGGCTTTCGATATCCAGGTGGTTCGTCGGTTCGTCCAGGATCAGCAGATGCGGCGCGTCGATCGTGGCCAGCAGGAGCGACAGCCGCGCCTTCTGCCCACCCGACAGCCGCCCGACCGCGGTTTCCGCCTGATCCGCCATCAGGCCAAAGCCCGCCAGCCGCGCGCGCAGCCGGGCCTGATGTTCCGCCGGACGCACCCGCTGCACATGCTGCAACGGCGTCTCGTCGATATACAGCTCATCCACCTGATGCTGCGCGAAATAGCCGATCCGCAGCTTGGACGACCGCGTGACCTTGCCCTCGCTGGCGGTCAGCTTGGCGGCCAACAGCTTCGACAGCGTCGATTTCCCCTCGCCGTTGCGGCCCAGAAGGGCGATCCGGTCGTCCTGATCAATGCGCAGGGACAGCCGCCGCAGGACGGGCGGCCCGCCATACCCGACCGAGGCGCCGTCCAGCGTCAGGATCGGCGGCGACAGCTCTTCCGGCGGCGGGAAGGTGAAGACGGCCTTTTTCGCCTCTTCCGGCGCGGCAATCGGCGTCAGCTTTTCCAGCATCTTGACCCGGCTCTGCGCCTGCACCGCCTTCGAGGCCTTGGCCTTGAACCGGTCCACGAAGGATTGCAGATGCGCGCGCCGCGCCTCGACCTTCTTGGCCTCGGCCGCCTGCACTGCGCGGCGTTCAGCCATCTGGCGGGCGAACTGGTCGTAACCGCCCTGCCAATAGGTCAGCTTCTTGTTGTCCAGATGCAGGATCCCCTGCACCGCCCGGTTCAGCAGGCCCCGGTCGTGGCTGATGATCAGCACGGTATGGGGGTATTTCTGAAGATAGGCCTCCAGCCAGAGCGCACCTTCAAGGTCCAGATAGTTGGTCGGCTCGTCCAGCAGCAGATAGTCCGGCTGCGCAAACAGCACCCCCGCCAGCGCAACGCGCATCCGCCAGCCGCCCGAAAAGGCGCTGCACGGCATCAGCTGCTTTTCCGGCTCGAACCCCAGCCCGCGCAGAATGGCGCTGGCGCGGCCCTCAGCGCTCCAGGCGTCGATATCGGCCAGCCGGGCCTGCACCTCGGCAATCCGGTGCGGATCGGTCGCGGTCTCGGCTTCCGCCATCAGCGCGGCGCGTTCGGTATCCGCGGCCAGCACGGTGTCCAGCAGGCTGGTCCCGGAGGAGGGCACCTCCTGCGCCACCCCGCCGATCCGCGCCCGGTTCGGGATCGAGATGGCGCCGCCTTCCAGCGCAAGCTCCCCCCGGATCAGGCGAAAGAGCGTGGTCTTGCCCGCGCCGTTGCGCCCCACAAGACCAACCTTATGGCCGGTGGGAATGGTGGCCGAGGCGCCCTCGAACAAAGGGCGGCCTTCGACGGAATAGGTGATGTCCTCGATCTTCAGCATGGCCACGCCTTGCCGCAGCCGCGCGGGAAGGTCAATCCGCCGCCTGCATCCAAAGGCCTGACCGGCCCCGCACCGCCCGCGTTTTCCGCGCGCCCCGATGCGGCAACAGGCACGCCTGCGCAGAAAGGCGCACTCCTGCGCCCTGACTTTATCTTGGCACAAATATCCTGCGGAGGGGGCCGGGGAGGTGCAAAACCTCCCCGGCGCTGCGGCGGGGCGCGACCTCAACCCTTCGCGCCGCTCTCCGCCTTCTTCTCCCAGCGGCCTGAGGCATCGGCCCAGTATTCCGCCACCAGCCCCGCCGCGGTGACCGCGCGCCATTCGTTCCGCGCCGCCTGCACCTGCGCGGGGTCGGCATCCTCGAACATCAGGCAGACCCGGTCCATCGACTGCGCCTCTTGCGGGTTCACGGACATGCCGCCCATCAGCATCAGGACCTTCGCACCGTTCACCGCCGCGCCCTGCCCGATCAGCAGCGGCTGGTCGGCATCCTGCGGCCCTCCCTCCATGCCGTGCGGAAGGAACCCGTCTTCGGGATGCAGCCACAGCCATTGGTCCAGCCGGTCCAGCACGGCGCGGTCCTGCCCGCGCAGCATGACGCGGCCGCCCGTCTCCAGCGTGCGCAGCGTCAGGCGCTGCACCACCTCGGCCGGGCTGTGGCGGGTCAGATGATAGAACAGGACGGTGCCCATCGGGCGATCAGCCCTCGAACCGGTCGCGGATCAGCCGGTCCAGCGCAAGGACACCCCAGCCGGTCGCGCCCTTGGGCGCCATTGCGGTCTCGGCCTTGGTGTAGGCCGTCCCGGCGATGTCCAGATGGATCCACGGCACCTCGGGCTTCACGAAGCGCGCAAGGAACTGTGCCGCCGTCACCGACCCGCCCTCGCGCCCGCAGGAATTGCGCATGTCAGCGATCCGGCTTTTCAGCATCGCATCATAGGCCTCACCCATCGGCATGCGCCACGCCCCCTCGCCCTCCGCCGCGGCGGCCTTGAGAAAGGCATCGCACAGCGCATCATCGGTCGAGAAAACCCCGGTATTTTCATGCCCAAGCGCCACGATGATCGCCCCGGTCAGGGTGGCCAAGTCGATCATCCCCTTCGGGTTGAACCGCTCCTGCGCATACCACAGCACATCGGCCAGAACGAGGCGGCCTTCGGCATCGGTGTTGATCACCTCGATCGTGTCGCCCTTCATGGATTTCACCACATCGCCCGGGCGTTGCGCGCGGCCATCGGGCATGTTCTCCACCAGCCCGACCAGCCCCACGACATTGGCCTTGGCCCGCCGCAAGGCGAGGGCCCGCATGGTGCCCGCCACGGTGGCGGCCCCGCCCATGTCCATGGTCATCTCTTCCATCCCGGCCGCGGGCTTGATCGAGATGCCGCCGGTGTCGAAACAGACGCCCTTGCCCACCAGCGCCAGCGGCGCCTCACCCTCGCGTCCGCCCTTCCATTGCATGACCACCACCTTGGACGGGCTTTCCGAGCCCTGCCCCACACCCAGAAGCGCGCGCATGCCCAGCTTTTCCAGCGTGTCCTCGTCCAGAATCTCCACCTCCAGCCCCAGCTCCTGCATGGCGGCCAGACGGGCGGCGAAATCCCAGGTGGTCAGGACATTCGCAGGCTCCCACACCAGATCTCGGGCGAAGAACACGCCCTCGGCCAGGGCGGCACCCGGCGCGGCCTCGGCGGCCACCGTCTCGGGGTTCGTCACCATGAAAGCGACCGGGCCGAAGGGCTTTGCCTCGCCCCCGCGGTAGGTGTCAAAGCTGTAGGCCCGCAGCGCCAGCCCGAAGGCCAGTTCTGCCGCGCGCGGATGGCCTTCGGCCACCACGGTCAACGCCGCGGATTTCAGCGCCTTGCCGATGGCCGCCCCCGCCTTGCGCGCGGTCAACGGATCGGTGCGCTTCGGCAGGCGGACGAGCTGCAGCGCCTCGGCCGCAAGGCCCGCGGGAAAGGCCAGATCCAGCGCCTCACCCGGCTTCAGCTTGCCGAAAGCATCCGAAGCCAGAGCCCGCGTCACCGCGCCCCGCGTCGCCCGGTCCAGCTTGCGCGCCGCGGGTGACAGCGTGACGCCCGCATCCTGCACCAGCGCGATCCGCCCTTCCTGCGTCAAGAGCGCGTCAAGATCGGTGTCACGGAACTGGATGGAAACGGGGTGCGGCATCTGGCGGGCTCCTGCGGTCAGTGGCCCCGCAGCAACCGGCAGGACCTTGCGCGGAAAGCTATTCCCCGCCGCCGCGCTTGGCCAGATACCAGTTTCACGCCGGTGGGAAATCCGTTATCTCTCCGCCCCATATCCAGTGGAGCCCGGGCCGCGCGTGTCGAGATTCGACCGATATCTTCTGTCACAGCTGTTGCAGCTGTTCGGCTTTTTCAGCCTTGTGCTGGTGGCGGTCTACTGGGTCAACCGGGCCGTGGGCCTGTTTGACCAGCTGATCGGCGACGGTCAGTCGGCGCTGGTTTTCGTGGAATTCTCGCTTCTGACGCTGCCGAATGTGATCCGGCTGGTGCTGCCGATCTCGGCCTTTGCGGCCTGTCTTTATGCGATCAACCGGCTGATGCAGGAATCAGAGCTGGTGGTGATGCAGGCCACCGGCTTTTCTGCCTTCCGGCTGGCACGGCCGGTGGTCTATTTCGGCCTTTGCGTCATGGCCATGCAGCTGGTGCTGACCAACCTTCTGGTGCCGCTGAGCCAGAGCCGTCTGGCCGAACGCACGGCCGAAGTGTCCGAAAATGTCACCGCGCGTTTCCTGACCGAGGGGCGTTTCATGCATCCGGCCAATGGCGTGACCATCTATATCCGCGAGATCAGCCCGCTCGGAGAGCTGAACGACCTGTTTCTGTCGGATGAGCGCAGCCCCAAGGAAACCGCCGTCTACACCGCCCGGCAGGCGCTTCTGGTGCGCGAGGACGGCACGCCGCGGCTGATCATGCTGGACGGGATGGCGCAGCGCATGACGGCGGACGGCACCCGCAGGCTGGCCCTGACCCGGTTTTCCGATTTCACGCTGGACCTGTCCGGCATCGTCGGCGGCAAGGACGGACGGCAACGCAACCTGCGCGAATATGATACGGCAAGCCTGCTTCTGGCTGCACCCGCCACGGTCGAGGCGACGGGCGAAACGCGGCCTGCCTTGCTGGAGGAAGGCCACAGCCGTCTGGCGGCGCCCCTGCTGGGGCTGGCGGCGCCTCTGCTGGGCTTTGCCGCATTGATGCTGGGGGGCTATTCGCGCTTTGGCCTCTGGCGGCAGATGGGGCTGGCGGTCCTTCTGATCATCGGGCTGCAGATGGCGAATACCGCCGCTTCGGGCGTGGCGCTGCGGTCTGAAACCGGCTGGCCCGCGCTTTATGCGGCGCCGCTTCTGGGTGTGGCCGTGGCCATGGGCCTGTTGTGGTGGTCGCAGCGCCCGCGGCGCATCCGTGCAGAGGCCGCAGCATGATCCTGTCGCGCTACATCGCCCGCCGCTTCCTGATGACCGTCACCCAGGTCTTCATGATCTTCTTCGGCATCCTGATGCTGATCGACATGGTCGAGCAGTTGCGCCGCTTTTCCGGCAATGGCGTGGGTCTGGCCGAGGCGGCGCGGCTGTCGCTGATGAACGTGCCGGAAACCCAGTATCGCATCCTGCCGCTGATCTTCGTGATTGCCGCCATTGCCCTTTTTCTGGCGCTGGCCCGGTCGTCCGAACTGGTCGTCGTGCGCGCCGCGGGCCGGTCTGGGCTGCGGTTTCTGGTGACACCGGTTCTCGTGGCGCTGGTCATCGGCACGCTGGCGGTGGCGGTGATGAACCCCTTGGTGGCGGCCACGTCCAAAGCCTATGAGGACCTGCGCGCCCGCTATACCGCCGGGGGCAATTCGGTGCTCTCGGTCTCGGACTCGGGGCTGTGGCTGCGGCAGGGCGGCAGTTACGGCCAGACCGTCATTCAGGCCACCCGTGCCAATCTGGACGGGACCGAGCTGTTCGACGTGACCTTCCTGACCTTCGGCCCCGAAGGGGTGCCGGTCAGCCGGGTCGAGGCGACTTCGGCGCAGCTGACCCCGGGCGCCTGGATCGTGGACGGCGGCAAGCTCTGGACACTGACCGACCCCAACCCCGAGCTTTCGGCAGTGCAATGGCCGGACGGAACCCGTCTGCCCAGCGACCTGACGGCCGAGCGGATCCGCGACAGCTTCGGCACGCCCGCGGCGGTGCCCGTCTGGCAGCTGCCGTCCTACATCGCCGGGCTGGAACGCGCGGGCTTTTCCGCCCGCAGCTACCGGCTGTGGTTCCAGATGGAACTGGCGCAGCCGCTGCTGCTGACCGCGATGGTTCTGGTGGCGGCAGGCTTCACCATGCGGCATACGCGCTTTGGCCGAACCGGGATCATGGTGCTTTATGCCATTCTCTGCGGCTTTGCCCTGTTCTTCCTGCGCAACTTCGCGCAGGCTCTGGGGGAAAGCGGCCAGATTCCCATTGCCCTTGCGGCGTGGAGCCCGCCCGTCGCGGCCGTCCTCTTGGCCCTTGGTCTGTTACTGCATCTGGAGGACGGCTGATGCTGCGCCGGCTTCTTCTCTCGGCGGCCACGGTGATGGCTCTGTCCCAACCCGTGGCGGTTTCCGCCCAGGAACAGGCGACGCTGGTCTCGGACCGGCTGGAGATCGCGGGGGATACCCGTCTGGTCGCGGCCGGCCATGTTGAGGTGTTCTACAAGGGCCGCCGGCTGACCGCCTCGCGCATCCTTTATGATCAGGCGACCGACCGGCTGACCATCGAAGGCCCCATCGTCCTGACCGACGAGGGCGGCGGCACCGTGGTTCTGGCCAGCCAGGCCGAGCTCTCGGCCGATCTGACCGAGGGGCTGCTGACCAGCGCGCGGCTGGTGCTGAACGAACAGCTGCAGCTGGCCGCCAACCGCATGATGCGGGTCGAGGGGCGCTATACCGCGCTGGACGATGTGGTCGCCTCCTCTTGCAAGATCTGTGCGGCCAACCCCACGCCCCTGTGGGAAATCCGCGCCCGCCGGGTGATCCACGACCAGGAGGAACGGCAGATCTATTTCGATCATGCCCAGTTCCGCGTGGCAGGCGTTCCGGTGGCCTATATCCCGCGGTTGCGCATGCCCGACCCGACGCTGGACCGGACAACGGGCTTTCTCGCGCCGTCACTGCGCACCACCACCCTTTTGGGCGCGGGGATCAAGATCCCCTATTTCATCACCCTGGGGGACAGCCGCGACCTGACCGTCGCGCCCTATTTCACCACCAAGGGCTCCAGCACGGTGGACCTGCGCTACCGGCAGGCGTTCCGCACCGGCGAGATTGAGATCAATGCCGGCATCACCCGCGACGGGCTGACCGACCGCACCTATCGCGGCTATGCCTTTGCCGATGGCGAATTCGCTTTGCCCGACGATTTCCGCCTGTCCTTTGCGCTGCAGGCGACCACCGACAACGCCTATCTTCTGGATTACGGCATCTCCGATGCCGACCGGCTGGACAGCCGGATCGAATTGTCACGGGTGCGCCGCAACGGATTTTTCTCGGCCCGGATCATCAGCTTCCAATCCCTGCGCGACGAGGAGGACAACGACACCCTGCCCTCGCTGGTGACGGATGTGACCTTCCACCGCCGCTTTTCGCTGGGCCCGCTGGGCGGCGAAGGCGGGCTTCGGCTCCAGACCCACAGCCATCTGCGCACCTCGGAAAATCCGTTCGACGGGCCGGACCCCGACACGATCGCCGACGGCCGCGATGTCAGCCGCCTGTCCGTTCGGGTGGACTGGCGCCGCAGCTTTCTGTTCGGTCCGGGGATCGAGGCGACGGTTCTGGGCGAGGCGCAGGCCGATCTTTATTCCATCGGGCAGGATGCGGTTTATGAGGGCGAAGTCACCCGCACCCATACCGCCGCCGGGGTGGAATTGCGCTGGCCCTGGGTGAAGGCCGCCCCCTCCGGCGCGACCCATGTGATCGAGCCGGTCGTGCAGCTGATCTGGGCCGACCGGCAGGGCACCGGCATCCCCAACGAGGATTCCGCTCTGGTGGAATTCGATGAGGGCAACATCTTCTCGCTGGACCGCTTCCCCGGTGCCGATGCGGTGGAACAGGGGCGCCGCGCCAATGTCGGCCTGACCTGGACCCGCACCGATCCCGCGGGATGGAGCTGGGGCCTGACCCTTGGCCGGGTGATCCGCGAACAGGATTACGGTCAGTTCGGCCCCGCCTCGGGCCTGGGCGGCACGCAGTCCGACTGGCTGGCCGCGCTGACGCTGGACTGGCCCTCGGGCTTTGCGGCCACAGGCCGGGTGGTGTTCGACGACGATCTTGACATCGCCAAGGGGGAACTGCGGCTGGCGCTGAGCCAGGAGCGGCTGTCCGTCGCCGGATCGGCGCTTTATGCGGTGGCGGATCTGACGGAAAACCGCCCCGACCCCACCCGCGAAATCCGTTTCGATGCGGCATGGAAAGCCACCTCCGCGCTGACGGCCAAGGCCGAAGGCAGCTACGATTTCGAATCCGAACGCGGCACGCTGGCCGGCATTGGTGTGGAATTCCGCAATGAGTGCGTGGCCGTCGATCTTTCCCTCTCGCGTCGGTTCACGTCCTCGACTAGTGTGACGCCGACGACGGATTTCGGCCTTTCGGTCGATCTTATCGGGTTCGGCAGCGGCAAGGCGGCAGGTCCGTCAGGCCGGTGCTACTAACGGGAACGGGCCGGGACCCCGCCGATGCGGGGCATGAACACGGCCGGACGGGCAGACGATCAGGCGGTCGGGCAGAAGATGAAACAGATCGAAACGGGTCTTGGATGGGGCAAGGCGCCCCGGCGCCTTATCACGGCGCTGCTGTTGGGCGGCTCTGTCCTGGGCGGAATGTTGCCTCTGGCCATGCCGCAACCGGCACAGGCGCAGAACCTTTTCGCGCCGCGGCTTTATGTGAACGGCACGGTCATCACCGAATACGAAGTGCAGCAGCGCGCCCGGTTCTATGAACTGCTGCGCCAGCCGGGCGACCCCGAAGAGGCCGCGGTCAAGGCCCTGATCGACGAGCGGGTGCAGATGGACACCGGCAAGCGCCTTGGCATCAAACCCACGCAGGACGAAATCCTGAAGGGGATGGAAGAATTTGCCAGCCGCGCGAACCTGACCGCCGAGCAGCTGGTGGGCGAATTGCAGAAGGCTGGCGTCTCGCCCGAGACCTTCCGCGATTTCGTGACCGCCGGTCTGGTCTGGCGCCAGATGGTGCGGGCGAAATTTCTGGGCAAGGTCCCGGTGTCCGAGGCGGATGTCGACAAGGCGCTGGAAAAAGCCGCCCGCCCCCGCGCGCTGAAGGTGCTGGTGTCCGAACTGGTGATCCCGGCAGAACCCGGCAAAGAGGCCGAGGCACTGGCGCTGGCCCGGCGGCTGTCGGAAACCATCCGGGGCGAAGGGGCCTTTGCCGCCGCCGCCCGCGAATATTCCGCCGCCCCCACCGGGCAGAACGGCGGACGGGTGCCGGAATGGCTGTCATTGTCCACGCTGCCCTCTGCCATCTCGCAGGAAATCCTTGGGCTTGAGGCGGGCGATGTTTCCGGCCCGGTGGTGGTGCCGAATGCAGTCGTGCTGTTCCAGCTGCGCCAGATCGCCATGGACGAAACGGCCGAGCCGATCTCGGTCAAGGTGGAATGGGCCGAATATCTGGTCCCCGACGATGCCGAAACCATCGCCCGGGTCCGCAATTCGGTAGACGAATGCAATGATCTCTACGGTCTGGCCAAGGGACAGGAAGGGGTTCTGACCGTGCAGAATTCCACTGCCGCCGCCGTCCCCGGCGATGTGGGGCTGGAACTGGCCAAGCTGGACGCGGGCGAGATTTCCGCCGCGCTGACCCGGGGCGGCCTGCGCCGTCTGGTCATGCTCTGCAGCCGCACCCCGGTGATGGAGGCAGAGCCTGACCGCAACCGGATCAAGGAACAGGTGATCAACGAAAAGCTGGATGGCATGGCGAACGGCTATCTGGAAGAGCTGCGCTCTGCCGCGATCATCCGCCAGCCGTGAACCGCCGCGCCGACCTGCCCCCTGTCGCGCTGACCTGCGGCGATCCCTCCGGTATCGGCCCTGAAATCGCCGTCAAGGCGCGGGCGGTTCTGGGCGAAGGCCTGCCGCTCTTCTGGATCGGCGATCCCGCCCACCTGCCGCCCGGCACCCCCGTGACCGAGATCGACCGCCCCGAGGCCGCGCTTTCGGTGCCTGCCAGCCATCTGCCCGTGCTGCCCCATGCCTTTGCCGCGCCCGCGCCACCCGGCCGGCCCGACCCGCGCAATGCGGCGGGCGTGATCGAGGTCATCGCGCGCGCCGTGGCGCTGGTGCAATCCGGCGCGGCCTCGGCCGTTACGACGGCGCCCATCCACAAGAAGGCGCTGAAGGACGGCGCGGGCTTTGCCTTTCCGGGCCATACCGAATACCTCGCCCATCTGGCGGGGGTGGACCGCGTGGTGATGATGCTGGCCTGCCCCGGTCTGCGCGTGGTGCCCGCGACCATCCATATTCCCATTTCCGACGTGCCCGCAGCTTTGACCGAGGCGCTGCTGGAAGAGACGATCCGCATCACCCATGCCGGGCTGATCCGCGATTTCGGGCTGCACAGCCCCCGGATCGCGGTGGCCGGGCTGAACCCCCATGCGGGCGAAGGCGGCGCCATGGGCTGGGAGGATGAGCGGATGATCCGCCCCTTGGTCGACCGGCTGGCCGCCGAAGGCATGGCGATCCGCGGCCCGCTGCCGGCCGACACCATGTTCCACGCCGGTGCCCGCGCGGGTTATGATGCGGCGGTCTGCGCCTATCATGATCAGGCCCTGATCCCGATCAAGACCATCGACTTTGCCGGTGGCGTCAATGTCACGCTGGGCCTGCCCTTCGTGCGCACCTCGCCCGATCACGGCACCGCCTATGATATTGCAGGCCGTAGTCTGGCCGATCCGTCCAGCCTTGTGGCGGCCCTGCGGATGGCGCAAGAGATGGCGACTGCGCGCGGTGAGTGAGCGCAGGCCGGGGGCCAGCCCCCGGACCCCCGGGATATTTATGAACAGATGAAATCGGGAGCGGGTTTTGGGAACCATCGACGGGCTGCCTCCGCTGCGAGAGGTCATCGCGGCGCATGATCTGGTGGCGAAAAAGCAGCTGGGTCAGAACTTTCTTCTGGACCTGAACCTGACCGCCAAGATCGCGCGCTGTGCGGGCGATCTGTCGAGTGCCGATGTGCTGGAGGTGGGACCCGGTCCCGGCGGTCTTACCCGTGGCCTGCTGGCCGAGGGCGCACGGCACGTGGTGGCGGTGGAGAAGGACCCGCGGGCGATCCCGGCGCTGATGGAGATTGCCGCCGCCTGCCCCGGGCGGCTGACCGTGCTGCAGGGCGATGCGCTGGAGCTGGATGTGATGGCGCATCTGACCGGGCCGGTGAAGGTGGTGGCGAACCTGCCCTACAATGTGGGGACCGAGCTGCTGATCCGCTGGCTGACGCCCGCGCAATGGCCGCCGTTCTGGCAGAGCCTGACGCTGATGTTCCAAAAAGAAGTGGCTGAGCGGATCGTGGCAAAGCCGCGGAGCGACCATTACGGGCGGCTGGCGCTGCTGGCGCAGTGGCGCGCCGATCCGAAGATCGTGATGCATCTGCCGCCCGAGGCCTTTACCCCCGCCCCCAAGGTGCATTCCGCCGTGGTCCATCTGACCCGGCTGGAGGCGCCGCGCTATCCGGCCGATGAAAAAGTGCTGAGCCGGATCACCGCCATGGCCTTCAACCAGCGGCGCAAGATGCTGCGATCGTCGCTGAAGGCGCTTGGCCCGGATCTGGAAGACCGGCTCTTGGCCGCGGGGATCGCCCCCACGGCGCGGGCCGAGGAGATCGGGCTGGAGCAGTTCTGCACCCTTGCCCGATCTTATGCCTGATTATTCCGCCGTGTCCGGTGCGGCCGGTTCGGCGGCAGCGGCAGGCTTTTTCACCGTGCGCGTGCGTTTCGGCTTCGGCGCGGCTTCGGCGGCAGGTTCCGGCTGTGCCGGGGCCGCGGCAGGAGCCGGGGCCGGATCCGCAGCGGGCGCCCCGGTGATGAAGGCAGGCAGATCCTGATCCGGCGAGCCGCTGGCCGATTTCGCCGGACGGCGATCTGCCGCCGGGGCACGCGGCGCGCGCGGTTCAGAGGGCGCGCGGGATGCGCCGGTGGCGGGTGCTGCGGCCCGGGGCGGGCGGCGGTCGGCCGTTTCGGAACGCGGCGCCGGGCGCGGTTCCGGACGCGGCTCGGGGCGGGCCTCGGGCAGTTCCACCAGACCAGCCTCATCGCCGCCAAGGTCGATCACCTCGGCGCCCTGCGGCTGATCTTCGGCCTGCGGAGCACGGTCATCGACACGGTTGTCGGGACGGTCCGCGCGGTCGCGGTTGTCATCGCGGTTGCGGTCGCGCCAGTCGTTCCGATCGCGGTTGCCCCCATTGCCGTTGCCATTGCCGCCGTCACGGTTGCCGTCGCGCGGGGCATTCTGGCCGCCGTTGCCACCGTTCTGCTGGCCGCCGTTCTGCTGATAGTGCTGCTGGCGGGCTTCCTGCTCGGCTGCGAGTTCGCGCTGCGCCTCGGCCAGCATGCGGGTGTAGTGTTCGGCGTGCTGGAGAAAATTCTCGGCGGCCACGCGGTCGTTCGACAGCTGCGCATCGCGGGCCAGCATCTGGTATTTCTCGATGATCTGCTGCGGCGTGCCGCGCACCTTGCCCTCGGGGCCCGAGGAATCGAACACACGGTTGACGATATTGCCGAGAGAGCGCGGGCGGTTCTGGCTGGAACGCGAGCGTTTCTTCGAAGAGCGCATCTTTGCCTATGGTCCTGGGATCACCGTGGCCCCTGCGGTGCCGCGGCAGGCGGCGCAAATATCCGGGGGCGGGATCGGGTTCCTGCGGGGAAATGGGGCCGAATGCCCGCAGCCACCGCATGTGGTTGCTAAATCATGCGAAAGCCCTGCTGGCAAGCGGATTCTCTGGCAAATCGGCCTTAAATCGCAGGGTTTCGCCCGGAAAAGAAAGATAGTTGCGCAATTCCCGGTTTCAAGCGCTGCCGCAACCGTCCGCTGCAATAGACACTGCCGCGACCACGCGGTCGCGCCCGTCCAGATCGGGCAGGACACGGATATCGCGAAACCCCTGCGCCGCCAGCAGTCCCGCTACGACAGCGCCCTGGGTCGGGCCGATTTCCAGAAGGATCCGTCCCCCGGGCATCAGCCGCGCCGGCGCCTGCCGGGCGATGATGCGATAGGCGTCCAGCCCGTCGCCGCCCGGGGTCAGGGCTATCTCCGGCTCCCACCCACGGACCTCGGGCGCAAGGCCCGGCATCTCATCGGCGGCGATATAGGGCGGGTTTGACACGATCAGGTCATAACGGCCGGACACGGCGGAACACCAGTCGGACAGCGCGAATGTCGCGCGCGCGCCAAGGCCAAGGGCCGCGGCATTCGCTTCGGCCACCGCCAGCGCCGCGGGAGAGGCATCGACACCCAGCCCCTGCGCCGCACGCATGTCGTGCAGGCAGGAGAGCAGGATGCAGCCGGTGCCGGTTCCAAGGTCCAGAAGGCGGAAGAACGGCTGCGACAACGCCTCGGCCACCAGAACCTCGGTCTCGGGGCGAGGGTCGAGCGTGTCCTGCGTCACCCGGAACGGCAGCCCCCAGAAGAAGCGTGTGCCCGTGATCTGGGCCACCGGGCGGCGGGCCTCACGGGCGGCGATGGCCTCCTCATAGACCTCGGCCTGTGCTTCGGTGAGTTCATCGCCGGTGTGCAGCGCCAACCGGGCCGGCGGCACCTGCATGGCATGGGCCAGCAGCGCGCGGGCATCGGCAGCGGGATCCTCTACCCCGGCGGCGCGCAGCCGGGCCACCGCCGCGACCAGCGCCAGCTTGGCGATCACGCCTCCATCTCCGCCAGCTTGGCCGCCTGATCATGGGCGATCAGCGCGTCGATCACCTCGGTCAGGTCGCCCTGCATGATCTGGGACAGCGCATAAAGCGTCAGGTTGATGCGGTGGTCGGTCATCCGGCCTTGCGGAAAGTTGTAGGTGCGGATGCGTTCGCTGCGGTCGCCGCTGCCCACCTGGGCCTTGCGGTCGGCGGCACGTTCATTGGCCAGCCGCTCCCGCTCGGCCTCATAAAGCCGCGCGCGCAGGACCTGCATGGCGATGGCGCGGTTCTGGTGCTGGCTTTTCTCGGAACTGGTCACCACGATGCCGGACGGCAGGTGGGTGATCCGCACCGCGGAATCCGTCGTGTTGACATGCTGGCCACCCGCGCCCGAGGACCGCATCGTGTCGATCCGGATATCCGCGGCGGGAATGTCGATATCGACCTCTTCCGCCTCGGGCAGGACGGCCACGGTGGCGGCCGACGTGTGGATGCGGCCGCCCGCCTCGGTTTCCGGCACGCGCTGCACCCGGTGGACGCCGCTTTCGTATTTCAGCCGGGCATAGACGCCTTCACCCGTGATATGGGCGGTGAATTCCTTGATGCCGCCCAGATCGGACAGCTGGCTTTCCAGCACCTCGAACCGCCAGCCCATCCGCTCGGCATGGCGCTGATACATCCGCGCCAGATCGCCCGCGAAAAGGCTGGCCTCCTCGCCCCCGGTGCCGGGGCGGATTTCAAGAATGGCGGGCCGCGCATCGGCGGCATCCTTCGGCAGCAGGGCCAGCCGCAGCCGGTGCTCCATCTCGGGGATGCGGGCGCGCAGGCGGGGGATTTCCTCCTCGGCCAGCGCCTTCATCTCGGGGTCGGCCAGCATCGCCTCGGCCTCGCGCAGATCGTCCAGAGCCTGACGGTAAGCGGCGATCTCTTCGGCCACCGGCTTCAGATCGGAATATTCCCGGCTGAGGGCGGCAATTTCGGCGGGCGCGGCGCCCGCGTTCAGGCGCGCCTCGACAAAGCCGAAACGCTGGGTGATCTGGGCGAGTTTGTCGAGCGGAACCATGGCCCGGGTTTGACGCGGCCCGCGGGCGCGGTCAAGGGGCGGCGCCGGGTCCGCGGTCTTCGGGCAGCCCGGCGCGCAGCACGGCCAGAAGGCGGCGGCGGGCCGGACCCAGATAACGGTCAGACCATTCCATCCGGCGGCCCTTGCGATCCGTCACGACGGCACCTTCGGGCAGCGCCAGCAGCACCTCGGCCTTGACCTCTTCGCCTGGCAGGGTGATCGCCACCAGCCCGGCCCGCCGGGCACGTACCCATGGCAGCGCGCCGCGCAACCGCCCCAGCCAGAGCCGGGGATACATGAATTCGGTCGGGAATTTCACCACCAGCGAGGACGGCACCGCCCGCATCACCGGCTGCGCGCACCAGCTGATGAAACGTTCATCCGCGATCATGGGGCGGAAGCCGAAATCGGGATGACGTGCGAAGAGTGCCAGAAACCGCTCAGCAATATACCCGGTATGGGCGGGGTGAAACACCACGACCGAGGAATTGCCCCGCGCATATTTCCGCCCGCCGCTCAGCCGGAAGATCAGCCGCGCCAGCGCGCCGAAGGGCAGCACAGCACTTTGCAGGATCGCCACATTCTCGGGCCGCGGACAGGCCGAGAGCAGGCGGCCGATATCGCCAAGAACGACGGTATCCAGATCAAGGAACACTGCCGGCATATCCGCGGGCAGCAGACCCGGAACGAACATGGCGAGCTTTGCCTGACAGCCCGAACGCTTCATCGCCGGATCAAGGAATTCGGGCGGATGGGGCCGGGTCTCGACCCCCTCGGCCAGACCGGGACGATCCCTGTCGGTGATCAGGACGATGCGCGCAAGACCGGCAGAATGCGCGCGGACCGCGGCGACCAGCGCGTTGATCTCGTCAGGACCATATTTGGTGCCCCAGGCGATCAGGACCAGTTGCCAGCGGAGGTCTGCCATCATGCCCGCCGCCATGCGGACCGCAGCACGGAACCCCTCGTCCCTGTGGTCGGGGCGCAAGACCTGCGGCGGCAGGGCATCGGGTAGGGCTGGAACAGCGTGATCATGCGCCGGGTTTGACGCGGCCCGCGGGCGCGGTCAAGGGGCCGCTTCCGCCGCGGGCTAGCGGTCGCCGCTGCCGCGCAGATCGGCGATCCATCCGGTCAGCCGGTTCTGGTTGCGGCCCCAGTCTGGCAGCGGCAGCGCCGGACGGGACCAGAGGACCAGCTGCACCTCGCCCCCGACCAGCGGCAGCGCGCTGGCATCTGCCGTCACCCAGTCGGGAAAGCCCATGACGGGGCTATGCACCAGCCATGTCATGCGGCCCTTGTCCGGGGCGCCCGCCACCCGCTCGGCCCGGGGACCAAGCCGCTGTGCCAGATCGGCCAGCACCTTCTCTGCCGTGCCGTGCAGGGCGACCGTCGCCAGCACCCCGCCTCCGGGTGCGGGCTGGATTTCCTCGACCGGGGGGTAAAGCACCCAGCCCACGGTTTCCGGCATCCCGGGATAAAGTGCACCGATCAGCGGATGGCCGTTCCGGCCCGCCCGTTCGACCGGCCAGGAATGCAGTGCGACCTTCAGCGCCAAAGCGCCGAAGGCCAGACCATAAAGCACAGTGCGGAACGACAGCCTCACGCCCGGGTCCGCGCCCAGTGGTAAAGGCAGATCAGCTCATAGGCGACATGGGCGCCGGCAATGGCGGTGGCGCCGGTGGTGTCATAGGGGGGCGACACCTCGACCACATCGCCGCCGACGAGGTTTATCCCCGCCAGATCGCGCAAGACCGCCGCCGCCTGCCACGAATGCAGGCCGCCCCAGACCGGCGTGCCGGTGCCCGGGGCAAAGGCCGGGTCCAGCGCGTCGATGTCGAAGGTCAGATAGACCGGGCGGGTGCCCACGATCTCTTTCGCGCGGGCGACGACATGGGCCACACCCCGCTCATGCACCTCGCGCGCGTCGATGACGTTCACGCCCAGATAATCCTCGGTCGTCGTCCGGATGCCGATCTGGACAGAGGTTGCCGGGTCCACAAGGCCGGTCTTCACCGCCTTGTACATCATCGTGCCGTGGTCGATCCGGCTCAGGTCGTCATCGGGCCAAAGGTCGGAATGCGCGTCGAAATGGATGACGGACAGCGGCCCGAACTTTTCGGCATAGGCGCGCAGGATGGGCAGGGTGATATAATGGTCACCGCCCAGAGTGACCGTGCCCGGCCCGGCCGACAGGATGGTGCGGATATGCGCCGTCAATGCGTCGGGAAAGTCGGAAACCCTGGCATAGTCAAAAGCGAGATCGCCATAGTCGATGACCGACAGCTCTCCCAGCGGGTCGGTGGGCCAGCCATAGGGCGGATCATAGGGCTGCAGCGCGCTGGCCTCGCGGATGGCGCGGGGGCCGAAACGGGTGCCTGCGCGATGCGTCACCGCCTGATCGAAAGGCACGCCGGTGATCGCCAGATCCACCCCGGTCAGGTCTTTCGTATAGGTCCGGCGCAGGAAGCTGGTTGCCCCGCCGAACGCGTTTTCAAAGGAATAGCCCCGTAAACCTTGCCGGGTGAACGCAGTGTCGACCTGCGTCTTCGCATCTTCGAGTGCCATGGATGCCTCGGGATTTAGTCGCCACGTCATTGCCAAACGGGGCCGGAGACGCGCGGATCCGGGTGCCCCCTGCTACAGGTGCAGCCGCCCTGTCGTCAAGCGCCCCGTCAGGGATCAGAACACCTTCTGCTTGGCCTTGGCGATCTGGAAGCCGTGGCCCTGCCCGTTGGTGCAGGTCATCCCGGTCTTGGCCGAAGAGCAGGTGAAGGCGCCCAGCGATACCGATTTGCCATAGCCAAGGGTAAAGGCGTTCGGGTCCATCACGGAATCGCCCACGCAGGCCAGATAGCCGCCGCCCTGTGCATCGACCGCGAAGGACTGTCCCCATTCCAGATCGCAATCGGCCGGGCGTTTGCGATAGGTGGGGGTCAATTCCATCATGTCGCAACGGACACCTGCCCATTCGCCCGTCCAGATCGCGCAATGGATATTCCCGGTGGGAGAACGGAAGACGAGGTAATCCTGCGCCGCCGCAGGCCCCGCCAGACTTGCGCCGCCCAGTAGAATGGTGGCTGCCAGAAGTTTCCTCATCGCATGCTCCCTGCCGCTGCGCCGTGGTGATCCGCCCTGCCCCGCGCCGTGCCCGGGGTCAGAACACTGTCTGCCCGTCCGTCGTTACCGTAAAGCCCCCGCCGGAGGGATTCGTGCAGGTCACACCCTGCCCTTCGGCCCGGCACAGGAACGGCTCGATCTCCAGCACGGCACCCGGCGTCAGTGGGGTGGCCTCGGCGGGATCATAGGCCATATCGCTTTCACAGGAGGGAAAGCCCGGTCCGGTTTCCCGCACCGTGAAGAACCGCCCAAAATCGCTGTCGCAGTCTTCCGGCCGGTCAAAGGGGGACAAATTGCCCTGATAGACATCGCAGCGGACCCAGCCCTGCGCCCCGTCCGATGACAGCGCACAGAGGATGGCACCCCCGGCCACATCAAAGGCGGCATAGGCCCAGTCCGCCCGCGCCGCAGCGGGCGCCACGGCAAAGCTCAGGACAGCAAAGACAAGCGCGTTTCGCATCGGCACGGGTCCCGCAAGGCCGGCCGGAGCGTCCGGCCCGTTCCGGCCATCCTGCCACGCGGCAGCGGACGTGGCCAAGTCGGGAAAGCCCGATGCCGTTACTTCGCGGCCAAAGGCAGTGCACGCTCCACCAGCCGGGCGAAGAAGCTGGCCCCCACGGGCGAGGCTTCGTCGTTGAAATCATAGGCCGGGTGATGCAGCCCCGCCCCCGGCCCGGTGCCAAGGAACAGATAGGCGCCGGGCCGCGCCTCCAGCATATAGGAGAAATCCTCGCTGCCCATCTCGCGCGGGGCATGGGCGTTCACCGCATCGGCCCCGGAAATCTCGCGCGCGACGTCGGCAGCGAATTCGGCCTGCGCCTCGTCGTTGATGGTGGCGGGATAGCCCCATTCATACTCCACCTCGGCCCGCACGCCAAAGGCCGCGGCGGTGCCCTCGACGATCTCGTGGAAGCGGCGCTTCAGCAGCGCGCGGACGTCCGGCTTGAAGCAGCGGATGGTGGCGGCGAAGGTCCCGTCCTCGGGGATGATGTTCGAAGCACTGCCCGCATGGATCATGGTGACCGAGATCACCGCCTCGTCCAGCGCCCAGACATTGCGCGGGATGATGGTCTGCACCGCCTGCACCATGGCCACGAGTGCCACCACCGGGTCCACGCATTCATGCGGGGTGGCGCCATGGCCGCCCTTGCCGGTGACCTTGACATAGGCCGTATCCACGCTGGCCATCAGGGGCCCGGGCGTGGTCTGGAAATGGCCGAAGGGCACATTGGGCGCATTGTGGATGCCGAAGACGCGGCTGATGGCGAAACGGTCCATGATGCCTTCCTGCACCATGACCTCGCCGCCGCCGCCCTCTTCCTCGGCCGGCTGAAAGATCAGCGCCACGCTGCCCGCGAAATTCCGCGTCTCGGCCAGATATTTCGCAGCGCCCAGAAGCATGGTCACATGGCCGTCATGGCCGCAGGCATGCATCTTGCCGGGCACCGTGCTGGCATGTTCGGCGCCGGTCAGTTCGGCAATCGCCAGCGCATCCATATCGGCGCGCAACCCGATGACCGGACCTTCGCCCTGCCCGCGGATCACCGCCACAAGGCCGGTCTGCGCGATGCCTTCGTGAACCTCGTCCACGCCGATCTCTTCCAGCCGTTCGCTGATCCAGGCCGCGGTTTCCGTGCAGTCGAACGAGAGTTCCGGATGCCGGTGCAGATGCCGCCGCCATTCCTTCATCTCTTCGGCGTAGGAGGCGATGCGGTTCAGGACGGGCATGATGCTCTCTTGTGGCTGCGGCTCTCCCGGTCCTAATCCGAACCTCTGCGGCCCGCAATCGCCCTTCCCCGCCTTGACCCGGCGGAAAACGACCGCGCGCCACCTGTCCGCGCGAATCCGCTGACCGGATTCGTTTCGGGCGCAGCCCCTTGCCTGTTGCGCGCATTTCCGGCGCAACCCGGACCGTCCGAACGTGGGTCATGCCGGTCTCCGCAGCCCGCCCGGCGGGGGTGACACCGGCCGCGAAACCTCTAGTCTCCGCCCCCGCAACACGGGACCCAAGCGCATGACCGACGATTCCCTCATCCACGATCCGAACGGCGGAATGGACCGTCTGCTGGCCATCATGGCGCGGTTGCGCGATCCGGCCACGGGCTGCCCCTGGGACGTGGAACAGACCTTCGCCACCATCGCGCCCTATACCATCGAAGAGGCGCATGAGGTGGCCGATGCGATCCAGCGGCAGGCCTGGGGTGAACTGCCGGGCGAACTGGGCGATCTGCTGTTTCAGGCGGTGTTCCACGCCCGCATGGCCGAGGAGGCCGGGATGTTCGGCTTTGCCGATGTGGTGCGCGCCATCAGCGACAAGATGGTCACCCGCCATCCGCATGTCTTCGGTGACCAGTCGCGCGACAAGACGCCGGAGCAGCAGACGAAGGATTGGGAGGCGCTGAAGGCCAAGGAACGCGGCACCGCCCGGGTGCTGGACGGGGTGGCGCTGGCCCTGCCCGCGCTGACCCGTGCGGTCAAGCTGCAGAACCGCGCAGCCCGGGTCGGGTTCGACTGGCCCGATGTGGGAGAGGTGGTGGCCAAGATCGCCGAGGAAGCCGCCGAACTGGTCGAGGCGCGCGATACCCTGACCGAGGCCGAGGTGGAGGAGGAATTCGGCGATCTCCTGTTTGTCATGGCCAATCTGGCCCGCCACCTGAAGCTGGACCCCGAGGCCGCGCTGCGCGCCGCCAATGCGAAATTCACCTGCCGCTTTAACCGGATCGAGGATTGGCTGGCCGAGGACGGTCGCCACCCGCGCGATTCGGACCTAGCCGAAATGGATGCGCTCTGGAACCGCGCCAAGGCGGAGGAGAAAGCCGCCCGCGGCTGAGTGCCGGCCGCCCCGGGCCGCGGCAATTTGCCAAGTGTTTCACTCAACCATTGACCCAAGCAATTTTGTCGGATTTAAGCCGTCTCCGAACAGGAGGATCGTTCATGCGCAAAATCGCCCTTGCTGCCCTGTTGGGCTGCACCGCCCTTCCCGCCCTTGCGGAAGAGGTGAATGTCTATTCCCATCGCCAGCCCGAGCTGATCCAGCCGCTGGTCGATGCCTTCCAGGCAGAAACCGGCATCACCGTGAATGTAGCCTTCGTCGACAAGGGCATGGCTGAGCGTCTGGTGGCCGAAGGCGACCGTTCGCCCGCCGATCTGGTGCTGACGGTGGACATCGCCCGCCTGTTGCAGATCGTCGAAGCCGGGGTGACCCAGCCCGTGCAATCGGACGTGCTGGAGGCCAATATCCCCGCCACCCTGCGCGATGAGGGTGACCAGTGGTTCGGCCTGACCACCCGCGCCCGCATCGTCTATGCCGCCAAGGACCGCGTGGCCGATGGCGAAGTGACCACCTACGAAGACCTCGCCTCAGAAAAGTGGAAGGGCCGGATCTGCGTCCGCTCCGGCCTGAACGACTATAACGTCGCGCTGGTCTCGGCGATGATCGCCCATCATGGCGAGGAATATGCCAAGACCTGGCTGGAAGGCGTGAAGGCCAATCTGGCCCGCAAGCCCGATGGCGGCGACCGCGACCAGATCAAGGCGATTGCGGCGGGCGAATGCGACATCGCGCTTGGCAACACCTATTACCTTGGCCAGATGCTGGCTGATCCCGAACAGAAGCCCGCGGCCGATGCCGTGCGCCCGGTCTTCCCGGTGTTCGAGGATGGCGGTACCCATGTGAACATCTCGGGCGTGGCGATGACCAAGGCCGCCCCGAACAAGGAAGCCGCGCTGAAGTTCATGGAATGGCTGGCCTCGGACGAGGCGCAGGCGATCTATGCCGAGACGAACAACGAATATCCGGTGGAACCGGGCGTGAAGCGTTCGGATCTGGTGGCCAGCTGGGGCGAATTCACACCGGACAGCAAGACGCTGACCGAGATTGCCGCCCTGCGTCCGGCGGCGCTGAAGCTGATCGAAGAAGTGAACTTCGACGGCTAAGCTGCGGCATTGATTACGTAAGACAGGGGGTGGACCTTGGGTCCGCCCTTTTGTTTTACCCGGCTGGACAAGCGCGCAGTCCTGCGGTTTGCTGCCCGGAACAGGAGGCCCGCATGACCCATCCGCGCAAGATCATCATCGACACCGACCCCGGACAGGACGATGCCGTGGCCATCCTGCTGGCGCTATCCAGCCCGGATGAGCTGGAGGTGCTGGGCCTCACCGCCGTCGCGGGCAATGTGCCGCTGGCCCTGACCCAGCACAACGCCCGCCAGATTGTCGAGCTTTCGGGCCGCATCGTGCCGGTCTATGCCGGCTGCGACGCGCCATTGACGCGCGAGCTGGTCACCGCGGAACATGTTCATGGCAAGACCGGGCTGGACGGCATCGCCCTGCCCGATCCCGCACTGCCGCTGGCGCCGGGTCATGCGGTGGATTTCATCATCGACACCTTGCGGCGCGAACCCTCGGGCGCGGTCACGCTCTGCCCGCTGGGGCCGCTGACCAATATCGCCGAAGCCTTCCGCCGCGCGCCCGACATCGTGCCAAAGGTGGCCGAGATCGTGCTGATGGGCGGCGCCTATTTCGAGGTGGGCAACATCACCCCCGCGGCAGAGTTCAACATCTATGTCGACCCGGAAGCCGCGGAAATTGTGTTCAAATCCGGCGTGCCGCTGGTCGTCATGCCGCTGGATGTGACGCATAAGGCGCTGACCTCGCGCGCGTGGGTCGAGGAGATGCGCGGCCTTGGCACCCGCACCGGTCAGGCGGTGGCCAGCTGGACCGATTTCTTCGAAAGGTTTGACACCGCGAAATACGGCAGCGAAGGCGCGCCGCTGCACGACCCCTGCGTCATCGCCTATCTGCTGGAGCCCGGCCTGTTCTCCGGCCGCCACATCAATGTGGAGATCGAAACGAAGTCGGAGCTGACGCTTGGGATGACCGTGGCCGACTGGTGGCGGGTGACCGAGCGCGCACCCAATGCGCTGTTCATCGGTAATGTCGACCGCGACGGGTTCTATCGGCTGCTGACGGACCGGCTGTCACGGCTGTAGGCCGTCAGGTTTCCGGCAGAATAACCGAGAAAACAGAGCCTTCGCCGCGCTTGCTGTCGATCCGCAGCCAGCCGCGGTGGCGGTTCACGATATGTTTGACGATGGCCAACCCCAGCCCGGTGCCGCCCTCGGCCCGGCTGCGGTGGGTGTCCACCCGGTAAAAACGCTCGGTCAGCCGCGGCAGGTGGATCGGGTCGATCCCTTCGCCGGTATCTGCCACATCGACCCGGATCGAGGGTCCGCGCGAGGTATTCTCGCGGCTGACACTCACCCGCACTTCTTGCCCCCGCGCGCCATATTTCACTGCATTTTCAACAAGATTCAGGAAGACTTGCATCAGTTGATCGGCGTCGCCCGGGACAAAGATCGCCCCGTCGGCGCCGGAAATCACGATGCGGCTTTCCTTGTCTTCCGCTGCAGGACGGACGGTGGCGGCGGCCCCGCGCAGCACGCCGGACAGATCCACCGGATCGCGCGGGCGGACCCGCTCTTCCGATTCCACCCGGCTGAGATGCAGCAGATCGCGCACAAGCCGGTTCATCCGCCCGGCCTCCCGGTCCATGATCTCAAGGAAACGGCCCCGCGCTGCGGCATCGTCGCGCGCGGGGCCGCGCAGGGTTTCGATGAAGCCCATCATCGCGGTCAGAGGCGTGCGCAGCTCATGGCTGACATTGGCCACGAAATCGCGGCGGATCGCCTCGCTCTGCGCTTCGGAGGTGATGTCGCGCAACACGCATAGCACCCTGCGGCCGCCCGCGGCCTCCAGCGCGCTGACCGCCACCCGATACTGGCCATCATCGGTCAGCCTCAGCGGCACCTCGCGCCGCCCACCCTCGGCCAGAACCTCGGCCACGGCGGACAAGAGGTCCGGCGCGCGCAGGGCCAGCGCCAGCTTGCGGCCGATGGGCTGTTCGCTCAGCACCCCGCGGGCCGCGGCATTCTTGGCTGCGATCCGTTCATCGGCATCGACGATGAAGGCGGGCAGCGGGATGCCGTCCAGCACCTCGGCGGCGGCATCCCGCTCCATCGCTCAGACCTCGCGCAGACCGGCGCGGAAGCGCGCGGCATTGGCCCGATAGCCCTCGGCCGATTTCAGCAGCCGCGCCCGGGCTTCGTCATCCAGCTGCCGCACCACCTTGCCCGGGCTGCCCATCACAAGGCTGCCGTCGGGAATTTCCTTGCCCTCGGTGATCAGCGCGCTGGCGCCGATCAGGCAGCCGCGGCCGATCTTCGCGCCATTCAGGATGGTGGCCCCCATGCCGATCAGAGAACCCTCGCCAATGGTGCAACCGTGCAGCATGGCCTTGTGGCCGATGGTGCAGTTTGCACCGATGGTCAGCGGATAGCCTATATCGGTGTGCAACACACTGTTTTCCTGAATGTTCGTGGCCTCACCCACCTCGATCCATTCATTGTCGCCGCGCAGCACCGCGCCGAACCAGATGCCGCTGCCCGCGGCCAGCCGCACCCGCCCCATCACATGGGCGCCCGGCGCCACCCAGGCGTCGGCGTCAATCTCGGGCGCAATCCCGTCCAGCGCATAGATCATCTTGTCTCGAACTCCCTGTTCAGGCTGCGGACGAAATCCGACAGGCCGGGCTGGCGGTCGCGCTTCAGCCGTTCGGCGGTGACGATGGCGCGCAGGCGGTCGAAGGTCGCCTCCACCTCGTCGTTCACGAGCACATAGTCATATTCGGCCCAATGGCTGATCTCGTCGCGGGATTTCGCCATGCGGCCCGCGATCACCTCTTCGCTGTCCTGCCCGCGTGAACGCAGGCGGCGGTCCAATTCCGCAATGGAGGGCGGCAGAATGAAAACCGAGACCGCATCCTTGCCCAGGGCCGAATTGCGGATCTGCTGGCCGCCCTGCCAGTCCACATCGAACAGGGTGTCGCGCCCGGCGGCCATCGCCTCTTCAACAGGCGCGCGGGGCGAACCATAGAGGTTCCCGAACACCTCGGCATGTTCCAGCATGCCGCCGGTGTCGACCAGCCCACGAAAACTGTCGTGATCGTGGAACCAGTAATGCACGCCATGCGCCTCGCCCGGCCGCGGCCTGCGTGTGGTGGCCGAGACCGAGAAGCGCAGGGTCGGGTCCCAGTCCATCAGGCGCCGCGCCATGGTGGATTTCCCGGCACCCGAAGGCGAGGAGAGGATCAGGAGAAGCCCGCGGCGCAGGGGCTGTTGCGTCATGGTCATTCCACGTTCTGCACTTGCTCGCGCATCTGATCAATCACCGTCTTCAGGTCAAGCCCGATGCGGGTCAGCTCGATATCCTGCGCCTTGGACAGAAGCGTGTTCGCCTCGCGCAGGAATTCCTGCATCAGAAAATCCAGCTTGCGGCCCACCGGCGCGGCATCGGCCATCAGGGCACGGGCGGCGGCGATATGGGCGGCCAGCCGGTCCAGCTCCTCGGCCACGTCCTGCTTCACCGCCAGCAACGCCAGCTCCTGCGCGACGCGGGCCTCGTCCATCCCCTCAGCCGGGCCGCGCAGCCGGGCCAGCGCCTCGTGCAAAGCGGCGGCGGCACGGGGGCGGCGGGCCTCGGCCGCGGTTTTCGCCACCGCGACCAGCGCGGCAATGCTGTCGATCTGGCCCAGAATAACCGCCTGCAGGGCCGCGCCTTCGGCGGCGCGCATCGCGTGGAATTCGGCCAGCAGGCCCGGCAAATCGGCCAGAATGGCGGCGCGCAGGGGGGCTGTGTCCTCATCCACGCTGCCCTGCTCCAACACGCCACGCATGGACAGAACATCGGCGGGCGTGGGTTGCGCCATGGTCACACCCGCCGCCATCGCCGCGGCCTCCACCTCGGCCAGGGCGGTCAGCATGGCCGACAGCATGTCGCGGTTCAGCCGCGCCGCCGGGGCCGCGCCTTCGTCGCGCGTCACCTTCAGTGACAGGCTGACATTGCCGCGCGCCATGGCCTTTTGCAGATCGGCGCGCAGGGCGACCTCCAGCCCGTCCACCCAGTCGGGCACCCTGAGGCGCAGGTCCAGCCCCTTGCCGTTGACCGAGCGGATGTCCCAGAGCCAGCCATGCCCCGCCCCTGCGCCGCGTCCCGCGGCAAAGCCCGTCATCGAAACCGTCATCTGTCGCACCCCGCGCTCCGCCCGGGCGGAGATGTTTACCATTTGTCGAGATTTTCGGCCGAATCTGAACGATTCCGGCTAAAAGGGGATCAGGCCTCCGGGCCTGTCCATTCCCGACGCCCCGCCTTTGCCGAAGCCCCGCCGGATGCCCGGCGGTATACCTGCCTTGGCCTAGCAGAGCCGTTCCCGCGCGGCAACCGCGCGACGCCTGCTGCGCTGCCAGAACGATGGAGGAGACGATGCGACATTGCGGTTCCGGCGACGCGCCGGTTCCCCATCCCCATGCGCAGCTGCTGCGCGGCTACTGGCAGGGGTTGCGCGATGCGGCAGAGGGCGGGTTGCCCGCCCGGACCAGGCTGGACCCGCGCGGGATTTCCCGGGCATTGCATGCGGTGTTTCTGGCCGAATCGCTCTCGCCGGAGGTGCTGCGCCTGCGGATCAGTGGCGCCTTTGTGAACGGCGTGGCGGGGATGGATATGGCAGGGATGCCGCTGTCGATGCTGATGCTGCCCGAGGGCCGGGCGCCGCTGGCCACCGCAATCCGTGCCGTGCTGGCCGGGCCCGCCATTGCCACCCTGACGCTGGAAGCGGAGCGTGGCATCGGCCGGCCGGCCCTGACCGGACAGTTGCTGATGCTGCCCATGCTGCGGGCCAACGGCGATCCGGGCCTTGTGCTGGGCTGTCTGGACCTGACCGGAGACACCGGCCGCGCCCCCCGCCGCTTTGCCGTCGCGGCCATCCGGACGGAGCCTTTGGCTTCACCCGTGGCAGCCCCCCGGCCGATCCTCGCAGAACTGCCACGGCCCGCGGCGCCATCCCATCTTCGGCTGGTGCATTCCGCCTGAATGCAAAAGGCCGCGGGTCATCCCCGCGGCCCCTGTTTCCTGTGCCCGCGCTGTCAGAGCGCGATGCGGCGCGCGGCCTCCCGCTGGCGGGTCAGCTCTTCGGCCACAAGGAAGGCCAGTTCCAGCGATTGCGACGCGTTCAGCCGCGGGTCGCAGGCGGTGTGATAGCGGTCGGACAGATCCTCATCGGTCACGGCGCGCAGGCCCCCGGTGCATTCCGTCACATCCTTGCCGGTCATCTCGAAATGCACGCCGCCGGGGACGGTGCCCTCGGCATTGTGGATCTGGAAGAACTCGCGCACTTCGCGCAGCACCGACTCGAACGGCCGGGTCTTGTAACCGGTCGAGGATTTGATCGTGTTGCCGTGCATCGGGTCGCAGGACCAGACGACGCTGGCGCCTTCATCCTGAACGGTCTTGATCAGCCGGGGCAGATGGTCGCCCACCTTGCCCGCCCCAAAGCGCGCGATCAGCGTCAGCCGGCCCGGCTCATTCTCCGGGTTCAGCTTGGCCATCAGCACCTTCAGATCCTCGGCCGTGGTCGAGGGGCCGCATTTCAGGCCGATCGGGTTCAGCACGCCGCGGCAGAATTCGACATGCGCGCCGTCCGGCTGACGGGTGCGGTCGCCGATCCAGATCATATGGCCCGAACCCGCCACCGGTTGGCCGGTGATCGAGTCGATCCGGCAGAGCGCCTCTTCATATTCCAGAAGCAGCGCCTCGTGGCTGGTGTAGAAATCCACCGTCGAGAGCGACGGCGCACTGTCGCTGTCCACCCCGGCCGCGTTCATGAAGTCCAGCGCGTCCGAGATGCGGTTCGACAGCTCGCGGTAGCGTTCCGCCTTGTCCTGATCGGCAAAGCCAAGGGTCCAGCTGTGCACGCGGTGGATATCCGCGAAACCACCCGTGGAAAAGGCGCGCAGCAGGTTCAGGCTGGCCGCAGCCTGGGTATAGGCCTGCAGCATCCGCGCCGGATCGGGGGTGCGCGCTTCGACGGTGGCGTCAAAGCCGTTGATGATGTCGCCCTTGTAGCTGGCCAGTTCGACGCCATTGACCATCTCGGTCGGGGCGGAGCGCGGCTTGGCGAACTGGCCGGCCATGCGGCCCACCTTGATCACCGGCACCTTGGCGCCATAGGTCAGCACCACGGCCATCTGCAGCATGACGCGGAACGTGTCGCGGATATTGTCCGCGCTGAATTCGGCAAAGCTTTCGGCGCAGTCGCCGCCCTGCAGCAGGAAGGCCTTGCCTTCGCCTGCCTGAGCCAGTGCTTTTTTCAGACGCCGCGCCTCGCCCGCAAAGACGAGGGGCGGATACTTTGCAAGCTGTGCCTCGACGGCATGCAGTGCGGCAGCATCGGGATAATCCGGCATCTGGATCCGCGGCAGAGCGCGCCAGTCCGTCTTTTTCCAGCCCTTGGTCATGACCCCCTCCAATCAGGGTTTGCGGTAACAGACCGCCTATAGCCTCGTTCCGCCCCCGATGCAAAGGCGTTTGGCGGATTTCCGGGCAGATGTGAAACGCTGCAACTTCACCGTGACCGGCGCCCGACGGCCCTTCGGCGCCCCTTGAAGCAGGCGCGGATTTCGGATTGGATGCACGGTATACGACATGAACAGGTCGCAACCATGCCCAGCCCCACGCGCAAGGCCATTCAGGCGGCTCCGGTGACCGGACCGCGGCGCTTTGTGTTCCTTCTTCTGGACCGTTTCACCATGCTGGCCTTTGCCAGCGCGATCGAGCCGTTGCGGATCGCCAACCGCGTGGCGGGCAAGACGCTTTACACCTGGGCACTGGTCGGCGAAGGCGGGGAAACCGCGGTCTGTTCCAACGGCACCGCCTTTCGGCTGGATCTGGGTCTGGACGAGATCGACCGCGATGACATCCTGCTGGTTTGCGGCGGAATCGACGTGCAGCGCGCCACCACGCGCGGCGTCCTGAACTGGCTGCGGCGCGAGGCGCGGCGCGGCGTCACCGTGGGGGGGCTGTGTACCGGGGCGCATGCCCTGGCCAAGGCCGGGCTGCTGGACGGCAAGCGCGCCACGATCCACTGGGAAAATCAGGACGGGTTCCTTGAGGAATTCGAAGAGGTCCGGCTGACGAAATCCGTCTTCGTGATGGACGGCAATCGCTGGAGCACCGCCGGGGGCACCGCCTCGCTGGACCTGATGCTGAAGGTGATCGCGGCCGACCATGGCGAGGATCTGGCCAATACCGTGGCCGATCAACTGATCTACAATTCGATCCGCACCGATCAGGACACGCAAAGGCTGTCGATCCCGACGCGCATCGGCGTGCGGCACCCGAAGCTGTCCCAGGTCATCCAGACGATGGAAGGCAATATCGAAGACCCGATGTCGCCCGCCGATCTGGCCGAGCGGGTGGGCATGTCCACCCGTCAGCTGGAACGGCTGTTCCGCCGCTATCTGAACCGCAGCCCGAAACGCTATTACATGGAGCTGCGGCTGCAGAAGGCGCGCAACCTGTTGATGCAGACGGATATGAGCGTGATCAACGTGGCTTTGGCCTGCGGCTTCGCCTCGCCCTCGCATTTCTCGAAATGCTACCGCGCGCATTATTCGACGACGCCCTATCGCGAGCGGGGAACGCAGGGCAGCCTGCCGGGCGCGGTGGCGGCGCGGCTGTCGATCTGACCCTTATAGAGGCTTTTCGAAGAACACCCGGTCGAACCCGTCTTCCTGCCGCCGCCCGGTCTGGACATAGCCCAGCCGGGGATAGATCGACAGGTTTTCGGTCATTTTCGCATTGGTATACAGGCGGATGGCCGGCAGCCCCTGCTGCCGCGCGCAGTCTTCGCAGAACGCCATCAGCGCCCGGCCCACGCCCTGTCCCGCGGCCTTGGGCAGGACGGCGACATTCTCCAGAAGCATCGCACCGTCTTCGGGATAAAAAACGATGAAGCCCTGAAAAGCGCCCGCCGCATCCTCGGCAAGATGCACCACACCTGCGGCGATCTGCGCGGCATAATCGGCCAGCATCGGCGCCGGTTTGCGCCCGATCAACGGCACGTAGCGCGCATAGGCCAAGTCCGCGCAGTTGCGGATGGCCGCCTCATCCTCTGGTCCTGCCTGCCGGATCATCCTCTGTCCCCCCTTGCGGAGCGATGATCCGGCGGCCCGGCCCCGGGTGCAAGGCCGTTACTGCGGGGCAAGGCGGTAAAGCGCACCTTCCGTCACCGACAGGAACCAGATCGCGCCATCCGGCGCCTCGGTCACGTCGCGGACGCGGCCGGTTTCGGGCGCGGCGATGCGCTCTTCGGCCCAGCCGGTGTCGGCCCCGGTATCCGGGTCCAGCCGCGACAGGAAGTCGGAGTTGAGCGAGCCGGTGAACACATCCCCCTCCCAGTCCGGGACCAGCGCGCCGGAATAGACCATCAGGCCAGAGGGCGCGATGGACGGGTCCCAGTAATGCTGCGGCTGTTCCATGCCGTCGCGCGCCGTGCCTTCACCGATGCTGGCGCCGTTGTAATTCACGCCGTAGCTGATGACCGGCCAGCCATAGTTGCGGCCCTGTTCCACCAGGTTGACTTCGTCACCGCCTTTCGCGCCATGCTCCACCACCAGAAGGCTGCCATCCGGTCGAAGCGCGGCCCCCTGAATATTGCGGTGGCCGGTGGAGTAGATGCCGGGCGGCAGATCACCCCCGGAGGCGGGCGTGCCATCGGCCGTCAGCCGGATCACCTTGCCATGGGTGACACCGGGATCCTGCGCCTCCATCCCGTCCGGGCCGGTGCCGCGGTCGCCGGTGGTCAGGAAAATGCTGCCGTCCGGCGCCTCGACCAGACGCGCGCCAAAATGCCGCCCGCCCGCAGCCGGGGTGCCGGTGAAGACGGTGCGGAACCCCTCCAGCGCGGTGCCGTCTTCTTTCAGCGTGCCAAAGCCCGCGGCGGTGGCAAGGCCACCTTCGGCCTCGGCCGAGAAGCTGAGCCAGATGCGGCGGGTCTGCGCGAAATCTGCGGGCACCATCACATCCAGAAGCCCGCCCTGCCCCGCGACCGCCACCGCGGGAACCCCTTCGACCGGCACGGCTGCGCCGTCGCGCGCCAGAAGAAGACGGCCCTGCCGCTCGGTCAGCAGAATCGCGCCATCGGGCAGCGCCGCCACGCCCCAGGCTTCCTTCAGCCCCTCCACGACGGGCGTTATCTCCATCGGCCCGGCCGAGGTCTCGACGGTTGACGCAACGGAAGGGGCGGCAAGGCAAAGCACGGCGGCAAAGGCAAGACGGGGCGGCAGGCGGCGGGTCAGGCGGGGCATGGTCTCTCCGTTCAGGGATTTCCCGGACCCAACCCGCCAGATCCAGCAAAGACCCCCGCCCTCGCGCCAAGGTGATCGCGCGTGAAGCGCGCTCTGCCGCCTTTTCTTTTCGCAAACCCGTCGCTAGGCTTCCGTCAGGATTTCGATCCAACATGGGAGACGACAAATGAAAAAACTGCTGCTGGCTTCTGCGGCCTGCGCGCTGGTCTCGGGCGCGGCTTCGGCCGAAGAGGTCAAACTGGGGATCTTCGTCGGTTTCACCGGCCCGATTGAATCGCTGGCGCCGAACATGGCCGCCGCGGCCGAACTGGCCATTGCCGAGGTGAACGCCTCGGGCAAGGCCGCCAATGGCTGGACCTTCACCGGCGTGCGCGCCGACACCACCTGCGTGGATGCTGCCGCCGCAACCGCCGCGGCCGAACGTCTGGTCACCGCCGATGGCGTCAAGGGCATCATCGGGGGCGACTGCTCGGGCGTGACCCGTGCCGCGCTGACCAATGTCGCCATGCCGAACGGCATCGTGATGATCTCGCCCTCGGCCACCTCGCCCGCGCTGACCGATGACCCGGACAACGGCCTGTTTTTCCGCACCGCGCCGTCGGACGCGCGCGAAGGCGAAGTCATGGCGAATATCCTGGTGGAACGCGGGATCAAGTCGATCGCGATCTCCTATTCGAACTCGGACTACGGCAAGGGTCAGTCCGAAGCCATTGCCAAGTCGTTCGAGGCGCTTGGCGGCACCGTGACCATCAACGCCAGCCATGACGACGGCAAGGCCGACTATTCCGCCGAAGTGGCCGCGCTGGCCGCCGCGGGCGGCGAGGTTCTGGTCGTGGCCGGCTATCTGGATCAGGGCGGCAAGGGCATCATCCAGGCCTCGCTCGACACCGGCGCCTTCTCGGTCTTCGGTCTGCCCGGCGGCATGGTGGGCGACAGCCTGCCCGCGGCCATCGGCCCGGGGCTGGACGGCTCGTTCGGGCAGATCGCGGGGTCTGACAGCGATGGCAACACCATCCTGAAGGACATCGCTGCCGCTGCCGCGACGCCCTTCGATTCGACCACCGCCTATTCGTCGGAATCCTATGATGCCGCCGCGCTGATCATGCTGGCCATGCAGGCGGCGAATTCGACCGATCCGAACGTCTACAAGAACAAGGTCATGGATGTGGCCAATGCCCCGGGCGAAAAGATCAACCCCGGCGAGCTGGGCAAGGCGCTGGAGTTGATCTCGCAGGGCGTCGACATCGACTATCAGGGTGCCACCGGGGTCGAGTTGATCGGGCCGGGCGAATCCGCGGGCCGCTACCGCGAATTCACCGTGACCGACGGCAAGTACGAAACCGTCAAGTATCACTGATCCCGGCTTCGGGATGCCGTCCGATCCGGGGCCTTTGCCCCGGGCCGGACCCAGACAAACGAAAGCCGCCCGCCCGGGGAGAAACCCCGGGTCAACCGAGGCGGTCTCAGGGGGACGAATGATCCGGGTCGAGAACCTTCACCGGCATTTCGGCGGTTTCCGGGCTGTCGATGGCGCATCGCTGGAAATCCGCAAAGGCACCATCACCGGGCTGATCGGCCCGAACGGCGCCGGGAAATCCACGCTTTTCAATGTGATCGCCGGGCGGCTGCCGCCGACCAGCGGCCGCGTTTTCATGGGAGAGGAAGAGATCACCGGCCTGCCGCCGCATGACCTGTTCCACAAGGGCCTGTTGCGCACCTTTCAGATCGCCCATGAATTCGGCTCGATGACGGTGCGGGAAAACCTGATGATGGTGCCGGGCGCGCAGGCGGGTGAAAGCCTGTGGAATGCCCTCTTCCGCCGCGGCGGGCTGGCGGCGGATGAAAAGCGGCTGCGCGACCGCGCGGATGAGGTGCTGGACTTCCTGACCATCAGCCATATCGCGGACAACCGCGCCTCGGACATCTCCGGCGGGCAGAAGAAGCTGGTGGAACTGGGCCGCACCATGATGGTGGATGCGAAGATCGTCTTTCTGGACGAGGTCGGCGCCGGGGTGAACCGCACATTGCTGAACACCATCGGCGAGGCGATCGTCCGGCTGAACCGCGAACGCGGCTATACCTTCTGCGTGATCGAACACGACATGGATTTCATCGGCCGCTTCTGCGACCCAGTGATCGTCATGGCCGAGGGCAAGGTTCTGGCCGAAGGCACCGTGACCGAGGTCAAGAACGACGAGCGCGTGATCGAGGCCTATCTGGGCCGCGGTCTGAAGAACAAGCTGGCGGAGGAAAAGGCCCATGGCTGAACCCTTCCTGATCGGCGAAAACATGACCGGCGGCTATGGCGCCGCGGATATCCTGCATTCCTGCACCCTCTCGGTCGAAAAGGGTGAAATCGCGGTGATCGTCGGCCCGAACGGCGCCGGGAAATCCACTGCGATGAAGGCCGTCTTCGGCATGTTGCGGCTGCGGCAGGGGCAGGTGCGGCTGGCGGGCGAGGATATCAGCGCGCTGAGCCCGCAGGCCCGGGTGCGCAAGGGTATGGGCTTTGTCCCGCAGACCCAGAACATCTTTGCCTCCATGACGGTGGAGGAAAACCTTGAGATGGGCGCCTTCATCCGCAACGACGCCCATATCCGCGACACGATGGATCAGGTCTTCACCCTGTTCCCCATCCTGAAGGACAAGCGCCGCCAGCCCGCGGGAGAGCTGTCAGGCGGGCAGCGCCAGCAGGTGGCCGTGGGCCGCGCGCTGATGACGCAACCGCAGGTCCTGATGCTGGACGAACCCACGGCGGGGGTCAGCCCCATCGTGATGGACGAACTTTTCGACCGCATCATCGAGATCGCCCGCACCGGCATCTCCATCCTGATGGTGGAACAGAACGCCCGGCAGGCGCTGGCCATCGCCCACAAGGGCTTTGTCCTTGTGCAGGGATCGAACCGCTACACCGACACCGGGGCCGCGCTGCTGGCCGACCCGGAAGTCCGCAAAAGCTTTCTGGGGGGCTGAGCCATGCGCGCCGCCATTCTTCTTCTGGCCCTCACGGCCGCCCTGCCCGCGCGCGCCGCGGACTGGTCCTGCACCGCCCATGAGCAATGCCGCGCGGGCGACGGCTGCAGCGACATTGACCCGGAAGGCGAGGCGCCGCTGCGGCTGCGCATTGCCGAGGACGGGCAGACCGCCACTTTCGGCGACGGCAGCCTGAGCCTGCAGATGACATTGATCAGTGAAAGCGCGCTTGGCCGCACTTTTCTGGCCGAACAGCCGGGACAGGGCATCGGCCTTTTCACCCTGCGCGGGGATGGCAGCGTGATCGCCTCCTCGCATGAGATGTCGGGGGATGAGGTCTTCGGTCTGGTGACCCTGGCCACCTGTACGGCGGAGGCCGGCTGATGGATGTTCTGAATGCCCTTGTGGCGCTGACGAATTACGTCATCGTGCCCGGCCTGACCTATGGCAGCCAGCTGGCGCTTGGCGCGCTTGGGGTGACGCTGATCTACGGTGTGCTGCGGTTTTCCAACTTTGCCCATGGCGACACCATGGCCTTTGGCACCATGGTGACCATCCTTTTCACATGGTGGTTCAAGTCGATGGGCGTCAGCGCGGGCGTGCTGCCCACGGCGCTGCTGGCACTGCCCCTCGGCATTCTGGCGACCATCGGCTTCGTTCTTGGGACGGACCGTGTGGTCTACCGCTTTTACCGCCGTGCGAAGGCCAAGCCGATCATCCTTGTGATCGTCTCGGTCGGCGTGATGTTCGTGATGAACGGCCTTGTCCGCATGATCATCGGCACCGCCGAACAGAACTTTGCCGATGGGGCGCGGATGGCGCTGTCGCCGCAGGATTTCAAGGCGATGACCGGGCTGGCCGAACCCTTGGCGATCAAGACCACCCAGATCGTGTCGGTCGTGGTGGCGGTGATCTGCGTCGTGCTGCTGTTCTGGTTCCTGACCCGCACGCGGGCGGGCAAATCGATGCGGGCCTATGCCGATAATGAGGATCTGGCGCTTTTGTCCGGGATCAGCCCCGACCGGGTGGTGATGATCACATGGATCATCGCGGGCACCTTGGCCTGTGTGGCCGGCACACTATACGGACTGGACAAGAGCTTCCGGCCCTTCATCTATTTCGGGCTGATGATGCCGGTCTTCGCCTCGGCCATCGTGGGGGGCCTCGGCTCTCCTCTCGGGGCGATTGCGGGCGGCTATCTCATCGCCTTTTCCGAGCTGTTGCTGACCAATGCCTGGAAGAAATTCCTCAGCTATCTGGTCCCGGCGGACTGGCTGGGCGACGGGCTCTATCAGGCGTTGTCCACCGATTACAAAGTGGCGGTCAGCTTCGCCATCCTGATCATCGTCCTTCTGGTGAAACCCAATGGCCTGTTCGGAGGGGCTGCACGATGACCACGACCCGCCGCAACCTGATGCTGTTCACCGGTGTCGCCCTCTTGTTCCTGCTGACCGGCGCGATGCAGAGCTGGAACCTTGCGCTGGTCATCCTGAACCTGTCGCTGCTGTCGGCGATCATGGCGATCGGGGTGAACATCCAATGGGGCTATGCCGGGCTGTTTTCCACCGGGATCGTCGGCTCGGTCGCGCTTGGCAGCCTTGCCGTGGTGCTGGTCGCGGGCCAGCCGGTGGCGGGCGCATGGGCCGCGGGAACGCCGCGCATCTTTGCAGCCCTGGCCTTTGGCGTGGCGCTGCTGGCGCTGGCCGCCGCGATCCGCGGGCGGATGGCGCCGGGCCGGCTGCGCGCGGGCCTGATCGTGGCCGTGCTGCTGGGCGGGTTCTTCCTGTACCGCGGCATCCTTGACCCGGCGGTCAGCGCGGTCGAGGCGAACAACCCCGCGCAGGCGGGCCATATCGGCGGGCTGGGGCTGAATTCCCTGTTCGCCTGGCCGGTGGGCGCGGTTCTGGCGGGTCTGGCGGCCTGGCTGATCGGCAAGATCGCCCTTGGCCTGCGTGAGGATTATCTGGCCATCGCCACGCTGGGCATCGCCGAGATCATCGTTCTGGTGATGCGGAATGAGGACTGGCTGGACCGCGGGGTGAAGAACCTGACCGGCTTGCCCCGCCCCTGGCCCGTGCCGCAGGAGGTGGCCCTGCAGACCAATCCGGCCTTTCTGGAGCCGATGGCGGCCATGGGCTGGGATCCGGTGTCAACCTCGGCCATTCTGGTCAAGCTGATCTACGCGGCCATGTTCGGGGCGGTGCTGCTGGCGCTGATCTGGCTGAGCGAACGCGCGCTGAACAGCCCCTGGGGCCGGATGGTCCGGGCGATCCGCGACAATGAGACCGCGGCCGAGGCCATGGGCAAGGATGTGAAGTTCCGCCATCTCCAGATCTTCATCATCGGCTCGGCCGTGGTGGGGCTGGCCGGGGCGATGATGGCCTCGATGGACGGGCAGATCTCGCCCACCAGCTATACGCCTCTGCGCTATACATTCCTGATCTGGGTGATGGTGATCGTCGGCGGGTCCGGCAACAACTGGGGCGCGGTGCTGGGCGGACTCTTGATCGGCTGGCTCTATCTGGCGGTGGAATTCCTGGGGCCGCAGCTGATGGACTGGCTGACCGCCGGCCTGCCGCCCGGACCGCTGAAGACGCAGCTGAGCGAGATGGCGTCGCATATGCGGGTGCTGACCCTGGGCGCCGTGCTGCTTCTGGTGCTGCGCTTTGCGCCGCGCGGGCTGATCCCGGAAAAGTAGACGCCCTGCCGCGGCCGGGGCGGGGGTTTCACACCCCCGCACCCCCGTGGGATATTTGCTCCAAGATGAATGGGCGAAGGTCATTTACGACATTACTTGTCGTTCCAGCACATGATGCCCGTTCCCAGCACCGCCACTCTGCCGGAAAGCGGCAAAGGGTGATCGGCGATGAAGACGCATGCGCGTGTGGTGGTGATCGGCGGCGGGGTCGTCGGCTGTTCGGTACTCTATCACCTGACCAAGCTGGGCTGGTCCGATGTCATGCTGATCGAGCGGTCGGAACTGACCTCCGGCTCCACCTGGCATGCGGCGGGCGGGTTTCACACGCTGAACGGCGACACCAATATGGCGGCTCTGCAGGGCTATACCATCCGGCTGTATAAAGAGCTGGAGGCGATCACCGGGCTGAGCTGCGGGCTGCACCATGTGGGCGGCGTGACCTTGGCCGACAATATGGCGCGGTTTGAGCAGCTGAAGGCCGAACGCGCGAAACACCGCTATATGGGGCTGGACACCGAAATCCTCGGACCGGAAGAAATCTTCAAGCTGACCGAGGGTCTGGTGAACCTCGACGGCATCATCGGCGGGCTGTACGATCCGCTGGACGGCCACCTTGACCCTTCGGGCACCACCCATGCCTATGCCAAGGCCGCGCGGATGGCGGGGGCCGAGATCGTGCTGCACAACCGTGTGCTGGAGACCAATCCAACGGCCGAGGGCTGGGAGGTGGTCACAGAAAAGGGCACCGTCCATTGCGAGCATCTGGTCAATGCGGGCGGCCTTTGGGCGCGCGAGGTGGGGGCGATGGCAGGGGTCTATCTGCCGCTCTTGCCGATGGCACACCAATATCTGGTGACCGACGATGTGCCGGAAATCATGGATATTCTCGCGCAGGGGCGCGAGTTCCCGCATGTGATGGACCCCGGCGGCGAAAGCTATCTGCGGCAGGAAGGCCGCGGCTTCTGCATCGGGTTCTACGAAAAACCCTGCGAACCCTGGGCGGTGGACGGCACGCCCTGGCAGTTCGGACATGAACTGCTGAACGAGAATTTCGACAAGATCGAAGACTCGGTGAATTTCGCCTATCGCCGCTTCCCGGTGCTGGGCCGGTCCGGCGTCAAGCGGGTGATCCACGGTCCCTTTACCTTCGCGCCCGACGGAAACCCGCTGATCGGCCCCGTCCCCGGCCTGCGCAACTACTGGAGCGCCTGCGCCGTGATGGCCGGCTTCTCTCAGGGCGGCGGCATGGGTCTGGCGCTGGCGCAATGGATGATCCATGGCGAGGTGGAGCGTGACCCGCGCGGCTTTGACGTCAGCCGCTTCGGCACCTGGACCAGCCCCGGCTATACCGTGCCCAAGGTCATCGAAAACTATCAGATGCGGTTCAACGTCTCCTATCCGAATGAGGAGCGGCCCGCCGCCCGCCCCTTCCGCACCACGCCGATGTATGAGGTGTTCGATGGCATGAATGCCGTCTGGGGCCAGCAATACGGGCTGGAAGTGCCGAACTATTTCGCCCTGCCGGGCGAGCCGCGCTATGAGGAGCCAACCTTCAAACGGTCGAACGCCTGGGAGGCGACGGCCGCGGAAGTGCGCGCCGTGCGCGAAGGCGTGGGCATCAACGAGCTGCAGAACTTCGGCAAATATCTGGTGAAGGGCCCCGGCGCACGGGCCTGGCTGGACCGGATCATGGCCGGCCGGATTCCGAAACCGGGACGGATCTCGCTGACGCCGATGCTGGCGCATTCGGGCAAGATCATCGGCGATTTCACCGTGACCTGCCTGAGCGAAAGCGAATTCCAGCTGACCGCCAGCTATGGCGCGCAGGGCTGGCACATGCGCTGGTTCGAACAGAATGCGGTGCCGGGCGTGACGGTCGAGAATATCTCGGATTCGCGCTCGGGCTTTACCATTGCCGGGCCGAAGGCGCGCGATCTTCTGGCGCGGGTGACGCGGGCCGATGTCTCGGCCGGGGCGTTCCGCTTCATGGATGCGAAGAAGATCACCGTGGGCATGGCGAACTGCCTTGTGCAGCGGGTGAGCTATACCGCCGATCTGGGCTATGAAATCTTCTGCGACCACATGTCGGTGCGCCACCTGTGGGAGGTGCTCTGGACCGCCGGGCAGGAGTTCGGCATCCGTCCCTTCGGCATGCGCGCGATGATGAGCCTGCGGCTGGACAAGTGGTTCGGCAGCTGGGGGCGTGAGTTCAGTCCCGATTATACGCCCATGGAAACCGGGCTGGACCGCTTCATTTCCTGGGACAAGTCCGCGGAGTGGATCGGCAAGGCTGCGGCGCTGAAGGAAAAATCCGAAGGCGCGAAGAGGCGGCTGGTGCCGATCGTGGTCGAGGCCGAGGACGCCGATGTCGTGGCGTGGGAGCCCATCTGGCTGGACGGCGCGGTGGTCGGCTGGTGCACCAGCGGCGGGTTCAGCCACTGGACCGGCCTGTCGGTGGCGCAGGGCTTCATCCCCGCGGACCGGGTCGAGGACGGGCTGGCGCTGGAGGTGGAAATCCTGGGCCAGCGCCGCCCCGCCCGGGTGCATCTGGCGCCGATCTGGGATGATGGCGGGCGGATGCGGGGCTGAGGCCGCGCGTCCTGCAACGCGCCCGGAGGGGTTTTGCACCCCTCCGGACCTCCCCGCAGGATATTTATGAACAGATGAATGGGGCGTGGCCGAAAGGAGCTATTCGGCCGCTTTCTCGGCCGCGGCCAGTTCGGCGGCGCGCGCCTCAACCAGTTCGACGATATGGTCGATCATCTGCTCGTTCGACATCTTGTGGCTCTGCTTGCCCGCCATATAGACCATGCCGCTGCCGGCCCCGCCGCCGGTAAAGCCGATGTCGGTCATCAGCGCCTCACCCGGGCCGTTGACCACGCAGCCGATGATCGACAGGCTCATCGGGGTCTTGATATGTTCCAGCCGCTGTTCCAGCTTCTCGACGGTTTTGATCACGTCGAAGCCCTGCCGCGCGCAGCTGGGGCAAGAGATGATCTGCACGCCGCGAGTGCGCAGGCCAAGGGATTTCAGGATCTCATAGCCGACCTTCACCTCTTCCACCGGATCGGCGGACAGGGAGACGCGGATCGTATCGCCGATGCCGAACCACAGGAGCGAGCCGAGACCGATGGCGGATTTCACCGTGCCGGAGACGAGACCGCCCGCCTCGGTGATGCCCAGATGGATCGGCGCATCGGTGGCGGCGGCCAGCTGCTGGTAGGCGGCGGCGGCGAGGAAGACGTCGGACGCCTTCACGCTGATCTTGAATTCGTGGAAATCGTGGTCTTGCAGGATCTTGATATGATCCAGCCCGGATTCCACCATCGCATCCGGGCAGGGCTCGCCATATTTCTCCAGAAGGTGCCGCTCCAGCGAACCGGCATTCACGCCGATGCGAATGGAACAGCCATGGTCGCGGGCGGCGCGCACCACCTCGGCCACGCGCTTTGCGTCGCCGATGTTGCCGGGGTTGATCCGCAGACAGGCGGCGCCCGCCTCGGCCGCTTCGATGGCGCGTTTGTAGTGGAAATGGATGTCGGCCACGATGGGCACCGGGCTTTCGCGCACGATATCGCGCAGTGCTGCGGTGCTTTCCACATCGGGGGTGGAGATGCGGACGATATCGGCCCCGGCATTGGCCGAGCGGATCACCTGATCCAGCGTCCCCTTCACATCCGAGGTGATGGTGTTGGTCATGGTCTGGACCGAGATCGGCGCGTCGCCCCCGACCGGCACGTTGCCCACCATGATCTGGCGGGATTTCCGGCGCTCGATATTGCGCCAGGGGCGGATCGGGTTCAGGCTCATCTCGGCACTCCGCAGACACTGGCCCGATGTTTAGCGGCCCGCGGGCCGGGCGGCAACCGCGGCCCGGTCACAAGACGGCGGGTTCAGCTTATGGCGGTCAGTTCGCGGGCGGGCAGCTGGCCGCCAGATCGACCGGCGCCGCGCCAGAGGCATCGGCGGTGAAGATGCGCGCCAGATCACGGTCTTTCTCCAGATCGGCCACCGCATATTTCGCGGTGATCGCTTCGGGCGAAAGCTCGATATTCTTGGCCACATTGGTGCCGGGGGCGGCCGGGCCATAGGTCTGGCCGTTCACCACGAAATAGACGCCACCGGAATTACCGGTGCGGATCTTTGCGGCCTCTTCCAGCGCAGGCACGGCATAGGTCTGGCAGGCGTCGAGGATCTTTTCGAACAGCACCGTCCCATCGGCCGAGGAGATGCGGACCCAGGCCGGGCGCACAGCCAGAACCTGCACGCCGGGCTGGGCCGCGGCGGTGACCTGAATGGTTTCGTCTTCGGCGGACACGGCTTCGGCCACGGCAGCCTCGATCCCGGTGGCACCGGGTTGCGGGACGGCACCGCCGGCGCGCGGGTCGATCGTGCCGATCGGGCCGTTGCGCGACACCATCACCGGCACGTCCAGTGCCTGCGGCTGATAGAGCCGGTCCATCAGATCGGGCTCGGTCGTGGTCGATTCGGCGGTTTCGGTGGCCGGCTTCGCCGCGGGCAGGTCCGGCTGCAGCGGGTCGATCTGGACCACGACGGCGGGCGCCTCATCCACCGGGGCCAGCTGCACGCGCTGCACCTCCTGCAGGATGGACCAGCCGCCATAGCCGATGGCACCGATCAGCGCGACCAGCACCGAGAGGGAACCGACCGCGCCGGGTTCGACGCGGGACAGCCAGCTTTCCCCCTTGGGCACGAAGGCCACATTGGGATTGGCCAGCGGATCGGCGAATTCGGGATGTGGGCGGGCCTTGGCCACACGCTGCGGCGCGGCCGCCGAGGACATGCCATGCGCCGGGGTGAAATTCGCCTCAAGGCAGAAGCGGCGGAACGCCTCATCCGGGTCCATGCCCAGATAGCGCGCATAGGACCGCACATAGCCCGCCACGAAACCGGGGGTCTCAAAAGCCGAAATATCGGCATTTTCGATGGCGGCGATATAGGTGGCCTTGATCTTCAGTTCACGCTGAACATCCAAGAGCGATTTGCCCAGGGTGGCGCGTTCGCCGCGCATCAGATCCCCGAGGCGAAGATCGAAGTCGTCGAAGCCGCGCGGCTTCTCCTCGTCCGGTGCCTGAGGTTTTGACCTCCAGCCGATCATGCGAACCTGTCCCCTTGGCGCCTGCTTTGCGAGTCACTTCTTCCGGCGACTCACATGCCTTCGTATTGCGATAACGCTAGCATAGGGCAAGCGCTTTTGCACATGCAGGATCGGTCAGGCCGAGGCTTCGGCGCGATTCAGCGCACAATGCCGCCAAAGGCTGTCCATGGCGCGCACGAGCTGGTCAATTTCCGGTGATCCGTGCACGGGCGAAGGGGTAAAGCGCAGCCGCTCGGTCCCGCGCGGCACGGTCGGATAGTTGATCGGCTGGACGTAGATGCCGAAATCTTCCAGCAGCATGTCGGACAGCATCTTGCAATGGATGGGGTCGCCCACATGCACGGGCACAATATGTGAGCCGTGGTCGATGATAGGCAGGCCCAGCCCACGCAGCCGCAGCTTCAGCGCGGCGGCCTGCGCCTGATGCGTTTCGCGCAAGGCGCGCCCCTCCGGCCCTTTCAGAAATTTGATCGAGGCGGCGGCCCCGGCGGCCACGACCGGGGGGATGGAGGTGGTGAAAATGAAGCCCGGCGCATAGCTGCGGACGGCATCCACCATCTTCGCAGATGCAGCAATATAGCCGCCGAAAACCCCGAAAGCCTTGCCCAGAGTGGCGTTGATGATGTCCACCCGGTGCATCTGCCGGTCGCGTTCCGCGACCCCTGCGCCGCGCGCGCCATACATGCCCACGGCATGCACTTCGTCCAGATAGGTCAGCGCGCCGAACTCTTCCGCAAGGTCGCAGATCTCACGGATCGGGCCGAAATCGCCGTCCATCGAATAGACCGATTCAAAGGCGATCAGCTTCGGCGCGGCAGGATCGTCGGCCTCCAGCAGCGCGCGCAGATGGGCCACATCGTTATGGCGGAAAATGCGCTTCTCGCCGCCACCGCGACGGACGCCTTCGATCATCGAGGCATGGTTCAGCGCGTCGGAATAGATGATCAGCCCGGGAAAGATCACCCGCAGCGTCGAAAGCGTGGCGTCATTGGCGATATAGGCAGAGGAAAAGACCAGCGCGGCGTCCTTGCCGTGCAGATCGGCGATCTCGGCCTCCAGCCGCTTGTGATAGATCGTGGTGCCCGAGATGTTGCGGGTGCCGCCCGAACCTGCGCCCGTGGCTTCCAGCGCCTCATGCATCGCCTCCAGCACCACGGGGTTCTGACCCATGCCCAGATAGTCGTTGCCGCACCAGACGGTGATGTCGCGTTGCGTGCCATCGGGGTGGTTCCAGACGGCGCGGGGGAAGTGACCCTTCTGACGTTCGATGTCGATGAAGGTGCGGTAGCGCCCTTCGTCGTGCAACCGGCCAAGTGCGCGGTCCAGTGCGGCATCGTAGTTCATGGGTCCGTCCTCACGTCTCTTGCGCCTGTGGCTCTAGCCCCCTTGGCGCCTGCCGCCCTTGACCTGCATCAAAGGGCGCCTCCCTTACAGGGGACGAATTGTCGCCCCGGAGGCATAACTTTTCCAGTGCTACTTTCCGGGGGTGACCGTCAGAACCGTCACGCAGGGCGCCTTTCCGGTCTTCGCCGTGCTGCATGCGGCCAACGCCTCGGCCTCGGCCGTGGCGGCATCGGGCAGCCCGGCCAGCGCCACGGCAGAGGCAACAGGTTGGCCGCCGCGGATGAACCCATCATCGGGCGAGGCCGCCATGGCCGCAAACCCCTTGTTTTCCGGCACGAAAATCGCCAGCGCCTGTTCGTTCGACAAGACCAGCCGCAGCGTGGCCTTTTCCTCATCCGTCAGGAAATCGTGCAGATACAGTGTCACCTGAGACCTGCCGAGAACCGCCGTTTCCGTCGGAACATCGGCGGCCTGCACCGCGCCCGCCGCCAGAATCCCCGCCATCGCAATCGTCAGAACACGCATCTGCACCTCCGTCTTATCGGCCCTTTCCTACCTGAAACCGTGGGCTCTGGACAGTCCCCAAGGGGCTGTTAGGCTCCGCCTCCGATCACAGAGCGGAGACCGACATGACCATTGACGCCGTCCTTCAGCGCATCGACGACATGCTGCCCGAGGCGCTGGACCGCCTGCTGGACCTGCTGCGCATCCCTTCGATTTCCACCGATCCCGCCTATAAGGGCGATTGCGCCCGCGCCGCCGACTGGCTGGTCGAGGATCTGAAATCGCTGGGCTTCGACGCCCGCTCGGCCCCGACGCCCGGCCATCCGATGGTGGTGGCCCATGGTGGCGAGGGGGAACGGCATATCCTGTTCTATGGCCATTATGACGTGCAGCCGGTGGACCCGCTGAACCTCTGGGACCGCGACCCGTTTGACCCGGAGGTGCAGGACACCGCCAAGGGCCGCGTCATCCGCGGCCGCGGCTCGGCCGATGACAAGGGCCAGCTGATGACCTTTCTGGAGGCCTGCCGCGCGTGGAAGGCGGTGCATGGCGCCCTGCCCGGCCGCATCACCATCTTCCTTGAGGGTGAGGAGGAATCCGGCTCCCCCTCGCTGGTGCCGTTCATGACCGAAAACGCGGACGAATTGCGCAGCGACATCGCGCTGATCTGCGACACCGGCCTGTTCGAGGATGACGTGCCCGCGATCACCACCATGCTGCGCGGGCTGGCGAAGACGGAATTCACCGTCCATGCGGCGAACCGCGACCTGCATTCCGGCATGTATGGCGGGCTGGCGCGCAACCCGCTGCATGTGCTGGCGAAAATCCTTGGCAACCTGCATGACGAGACGGGCCGCGTTACCGTGCCGGGCTTCTATGACGGGGTGAAGGAACTGCCCGATGAGATCCGGGCGCAGTGGCAGGCTTTGGCTTTCGACCATGAGAAATTCCTTGGCGATGTGGGTCTGTCACTGCCCGCGGGCGAACAGGACCGCACGCCGCTGGAAATGATCTGGTCGCGCCCGACAGCCGAGGTCAACGGCCTTTGGGGCGGCTATAACGGCGCGGGCTTCAAGACCGTGCTGCCGGCCGAAGCGCATGCCAAGGTGTCGTTCAGGCTGGTGTCGGAACAGGACCCCGGCCCGGTCATCACCGCCTTCCGCAGCTGGCTGGAGGCGCAGCTGCCCGCCGATTGCCGGGTGGAATGGCATGATGAGATCAACGGCAGCCCAGCTTCGGTCATGGCGATCACCGATCCGGCCTTTGAACAGGCCCGGCAGGCGCTGTCGGATGAATGGGGCCGCCCGGCAGCCTTTGTCGGCGCGGGCGGGTCGATCCCGATTGCGGGCTATTTCAAGACGGTGCTGGGGATGGATTCCATGCTGATCGGCTTTGGCCGGGACGATGACAACATCCATTCGCCGAATGAGAAATATGATCTGGAATGCTTCCACAAGGGCATCCGGTCCTGGGCCCGCGTGCTGGAGCGGATTGCATGAGCCTGACCCTTCGCCCCGCCACCGCGGAAGACGAGGCGCCGTGGCGCGGCCTCTGGTCGCAATATCTGGCCTTCTACAACGTCGACCTGGCGCCCGAGGTGACCGCGCGCACATGGGCACGGGTGGTGGACCCCACCGCCCCGCTGTGCGGCATGCTGGCCTTTGACGGCGACCAACTGCTGGGATTTGCGCTGCACCACACCCATTGCTCGACCTGGGTGCTGGGAGAGGACCGCTATCTGGAAGATCTGTTCGTGGCACCCGAAGCCCGCGGCAAGGGTGTAGGCCGCGCGCTGATCGACGCGCTGATCGCGCTCTGCCGGGCCGAGGGCAATGCCCGGCTGTATTGGCACACAGATGAGGGCAACACCCGCGCCCGCGCGCTGTATGACAGCTATGCCCCAAGCGACGGGCATATCCGTTACCGGCTGAAGCTCTGAAACGAAACGGGGGCCCGAAGGCCCCCGCTCCCGCCCTGCCGGGCCGGTTCAGGCCGGCGCAAGGCTGATCAGCTGATGCGCCGTGCCCACCATATCCCATTCGACGACAACCTTGTCGCCCACCTTGAAACCATCCGTCTTGACGGTGTTCGGAATCTGATAGACCGAGCCATCGGCCAGCATCAGGGTTTCGGTCCCGGCATTGATCTCCTTGATCTTGCCCGTCACGTGATACGAGCTGGCCAGGGCGGCCGTGCCCAGAAGCGTTCCGGTCAGCAGAATCGGCAGAAGGATGCGGTTACGCATTTTAGCTCTCCGGTTGCGGGACCGTGGAGGTTCCTCCGGTCCCGACTGCGCGGCGCGCCGGGTCTGTCGTGTCGGCGGGTTCCGGTCCCGTCCGGCAGGCTCTGGCCGCGCTCCAGATAGATAGCACCGCGCCGGACGGCTGTGCAGCCCCTCTCACCGCCAGTTGATAGGCGGCGACCGGCAGCGAGGCCGGTCACAGGGCCGCGACCCTTTGTTGCAATGACCACAGGGCCGGGACCACGGGGCGGGAATGCAGAAAGCCGCCCCGAAGGACGGCTTTTCCTGCATCTGCAAGAGATAAGTGGCGCGGTTGACGGGGCTCGAACCCGCGACCCCCGGCGTGACAGGCCGGTACTCTAACCAACTGAGCTACAACCGCGCAGGCCGCACGCGGACAAACAGGAAGCAAGTGGCGCGGTTGACGGGGCTCGAACCCGCGACCCCCGGCGTGACAGGCCGGTACTCTAACCGACTGAGCTACAACCGCGCGATCTGCTTCCCGGTCATCCCGGGCGTGGCGGGTAGATACGCGGGGGCGCGGGCGGCGTCAAGCGCCGCCCGAACGAAAAATCATTTCTCCGGCGCCGGGATGAATTCCTTGTTGTCCTCAGGCGGTAGGCTGAAGCGGCCATGCATCCAGTCACCCGCGCGCCAGGCCTCCTTCGCCGCCTCGATCTTGTCGCGGGAGGAGGCGACGAAGTTCCACCAGATGTACCGCGGCCCGTCCATCGTGGCGCCGCCCAGAAGCATGATCCGCGCGCCCTGCCCGCCCGCCTTGACCGACACCCGGTCGCCGGGACGGAAGACCAGCATGCGGCCCGCCTCAAAGATCTGGCCACCCATCTCGACCTCGCCGGTCAGGACATAGACACCGCGGTCCTCATGATCATCCGGCAGGGGAATCGCCGCGCCGGGCTGCAGGACGGCATCGGCGTAGAAAACTTCGGACGGCATCGCCAGCGGCACACTTTCGCCCCAGGCATGGCCCAGCACCAGACGCACCTGCTTGCCCTCCCCCTCCAGTTCCGGCAGCGCCGTCTTCTCCACATGGACGAAGGCGGCCGCATCCTCCTCGCGGTCCTTCGGCACCGCAAGCCAGGTCTGAAGTCCGAACATCGACAGCGGGGCCTTCCGCGCCTCACCATCGGTGCGTTCCGAATGGGTGATGCCATGGCCCGCCATCATCCAGTTCACCGCCCCCGGCTCGATCCATTGATCGGTGCCCAGCGAATCGCGGTGATGCAGACGGCCCTTCATCAGATAGGTCACGGTGCCCAGCCCGATATGCGGGTGCGGCCGCACGTCGATCCCCTCTCCGGTCAGAAACTCGGCCGGGCCCATCTGGTCGAAGAAGATGAAGGGACCGACCATTTGCCGCTGGGCCGAGGGCAGCGCGCGCCGCACCTCGAACCCGCCCAGATCGCGGGCACGCGGCACGATGACGGTTTCAATGGAATCGACCTGAGAGCCGATCGGAATGGACGGGTCGAGAATGGGGTTCCAGCTCATCTTGGCCTCCTGCTACAGGACCAATATGGCGCCTTTCCCGCAACGCACAAAGCGCGATGCAGGAAGGCATATCTCTGCCCGTTTGCACAGAAGGGGAATGGTGGGTGGTGAGGGACTCGAACCCCCGACATTCTCGGTGTAAACGAGACGCTCTACCAACTGAGCTAACCACCCGATACGGGCGGATTACCGGGCGGCGGGCGGCGATGCAAGCCCCGGAAGCCGAAACGGGGAACGCCCCGGCCGGAACCGGGGCGCAGAAGTCAGGCGGGCGGCGGATCAGACCCGGGTTGGATCAGACGCGGGTCCAGGCGTTGCCGCTCTGGTCGATCAGCGTATCCGGGCCGGCAACACGGATGATCACCGTCTCGTTCACCGGGCTTTTCACCGGCGCCAGCCCAAGCGAGGGAACACCGACAGAGCTGGCGCCATGCAGGGTCAGCTCGACCGAACCATCGGCCAGAACCCGGGCCGTCCAGCTGCCCACCGTTTCCACCGTCATCTCGACCGGCTGCGGACCATAGCCGGGCACGGTGCTGATGATCGTGCCGCTGGCCCGATACGACCCGTCCGGATTGAACACCTGCAGCACATCGGCCGGGACATAGCCGATGCCGTCGATCTTGATCATGCCGTCGATTTCCCAGCCGCCCGCCAGACCGGAGGCATCAGCTGCGGCGGGCTTCGGCGTTTTCCCGTCCCCCGCTTTCGCGCCCATGGCGGGCGCCTCGGGCTCCAGCAGGGCAGCAATTTCGGTGACATCGGCCGCCGGGGCCCAATCCGCCATGCCTTCGGTCCAGACCAGCGAATCCCCGTCCAGTTCTCCGGAAGCCACCTTCTCGCGCAGAGCCGCCTCATCCAGCGGACCGACGGGCTTCCCGGCGATGCCGACGTAATAGGCAGGCAACACGGGCAGCGGGGGCGGTGTCACTTCGGCACGTTCGGCGGCAGGCAGCGCGGGCGGACCGCCGGCCCCGATGGCCGCGGCCACCACGTCCCCGGCATCCGGCGCCGGCTCCGAAGACGCGCTCGCATCCCCCTCCGCGGGGACCTCCGGCGCGACCAGACCGGGAACGGCAATACCCGGAACAGCCAGACCCGGCGCATCCGGCGCCACGCCCAGCCCTTCGGCCGTGGCAAGGGCCGGTGCCCCGAAAACCGCGCCGATAACGAAGAAGGAAGCAACAAAACGATGGGAGAATTTCATGTCGGGCCTCGCCGGAAGATCACACGATGGGTGATGGAAGGGGTTGTCGTCTGGCCCGGACAATCCCGCAAATGCCCCCGCCGGATCAAATGACAAGGGCTGTCATGCAGATTTCACCCCGGCGGACGGCGGTCGATATGGCCTTAAAGCAAAACGCCCCCGCAAGAGCGGAGGCGTCATGTCCTTGAAATCAAGGCAATAATGGTGGGCGATAACGGATTTGAACCGCTGACAGATCGAATAATATCAATAACTTACAAGACATTTTGTAACATCGTGACAGCCTTCTTAACGGCCAAAGTGACGTTACGTCAACATCCGTCGTAGTTCTTTGCGCCGCTTGCTGTGAGTGTATAGGTGCCGCCTCTTGGCCCGACATAGCAGCGCCCAGAGGAATATCCACTTGACCGGCGCGAAGTGCTGGCCGGCTTGTAGGCTTTGGACTTAGCGACCTTGGAAATTGTGCGCCCCCAATCGCAAGCTAGCCCGTCGCCGTCACCGTCTAGATTGTGTGGGTCAGATACCGGGCCTCCTGCTGCGAGAAAGAACTTTTGCGCAGCCCCACTAGTCGCAAAGTCAGAGCAGTTCTTGTCATCTGCGACACCTGCGACGGCAGAGCGCGTGTAGAGAGACCGCTCATAGGCGGCAGCCGTCTTCTGGCCCAAGTATCTACTGCCATATGAGGTCTCACCACGCGCGCCCAATTCCGCCTCTATGAAAGCCAGTTCCAGCGGCGAGTTTGTCAGCAAGTGCTGCGACCAGAGTTGACTGGTAGACATAGACGCAAAGTATGCCCCCTGCCCGGTCGGCGACTGGGGAACACCGCAGGCCACCAGACCGAGACAGGCGGCCACTAAAACAAGACTTTTCCGCATATAGATTCTCCACCCCTAGCTGTAACAAGCTGCCCGTTAACCTTTGGCGTGTCCATTTGGAATGAGGAAAGGGCAGCACTTTCGCACCGCCCTTCCCATTGGCTCGGAGTAAGTAAGGCCCGGCACCGCGCGGGCATGGAGGAACCCGCCGTGCCGTGTCGGGGTTGATGGGACAATGAATAAACCCGCGCACTCACCGACTTATCGCAACGCTGCGGCCCTGCTTGGTCGGCCCGGCGCGTCAACCGTCTATGGTGTTGATACGGTCGAACCGGGAAAGTGTCGGTTGGGATGGGAAAGAAAACGGGCACCTGTTGGGATGCCCGTTGTCGTGGTCTTGGTGATGGTTAGGCCGAATGTCAGGCGGCGAAGCGCGCCAGATATACGCTCTTGATCTGTTCAAGCGCTGCCGCCATTTCGCTGATCTTCTCCTGAACCTCAAGAAGTTCGAATTTGAGTTCAGCTTTCGACAGCTTCTCGGGTGCCGGTTCGGGCAGCCAATAGCCGTAAGCGTGCGCCAGCCGTTCAAGCCGCCTCATCCGGTCGCGGGCGGACTTCAAGAAGTGCCTGCGACCTTCACAGGTAGCAAGCACCGTGCGGCCAACTTCTTCTTCGATCTTCCGACGATGCTCCTCGAAGAACGCCAGCCGGTCGTTGTCGGCCATCTGGTCAAGAACGCTGGCGCGGGGCAGATACCCCTTCCGGTTCCGCTTCGGCGCGATGAAGTTTTTGGTCAGATCAAGCATCACGCGGCCTCGTCTTCTTCGCCGATCATCCACCGCACCGTTCGCATCAACTGCGGGCCGGGCTTCTCGCACCGCATCGTCACTTCAACCATACCTTCAGGATGGTGACGGGCGATCACAGTGCCTTCGACGGTGTTCACATAACCCTCAACCTTGCAGTAGGGGCTATCTTCGTCGTCGTATTGCTCGATCAGGAAGTTTGGCGCGTTACATGGCGTCGTGCCGGGATCGGTGATACCCTGCACCTCCGCAAGCCAGCGATAGAAGGTGTCACGGTCCATCGTGATCGTGACGGGCGTTGCCGTTTCCGGCGTTTTCGTGCAGTCTTGGGCCATGTGCGGCTCCTGTATAAAGTTGCATATCGAGAACAGAGGGCGGGCTTCACGGTCTGCAAACTAGTCGCCCGTCCTACTGTCAGGGGCCTTTCAGCCCGTCACCTTCCACTGCGGGAAGGTCCAGCGAACCTGTTTATCCAACTGGTCCAGCATCTTGTTCAGCCGGGCGGCGTCTTTCAGCGCCGCTTTCTTCGCCTCGGGTTCTGACAGGTCGGATGCCTCGATCTCGGCAAGGCGGGCTTTGATCTCTTGGCGCTTGTATTCATTCACTTTTGCCGCGAATTCGGCGGCAGCGTCGATAAGGGTCTCAATCACCAGTTCCGCACGGCCTAACGATCTAACGCTATCGTCAAGCGCAGGATCGTCGTCGTGATTATGATCGAAAACACCGTTCACGCCATGTGGTCGCGGCCCCCGGTCATCATCGAAGACCGGGGCATACATACCACCGATAGCCAAAGTTTCGGCAACCGATGAACCGCTTTCGTTGAAGAACTCGCAGAACGGCAAACGGAAGGTTTCGTCAGCAGCGGCAAGGTTCGCCAGCTTAGCTTTCTCCTTAAGCCGCTTCCGATACTGCCGCTGCATCTCTGCTTGACTTAGTGCCATGTGATCCTCCTTCGTGAGCTCACACTAACACTATCGCGTTAGGCATTGCAAGGACGAAATGCACCCCATGCATGCGACATTCCGCCACACCCCTACGCCGCCGCCACCCGCAGCCCTTCCGGCCCGTAGTTCTCACAGCAGACCGAAGGCAGCACGTTCGCGGCCATCAGGGCCTTCACAAGCTCGTCGTGCAGATCGGTGCCGGTGTTGGTGGCCGCCGTGACGAACGCCCCGGCCAGATCGGACAGCAGGCGGTCATAGGCGGTATCGGTAAGGAAGGTCGGCATGGTCATGTCCCTGTGTTGCTCGATGACAGGAATCTAGGCAGGCCGGGAATCGGTCGTCAAGAGGCTAAGCCACTGTTTTTGTTAAAGTAAGTGCTTACTTACCGAGACGGAACAGGCTGGATCTAGCTAGGTAGCTAGATAGCTAGAACTTGCCGAAGTTCGGATCAGCGCGCATCGCGGCTTCATCGTCGGCAACCTGTGCCTTGTCGGCTCGGTCGGCTTCGCGCTGGCGGATACGCACAACAAGTTCGGCCTGAATCCGAGGCTCGGGCCAGCCATCCGCCCGCTTACGCTTCATCCAGCGACTATCGGCCACCTGATCCAGCTTGCGACGGTTCTTCTGTTCCGGGGTCAGTTCCGACAGGTCGGCATTCGGTTCAGCCCTGACCTTGCGCCGGGACTGGTTCCGTTGTTCCCGACCATCACCCGCCCGCCATTTATCAATGCCACGGTGCTTGCGGGACGTGTCATCCTTGGCCCTCTGGCCTTCGCGGTCAAACAGGGCCTGCGCCTTGTCGATCAGCGGGGCCAAGACTGCCAGCCGGGTTTGATCTTCGGCGGTCAGTTCGCCTTTGGCGGTGATGGTGTCGCGCTTCGCTTCCAGTTCGCGCAGGGCAAGGCGCCTTTTGTCATAGGGCGTCAGCTTGACGACAGGCCAGATACGGCCCTCTTCATCTTCGTATTCGTCTTGTGATTCAGCGGGATTCCGCATATCATCTTCCTTGTCATAAGAAGGCTTTGCAGGGGTTCACCGTTGGCGCGGTGGCCCCTGTTTCCTATTGGGCGGCGCGCTCGATCTGATCGGCCACGTCCGCCGCGACACCGAAGGACAGCGGGTATTCTTCCCCGGTGAAGGGCGAAACCAGTTTCACGCCCTTGCCGGTGCGCTTCACCTTGATACCGGACAGAGCGGCCAGCCCCTCAATCCAGCGAAGTTTGCGGTCGGGGTCGGACAGGGCGCCGGGGTTCTTCATCAGGTCGGCCAGCGTCGGACCTTCATTCATCGGAACCGAAGCCTCAAAGCCCTTCGCCTTGATCGTGATGGTTTCGCCGTCCTTCGCCACGTCAATACCGGGGACGGTCGCGGGGATGGTGCCCGCCTCGATCTCTGCCCGGACAAGGGCGCCGATCAGATCGGGAATGGTCGTGTTCTTGGCGGCGGCAATCTGGCGAAGCTGTTCGCCGCGTTCGTCGGGAAGTTTCAGCATGAAGGACATTGGGGCCTCTTGGGGTCAGGGTATGACCAAAAGTAACACAACGCCGAATCGTGGTAAACCTAAATATAGAATAATAATGGACGTTACCGATTCTTCGGACCGGAAGCGGGTATGGAATAAAAATGGACGTTACTTAACCTGCCCGAGACAGGTAAACCTGTGTCACAACCGGGGAAGAGGATGGAATAATTTTGGCCGTATATAAGACCATTCTAAAGGTTAGTTCTTAAGAGAAATACAAGTAACGGCCAAAATTATTCCACACATGGGTTCACCTCTCCCGGTCCCGAAGGGAACCCCTTCCTCGGGATGAACTGAACCCTTCCCCGGTCAGGTCGCGGGCTGCGCCCGCTCCCCTCCCTCGGTCTGTCAGCGAAGCATCCCGCCCGGTCGCATCTGTTGAAGGATTTCCTTCTGGATCAGCCCCCGGAACATGCGTTCGGTCTGTTCCGCCATCTGCCGGGCCAAGTCGCCGTTCTGTTCCGGGGTTCCGCCCGAAGCGTTCACCGTCACCGGGGCGTTGATGGTGATGGCCGGTGCGGATGCCCCCGCAGACTCGCGGAGAGAGTCACTGGCGGCCCTTGCGACCTTTCCGGCGTCACCGACAAGGCCGCCGCTTGCATAGCCCCTGCGGGCGCTCTGGTGGAGTCTGTCAAGGTTCGCGGCCCCAAGGCGCTGGACGGTCTCTTTCGAAAAGACGAACTCGCCCTTGTGGACCACGCCCGCCGGTTCGAACTTGCCGCCGTGGCCCGTAAAGCCGCCCTCGCTGAAGCCAAGCATTCCGCCGATGAAGCCACCGATGCCGGGGCCGGAGAAAATCCCCATCATGGCCTTCTGGAACTGAATCTTCGCCATCTCCACCAGCAGGGCCGCCACCGCTTCCTCGGCAGACTTCGCACCCGTCAAGACGCTGGTGAACACATCGGACAACGCTTCGGCCCCGCGCTTGCCGCGTTCCTCGATCTTCTGCATATCCTCGGCGGCTTTGGCAGCAGCATTGCCCGCCTGAACCTGCGCCTGCGCCAGCCGGTCAATCTCGGCGGTCAGTTCGGGCGTGATGGCCCGTCCATCGCGTTGGGCCGCGTTCAGAAGTTCGGCGCGGATACGGGCGAATTCGATGGCATCGCTATACTGCAACCCGGCTTGGGCAGCAGCCACCAGCGCGACAGCTTCGGCTTCAAGCGCCTGCCGTTCGCGGTTCAGGCCCTCAATAGCCCGTTCATACTCGGAAGCCGAACGGCCACCGCCACCGCCACCCTTGCCACTGGTGCCGCCTTGGGTCGCATCGGGGATGCCGTCGCCATCCATATCGACAAGAAAGCCCTTCGGACGTGTCGCAGGGCGCGGGCTGGACGGCATATAGCCTTCACCGGGCGGCAGCAGATCGGCACCGGCCCCGGTCAAGGGAATGCCGGTGTTCATCTGGGTCAGGCCCGCAATCTCATTCCGGGCGGTGCGGGCCGCAGCAGGAAGCTGGCCGATCCAGTCAAGCAGCGCCTGCACCTGCCCGATGACACCGGACAGCCGCGCTTGGTCGAGTGCATCCATTTCGGCAATGGTCGCCTGTGCCTCGGCGACCACCTCGCGCAGACGCTCGGCGTATTCCTCGCCCGTGATCGTGCCTTCCGCGAAGGCCCGCGCTGCATCCCCGATCCGGCTGGCAAGATCGGTCAGCGCGGTTGCGTCAGCCTCATTGCCAAGGCCGCGCAACATGCTGGACGCTTCGGACAGTGCGGGCACCAGCAGCTTTGCTTCGGACGCAAGGTCGCGGTATTCGATCTTCAGGCTTTCCACCTGCGCCAAGGCATCCTGCGGAACCTCAGGCAATGCGCCAAGGGCATCGGCAGTGTCGTCGCCTAGCAGACGGGCGGTGTCCACCGGGTCAAAGGTCAGCTTTTCGCGTTCGCGTTCGATCAGCCCGAAGAACTCGGCAGCACCGACAACACCCGTGCGCCAGACCGATTGCAGACGCGCCTCGACTTCGCGGAACTTGGATCCGTTCCCCGGCCTTCCGCACCGCGCCGTCATCCAGCACAAGGCCAAGATCGCGGGCGCGGGCGATCTGCGCCCGCAGGCCCGCTTCGCCCTTGCCGATCAGGGCAGAGAATTGTTCACCACCGGCCCCGCCGAACAGTTCTTCCAGAAGGAAGCTCTGCCCAGCCTGATCGAACTTGCCCAAACGGCCAAGGATCTCAACCATCAGCGCGGACGGGTCTTGCAGCTTCTCTTTCAGTTCATCGGCGGAATAGCCAAGTTTCTTGAAGGCTTCGGCACCGGCCCCGGTGCCATCAAGCAAGAACTCCCCCGCGCGCAGGTTCATTTCCTTGAAGCCATCGGTCAGGGCGTCAATGCTGATCCGGTTCTGGTCGGCCACATAGGACCATTCCTGAAAAGCTTCAGCCTGAATCCCGGCGCGCTTGGCGGCATTGCCGATCTCGGCAATCCCGGCCACGGTCTGACGAACAGCCGCCGCACCACCGGCGACACCGATGCCCGCCACCGTGCCCGCGATACCGGCGAACTTTGGCAGGACAATGGATTTGAACGCGCCAGAGATACGCCCGCCCGCAGATTCATAGGACTTCGCCATACGGTCGGCGGATTGCTTCGCGCGCCGCTCCATATCACGGGCGGCTTTGCCTTGGGCTTGGTTGGCCTTTTTCAGCGAACGTTCAAGGCGGTCAATCCGCGCCTCGATCGGCACCACAAGGCCGGGAAGATCAACAGTCGTCATATCAAATACTCACTATCAAAATACGAATAGGCCGCCCGCATCGGGCGCGTTGTAAGCCGACTGACTGGTGGCACCCAAAGCCAGACGGCCCACGGCCATTGCAGCGGCCACAGAGCCGTCGATATGGCCGTGCTGCGGATCGGCCTTCGCCTGCCGGATCAGGCCGGTATCGTTCACCACCGCCGCGACACCGGCAAAGTGGTTGCGAAGAACCGGGTGGCCGTCATGGCGGATCAGACGGCCATTTACGGCGCGCACAAGTTCACCGTTCGCCGGTCCCATGGTGGCGATGCCCTGCCGGACCTCCACCATGGGGATTCCATCGTCATGCAGTTCAGTAGCAGCAGCGCGGAACTTCCACGGATCATAGGCGACTTCCTCGACCATATGCCGGGCGCATATCGCCTTGATCTGGTCCTGAACCACCTGTTGCGGGATCACCGGGCCGGGCACCTCGACAATCAACCCGTCCTTCACCCACTGGCGGTAAGGGACGCCTTCAAGACGTTCACGTGCCTGCAAGCCTTCGCCCTGAACGAAGAACCACGGTTTCAGGGTGACCTGCCCGTCATCGTGGCGCCACGCGGCCACCACGGCGGCAAGGTCGCCACTCTGGGCATAATCAACACCCAGATAGCACGGCAGGTCTTCAAGGTCGGCTTCGTCGTCATTAAACCGGCGGGCATCATAGGTTTCAAAGTTGAACAGGGGCGCCGTGCTGTTCCCCATCCATTCGTTCAGATTGAACTGCCGGAAAGCATACATTTCGGCGGGGTTGTCGGCGGCTTCCTTCGCCATGCTGCGAAGCGATGCCAGATCAGGGAAGCCGAAGGCCAGACCGGGGTTCACGCGGTGCCACAGGGTTTCGTCCTGCCAGTCGTCGCCTTCCTGCGGTTCGAACAGGATCGGCAGATATTCCGGGTTCACGATCTCGCCCAAGGCTACTTTGCGCGCATAGGCGTAGCGTTCAGCGGCCAGCCCCTCGCGGCCCCGGCCTGCGGTCGTCGCCACGACAGTAAGACCGCCGGGCCGCTTCGCCATACCGGACTTCAGCGCTTCCCACAGGTCGCGGCCCCGCCAAGCGTGGATTTCATCCACCAGAACGAAGGTCGGTGTCGTGCCGTGCTGCGCCTTCCCGTCCGAAGAAATGGCCTTCAGCGTGGACCCATCCAAGGCGCTCCTGATCGTCTTGGGCGCGTTGTTCGCGTCATAAATCCTCGTGACACCGCGCAGGGTCGGCCCCTCGCGCACCACGTCCGCAGCTTCGCGAAACCCGATGCCCGCCTGTTCGCGGTCGCAGGCGGCAAAGATGATTTGCCCCGCAGGCACCCGTTCCGGCCCCAATAGGTGCAACAGCGCCAAGGCTGCGGCCAGCGAAGTCTTGCGGTTGCCGCGCGGGATCAGAAGGAACACCTCTTTGACGACCCGCGAACCGTCAGGGTGGCGCGGACCATAAATGCGCCGAACGATCCGCTCTTGCCACGGGGTCAGCTGGAACGCGCGGCCCCTTGCCGTGCTGGCCGGGTGTTTCAACCGGCGAAGGAAGGTGACGGCTCGTTCCCCATGCCCCAGAGGGTCAGGGATAGGCGAGGTGTCAAAGACCCAAGCCGGGTAAGTGCTGGCCGTCATGGTCACACCGCCAAGGGGTCGTCGTCGTCCGCCCCGTCTGGCGCCGCCGTTCCGATCCGCGCCCGGCTGGTCGGGGTCAGGCCATATTCGGCGGCAAGCTGGCGGGCGGTCTGGGCCGCACGGTTCCAGATGCCGAACTGCACCTTGTCGATGATGCCACCGGCCAAGGTCCGCTGTTCCTCGATCTGGCGGCAGATGCCCACGGCAGAAGCGTAAGCCTCCACGCCCGCCAGATCGGCGCGGGTGATGATCCGCCGGGCGATCAGTTGCGGCATGACCCGCTTCCACTCGGCCTTGGCCTGCGCGGACAGGTAAGACGGCGCGGGCGGGGCCTTGGTCAGGGCCTCGGTGTCAGGTGAAAGGCCCGGTTTGACGCCGCGAAGGTGCTTGGAACTCATTGCAGCACCTCATATGCTACGCGAGGAATAAACTCGGAAGATGCTTTATGAGCCGGATACTTATCGTCGGTCTTCTCATTTCGAACGCGGCAACGGGCTATGGATTCTACCAATATAAGCAAGCCTATGCGCAGGTGACATCCAATATGACCACTAACCAAGAACGGGCGAGTTATGGCGCTCGCTGTGTTGAGTGGATTGAAGAGTGGATTGCAGAAAAGAGCGACGAAGATGCCGGGTTGTTTCTTGGACGCTCTTGGCGAAAGCACGGACAATTGGTCTTTGAGGTGTATTCCGACCCGAAACTGAAGCCTGAAACGTCCGTCGAATTGCTGTGCGTAGCCGATGCGCAAAGTGGGATGATGTTTTCGTATTCCGGCGAAGACCGAAGCCGCTGGATGTTTTTCGAATAGGTTCACGCTGCCACCGCCCGCAGTTCAAGGCCGCGCCTGCGTCCGATCTCGGCAATGGCGACGATGTTCCAGACCTTCCCGCCGTGGATGATCCGATCCGACACCGACACGCCCGGAATCCACCGGATCAGGAACACCGCCGTGTTGCTGGTGCCTTCGCCGTAGCCGGTCAGGAACTCCGACAGGCCCGCTTGGCGCAGTTCGGCCTTGCCGGTCGCATAGGTCGCCCATGTCTCTGACACGGCACCGGACGCGGCCACGGTCTCAGCCACGCGCTGCAACTCGATCCGGTGTTGAAGTTTGCCCGCTTGCATCATGTTCAGACCCTCCACCGCACGACAGCTTCCAGCGTCATCACACCGTGGGTCAGGGTCAGTTCGGGCTTCGGGTCGCGCAGCCAGACCATGCGGGGCCGGTGCCATTCATCCACCACAACCCCGGCGGCGTCGGCAGGGCCGAACTCAAGCGCCTGATAGACCGCAGCGCCGATCTGGCGGGCGGTGTCTGCACCATCTTCCTGCGCCCATACATGCAGGGTCAGGGTCACGCGGGCCAAGCGCTGCGAACCGGCAGCAACACCCAGGTATTCAGTTTGCGCATCGGCAAGGATCACCGAAGGCAACTTGTCGGGCCGGGTTGGTCGGTCACGGATCAGGTCAAGGTTCACCAGCGCCGCCACCGCAGGCGATGCCACCAGCGCAGCGCGGACAGCCGTTCGGAAGGCCAGTGCAGGGTCAAGCATTGCCAGCCCCAGCCTTGCGGATGGCCTGCGCCACCGCCCGCCCGATCCGGCGGCGGGTGCGGTCTTCGGTCAGCCGGGCCGCAGGCAGAAGGAAAGGCTGCGGATCGGTGCCGGGGTGTTGCGAACCGGCGAACTGCCCGCCGTTGATATGCGGGTCGGTGCCGAACTCGACCAAGTGCCCGTGCCTTGCTTCGGGATTGCCCACGGTCACAAGCGCTTGGTTCTCGGCAGCAGCACGGCGCCCGCCACCCTTAGCATAAGCAGGCGTCACGGCACCGGGCGGGGTGACAGCGATTGAGGCTTTCAGGTCGCCTTCATCTTCGGGCACCAGCGCGCGGGCCATGTCGGCCAGATCGTCAGCCCCTTGCACCAGCGCCGGGCGAACATGGGCGACAATCTCAGCCGGGATGGCAGCAAGGCGCTTCGCCAGCTTGGCCGATTGCTTCATAAGGTCGTCGGCCATGATCACACCACCCAAGCGCGGTGCGCTTGCAGAAGGTCATGACAGCCGAAGGGAACCGCGTAAGGGTTGCCGCCCACGGTCGCGGCCTCGCGGGCCTCATACCAATAGGCAGCAAGCATCAACACCGCTTGCTTGATCGTGGCCGGAACCGGGTCAGGGATCGGGCCGCCGATGAAGCTGGCACAATAGGCTTCTGCGGCCTCGATCTTCAGCGACAACAGGGCGTCGTCGGTGTCGGAATCAAGGTTCAGTTGGGCCTTCAACTCGGCCACGGTAATCGCAACAGGCATGAACAACACTCGCCATCATCAAATGCAGTGATGATAACAGGTGTGATCCATCAGGAAAAGTTATATTCGGCGTATCTTGCGCGGACCTCCCCCCGCCGGTCCAAGAGATAGGGCGGAAGTTTGGAGGGTGCCCCGCTGGCACTTCTTAATCAGGTTGCTTGGCAAGAGGAACAACCTTAAAATACGCTGGCCACTTCGCCATTCCGGGGATTTTATCGTTGATTTCATTGATTTTAAGCATGGTTCCGATTGCCATTATCCTGGGTTCATTCCGGAACATATCCGCTGAATATAAGAGAGAAATTCATCGAGCAAGACGAGATTCCAACCTGAATAAGTCCAACGGAAGCACCATTCCGTATGATGACATCAAATGCCTACTGATTTTACTAATTCCCCTATACGTTGCGGCGGTGATACTACTATTCATCATTGACTATGGTAACATATGGATTCCGATTGCGACGGCCTTCGTTCTTTCAGTCATAATCCCGTTGACAATAAAGCACCACTTGAAGAAGGTTCGACTCTTCCTTGTGAAGGAGGAGGAGTCTGAGGTCCACCAAGTGGAATGTAAACTTCTTCTCCTGAACAGCATCCGCCCAGAACACAACGCAGCGGAGCAGGACGAAATTATACGGAGAAGGAGGGCGGATGCAGTTTTGCACAGAGATTCAGACCACCAGTCCAAACCTTACGCTTATGAGATCGGCCGGCACGCACTGGAAACACTAGCGATGAGATATGGAATAGCTCATTATGAAAAAACGCCCGATGGAAAAATGAGAGAAGGAGAATATATTAAAATAAGAAAAATACGACCCATCGGCGGTGCGAAGTATGAAGCACTGCTAACCGAGTATAGGGATCGACAAGTGATTGCTGTCATCGAAAAAGGAACAGAGTATGTGAAGACATTTTACCCGCCAACTGGTCGTGCGTGGTTCGATGATAACAAAGAGTGGGAGGCCGCCATTAAGGGAAACTCCGGATTCAGCATAAAAGAAATGGCAAAGATGCATTTCGAGCAGATGAAGCGAAAATCGAAATAATGATTGGATCATTCTGATCAATGTCGGATCTATCGACCGATAAGGCGATAGATATGAAACTAGACAATCTGGCCAAGCAGCACTTCCTGCCACAGGCCGCGTTCAGACATCATGCAGACCGCGCGAACGGACCATGCAAGAGGTTCGCCGCGTTATCATAAGCCGCCTTCGCCTCGGCTACTGTGTCGAAGACGCCAATATGCGACCTTTTTCCATTTGCGCGAATTTCAGTGCGGAAACGCTTCCCATGTGCCGACACACCTTTGACGCCGATCCTGCTACTAATGGAAACGCCGCGATTTGCCATGTTTTGTGAGCGATTCGCCGGGCGCAAATTGCACCAGCGATTATCTGAGGGGTCGCCGTTGGCATGGTCAACCATGTCGGGCGGAAACGCGCCGGTCATATAAAGGAAAGCAAGGCGGTGGAGCAGATAGAGATTCCCATCAATCTTAATTCGCGTCCGCAAGTCTGGTGTTGGTGATCCTGCCACCTGTCCGGCTTTCGCCAGTCTGCCGCGATCAATGCGCCACCGAAACAGGCCGGTTATAGGATCATAGGTCAGAAGTTCTTTCAGGCGTTCACTCGTCAACATTTCGATACTCTCTAACTTCATTCCTCTGTGCAGGGCCATCGTGGCAAACCTTGCAGAGGGGCTGCCAATTCACCCGGTTCCAGAACAGCGCGTCATTCCCCCGGTGCGGGATAATATGGTGAACAACCGTTGCAGGGGCGAAGCACAGGGTGCAGTTCGGATGCGAGGCGAGGAAGGCCGCGCGGGCCTTGCGCCATTCGTGGTTATAGCCCCGTTGCGCCGCCGTGGGGCGGTTCTGGTCGTGGCGGCGGTTCCGGGCCCGGTTCTGGTCGCGCTGGCACTCACAGAGGCTTCCGGCGGCCACCAGACGGCCACAGGCGCAGGCACGGGGCGGGCGAGGCATTAGCCGATCCGGCCAGTCAGGGGCAGCAAGGTCGATCCTTCAGTGCTGGTCTCATCCACGGCGTTCTCGATCCGAAGCTGGCCGCTGATCATGCTGCCGCCCACAACGCACTCACCGTAGACAATCGGGATGATACCGCCTTCACGGGTGGAATTGGTCGGGCCTGCCATGGTGTAAGACGGGTCAGACTCGCCCGTGTCCTGCGAAGGGGCCAGAAGCTGCGCAACGCCGGTCAGGGTCAGACCAAGGCCCATATGGCCGACTGCGGTTCCTACCGTCATGCCACCGGCACCAAGGGACGTTGCCATAAGCGGGCCACCGAAGGCCGCAAGGCCCACAAGCAGGATACCGGCCAGCACTTTGCCAAGGCCGCCACGGCCCCGGCCTTTGGTGGCGGGGATGATGTGAATATCCTCGGTGCCGATCCGGTGCGACAGGATGGTTTTTTCGTCCAGTTCGGTTCCGGTCGTCCGGGCACCGATGATCAACTTATAGAAGCCATGACGCAGCTTGTCGGTGAAGCGCGGGAAGTTCGCGGCAAGCGCTTGGAAGGCTTCGCCGGGGCTGGTGATGGCAAAGCGATGTTCGGTGCCGAACTCTTTGCCAAGGGCACCATATAGACGGATCGTGTTCATCAGAGTTTCGCTTTCAGGGCGCGCAGGCCCTCACGGTCAAAGGCAGGGTCGAACCCCTGTTCCTCGATCTGGCGCAGGCGTTCTTTGGTATATACGCCGGGGCCTTTGCGGCTGTTCGCCGGGATGGTGTCGGGGGTCAGACCGGCGGCGCGCAATTCGCGGTCGGATTGCGCTTCAAGGGCGGTGACGATCTCGGCCACGGAAGCGTTCCAGACCTCGGACGGGGGCCAGCGAAGCCAGCTTGTCGCAAGGCTGAACAATTGCGTGAAGAACTGCGCCAAGGGGATCGGGTCGGACGGTTCGGAAGGGGTTGCCTCGCCCTGCGCTGGTTGGAGTAGCGATACTAGCAGGGCGAGGCAGGCCGCTTGTGCAGCACCATGAAACTGCACAAGCGGTAGGGCGGCGGCATGGGCCAGAAGGGTTTCAGCCTCTTGCCGGTTGGTGGCGGCGGTGCGGATGACCGCATGAATGGGCGTGAGTTTCTGCCGGGCGATCTCATCCCAAAGGGAAGCGATACCGCCCGGAAGGGCTTCAAGGGCGACGGCCACCCGCAGGGATGCCCGCAGCGTCACGGCATGGGGGCCGATCTGAAGCGGGATTTCCGAAGCGGGTTGCAGCGCCGAAGGCATGGCTTACGCGGCCATCTTCAGCTTGCGGAACACATCGCTGCGCACGACACCAGCACCCACGCGGCGGCGGGCGTGGAAGCGGGCAAGGCCGGTGATACGCTGCGTCAGCAGGTCGGGCATCACGTCCAGTGCCACGCGGTCATAAATGCGATAGCCCGCCTTGAAGTCGCCGAAGATGATGGGCGTGGCAGCCGATGCGACGTTCGGCATGTCCAGCACCTCGACCACCGGGCGGCCCAGAATGGTTTCGGGCTGGCCCGCCTGATAGGACGGTTGCCACAGATAGTTGTTCTGGCCGTCCTTCAGCTTGCGCACGGTCGCAAGCGTGGTGCCGTTCATCACCCATGCCCCCCGGTTCCGGTAGGTCGCGGGCATCGCATAGAACAGGTTGATCAGGGCATCCGGCGACAGGTTGGTAGCATGGCCGTTCAGCGTCTCGGCAATACCTGCGGCGGTCATGAAGCCGGTCGGTTCAGTGGCAAGGGTGCCGTTCACAAAAGCGGTGGCCTCTTTCGCGCCGAAGTCTTCGGCCAGCGCAAGGCGAACCTCGGATTCCACGTTGCCGGAATCTTCCAGCATCCGCAGCGACAGGTCCACATAGGTCGCCAGTTCCTTCACCGTGATTTCGGACTGGCCGAAGGTCGGTTCGGAGGCGGTGCGGGCGGCGGTTTCACCCACCCAGACGGCATTGGTAATGCCGGTTCGTTTCGGCAGCAGAATGGTATGACTTGCCGTGGTGCGCACATCGGCAATCGAACGGATGGGCGAGAACTCCACCAGATTGCGGATGAACTCGCCGGAGGTTTCTTCCGGTGCCAGCACATAGGCCGGGGCATCGGCGGCGACGGTCAGCGCCTTCTGGTCGATCTGGCCGGATTGCAGGAAGCTGACGAACGCTTTCTTGTCTTCACTCGCCTGCACGATGGCAGGGGCACCCGGACGGTTGCCCTTGGCCTCGATCTTGTCGAGACGGGATCGAATGTCATCAAGAGCCTTGGTGTCGATCTGCGGCGCATTGGCCGGGGTCGGCTGATCTTCATTTTCCATGTGAACTTCCTTGTTCAATGTATTGGATTTCAAAGAGGTAATCTGCGCGCCCGGATGGGCCGGGACCGCAACAATGCTGATTTCGTGCAGTTCAAGGGCGCTGATCGTGCGGCCCTTTGCGTGGCGCTTGGCACCCTTGGTGACAAAGCCGATGGACAGGCCCGACACCGCGCCAGCCTTGACCATGGCGCGAACCTCGCGGGCGCGTTCCACGTCATCCACCAGCAGACGGCCCTTGACGGTCAGCCCTTCGGCGGTTTCTGCGATCTGTTCCCAAACGCCGATCACCTGCGCCTGATCATGGCTGAACAGCATGGGCAGCGTGGCCGGGCCGGTGAAGGCCCCTTTCTCGATCACATCGCCCACGCGGTCAGGGGAACCGAAGGGCCATGCAAGGCCCGTAATCTCGCCCGTGTCGGTGACGGCCAGCGCGGCCTTGATCTCGATACGGTCGGTCATGCCGCCACCGGGGCCACCGGGTCAGCTTTGCCATTCCACCGGGCTTCCATGATCTCGAAGGCCAGCGGGAACACCTCGGCCAGCGGGCGGTTTGCTGCGTAGGTGTCGCAAAGGCGCTTGGCATCTTCGGGCGTGGTGCCTGCGCCGATCAGGCCAAGCCGGATGATCTCGCGCAGCACTTCGGCGGGATAGGCCATATTCACCAGCTGGAAATACATCGCACCGACACCAAGGCCGGTAATCCGTTCCAGTTCGGCCAGCATGGGATCGGTCAGGGTGAAGGCGTGTTCACCGTCACCGAAGAAGGCGCGGTGCGTGATCTGGTCAGTCATCTTTGGGTTTATCCTTGGGATCATCCGGCGGCGGGGTCTGGCCGGTCGTGGTCGTGGTGAAGGGATTGGACAGGGTGTTGCCATCGGCCAGCGGCGGCAGGTTCAGGCCCCCGCGAACCTCGTTCGCGGTCATGGCACCCATGGCGCGATATTGGCCGTAAGCGGTCGCACGGGCGGCGGCAGTCGTGGTCAACAGGTCATCGGTGACGAACTCGACATAGAGGCGCTTGCGTTCGTCGGGCGTCAGCAGGCAGCGCGCATAGGCCCAAGCCCAGGACGACAACCAAGGCTTCAGCGTGACTTGCAGGAACTGCCGGGCCATTTCTTCAGTGTTCGACCAAGTGCCACGGGTCAGTTCAAAGAGCATGGTCGGCGGCACCCGGAAGGTGCGGGCGATCTCGCGGATTTGTTCAAGGCGGTTTTCGGCGAACTGCGCGTCCGTCAGGGTCATGGTGACGGATTCATAGGTCATGCCTTCGTCCAGAATGGCGGTGCCACCGGAACGGCCCGCACCATGGGCGGCGGTCCAGCTTGCGGCCAGCTTGGATTTGGCCTCATCGCCAAGGTTCTTTTCGCTGCGAAGGATGCCGCCGGGTTTGCCACCATTGGCGAACAGCTTGGCAATGTGCTGTTCAAAGGCCAGTGCCAGCCCGATAGCCTCGCGGCCAAGTTGCACCGGGGCGATGCCACCAAAGGCGCTGATATGCAGAATGTCTTGGAAGGGCACCCGGCGCTGGCCGTCATCAAAGGCGACGATATAGGACGGTTCACCATCGGGAAGGGTGTCGATCTGGACCGCGCCCGGTTCCAGCCGGTGCAGTTCAAGGGGTGCGCCTGCATCATTGCGCACCACCAGAGCGAAGCCGTGACCATGCAGAAGGGCATCGGTCGTGATCTGAACGCGCAGGGCCTCGGCGCTGGTCCAAGGGTTCGCCTCGTCATGGATCAGGGCATAGGCGGGGTGCGCCTTGTCCGTCTCGCGCGTGTCGCGGTCATAGACCTTGGCGGGCAGGCTTCCCACGGTTTCCGCGATCAGCGACACCGCACATGCGACGGCAGGAACCTTCATGGCAGAACGGGGGCCGATAGAAACACCGGCCCCCGTTCCCGTGATACCGAAAAGCTGGAACGCCTCGGGATCGGTCAGGGTAAAGGACTTCGCTTCCGGCTTGGGGCCGAAGGCTGATTTCAACCGTTCAACAATCTGAAACACAAAACACCGGAAATTCGGGCACTCGTTAATGTGCCAAGAATCTCACAGGTGGAATCCGGGATCAAGCAGAAACGTTATATTATATCATTTCAGGTTGTATTCCGGCAGGGCGTCGATAACCCTCAGCTTTGCTGCAATGCTTACATCGCCATAACCATCGGATGCGGTGCGTCCGGCGTGGCCCTGTATTCCATCCACCACCCGAATATCAGCGCCCATATCCCGCGCCTGTGTCTTGAAGCGGTGCCGCCATGCGTAATTCGGTTGAACACCATCAGGAACGATACCGCTTTCTTGAAGCCAAGTTCCGACTTGGTTTGTCATGCGAACGGCTTTAGCTGCGAACTTCTCAGGGTCTTTGCCGGTATGAAACAATGGGCCTTCCTCGGCCTGTTCCACGAACTGAATGAAGCCCTCTGCGACCACCTGCCGGTGCAATGGCACATCGCGGAAATGACCCGCCTTCATGGTGCCAGCGTCCGGCGTGATACGGATTATCCAGCGGCCGCCCTCTTGGCGAATATCCTCTTTCCGAAGCTGCGTTATCTCGGAAACGCGGGCACCGCTAAAAGCGCATAGAAGCGGAACCCATCGCTTCGCGTTCACAGATGCGGACGTTTCACGGACCCGCCCATATTCATCGGCTTTAGGCTCATAGGACCGGGACAGCTTCAACACCTTGACCGCCTCGGCATCGGTATAGCCCGCCTCGCGGGCACGTTGCTTCTTGGGCTTCGCCTGTTTCACCACAGCGGCGGGATTCTCTGGCAGCCGCTCATTCTCATGCGCCCACTGGAACAGGGACCGAACCGCAGAGAGATACATGTCGGAAACGGTCTTGGCGGAAAGGGTCGCAAGCAACTGGTCGCGCCAGTCCAGAAGGTTCTTCTTGGTGACTTTGCGCGCGTCGTTGTGCCCGAGGAACTTCCGTAGGCTGGCGGCAACGGGGCGCATCCGCTTGCCCCCGTCCTTCATGAACCCCGCAGTGGTGCGGGCCTTGATGTAGTCATCCCAGAGTTTCGACAGGCTCACCGGCTCGGGCTGTTCCTCTGGCAGCTTGGCATTGACGATCAGCGGGTGTTCGGGCTTGCCGGTGAAGTCGCCTTCGTCGCGCTCTGCCACACGCGATAGCGCTTCGTATTCCGCCACACACAGCGCGCGGGCGATCTGGCGCCATTCGTCGGAACCGGGTTCGGCTGTCAGGTTGCCCGCAGCACGGAACCGTTCGATCTTCGGGCCGATCAGCGAAGCAAGTTCAACATCGGCCAGCTTGCCCGCCATGGCATCGCGCAGGCGCTGCACCAGCAGATCGTCAACATAGCCCATCGAGTGCCGGACATCGTTCCGCAGTTCATCGTCAAAGGCGAGACGCTGGTGATAGTGGCTAAGCGCGATCTGATCGGGTGCCAGAGGGTAGCGCGCTTGTGTGTCTGCAACTCTGGCCGGTGCCGTCTTTCGTTCGGCTTGGGCGATATGGTGTTGAAGCTGCGCCACCGCACCCGGCAACAGCTTCATAGCGGTCCTGCGATCAGGCCCGAGAGCCGCCCGCAGTTCAGACTTCCCGACAGCCGCCCGAAGGTCTTTCGGCACCACCAGCCGGGCGAAGAATCTGCCGTCGCGGTTCAGAAGGTATCGTTGTTCGCCAGCCATCACAGACCCGTTTTGTAACAGAGTTTGTAACGGTAGAATGGAAAAGGCCCAGCAAAACAAGGGATTTCCTTAGTTTGCTGGGCCAATAATGGTGGGCGATAACGGATTTGAACCGCTGACATCTTCGATGTGAACGAAGCGCTCTACCGCTGAGCTAATCGCCCGGTGAGGGGCTTCTAGCTGTCCTCGCCGTCGTCTGCAAGAGCCTCTTTCCCGTCTTTCTCGCGCTTTTTGTGCGGACCCCGCTTCAGCTTCAGGGTCAGGAGGGCGGCCCCGTCCTTTTCCGCGGATTTCGCCACGCGGGTCCGGCCCAGGCCCGGAAGATTCAGTTCCTCGCCCCGCGAAAGCGCCTCGCCCAGCTCGGTCAGGGCAGCCTCGACGATCTCCTTCACGCCCTTTTTCTTGCCGCCGGTGGCGTCGGCCACTTTCTGCACGAGGTCGCGGATCTTAAGGCTGGGGGCCTTGGCCTTGGTGTCAGAGGTGTCAGCAGGCACCTCGGCCGCCGCGGCGGGCTCTGCCGCTTTTTTCTTCGTCGCCATTGTGGAAAACACCTCTCGATCCACGATTACAGGGGCAGATTATCCTTGATCCGGAAACGGTTCCACTGATTTGCGCAGGTTGGCTCCCATCACATCACAAGTCATTCACGAAAATGTTGACGAATGACCGGCAGCGGCGCAGGGTCGCATTCTCAGGATGCCCGACTTCGTCGCAGACTATGAGATTTCGCTGTCCGGATCCGGTCAGGAAAAGACCGCCCCGGACAAGATCAATGACCCTGCGCGGGTCGAACCCGGAGGAGAACATGCGCAAACTGACCGTATCCGTTGTCACTGCCCTTGCCCTGTCGGGGGCCACTGCGCAGGCGGGGGGCATGCCCGAAGTCATCATGCAGCCCGAGGTGATTGAGCAGAATACCTCGTCTTCTTCCGCGGGGGTGATCGTTCCCCTGCTGCTGCTTGTGCTGATCGCCGTGGCCGTGGGCGGCGGCGGTGGCGGCAGCGCCCCTGTTCCGCCCACCTGATCCGACAGACCAGCCGGCAAACAGAAGGGCGCCCCTGGGGCGCCCTTCGCGGTTTCATGGCCTTGGCTGTCAGTGCGCCACGGCCTGCGGGCTTTCCGGCGCAGCGCGGCGGGCGGCAGCAGCCGCCTCTTCCGCAGCCTCATCCCATTCCACCGGATCGGGTTGCCGCACCAGGGCACGGGCCAGAACCTCGCGCACATGGGTCACGGGGACGATCTCCAGCCCCTCCTTCACATTTTCCGGAATCTCGGCCAGATCCTTGGCGTTCTCTTCCGGAATGAAGACGGTCTTGATGCCCCCGCGCAGCGCGGCCAGCAGCTTTTCTTTCAGCCCGCCGATGGGCATGGCATTGCCGCGCAGGCTGACCTCGCCCGTCATGGCAATATCCTTGCGCACGGCGATGCCGGTCAACGAGGACACAATCGCCGTCACCATCGCCAGACCGGCCGAGGGGCCGTCCTTCGGCGTGGCGCCATCCGGCACGTGGACGTGGATGTCCATCGCATCGAACTTCGGCGGCTTCACCCCCAGTTGCGGGCTGATCGAGCGGACATAGCTGGAGGCTGCGTCGATCGATTCCTTCATCACATCGCCCAGTTTCCCGGTGGTCTTCATGCGGCCCTTGCCGGGCAGCTTCAGCGCCTCGATGTGCAGCAGATCGCCGCCGACGCTGGTCCAGGCCAGCCCAGTGACCACGCCGACCTGATCTTCCTTCTCGGCCAGGCCATAGCGGAAACGCTGGACACCCAGATAGGATTCGGCCTTGGCCTCATCCACCGCCACCTTCTTCGACTGGCCTTTCAGGATCTCGGTCACGGCCTTGCGGGCCAGCTTCGCGATTTCCCGTTCCAGATTCCGAACGCCCGCCTCACGCGTATAGTAGCGGATGACGTGGTTCAGCGCCTCGTCCGAGATGGTGAATTCACCCTTGCGCAGGCCGTTCGCCGCAATCTGCTTGGGCAGCAGGTGCTGACGCGCGATCTCGCGCTTTTCATCCTCGGTGTAGCCGGCCAGAGAGATGATCTCCATCCGGTCCAGAAGCGGGCCCGGCATGTTGTAGCTGTTGGCCGTGGTGATGAACATCACGTTCGACAGGTCGTATTCCACCTCCAGATAGTGGTCGACGAAGGTGCCGTTCTGTTCCGGGTCCAGAACCTCCAGCAGGGCCGAGGCCGGGTCGCCGCGGAAATCCTGCCCCATCTTGTCGATTTCATCCAGCAGGATCAGCGGGTTGGTGGTCTTGGCCTTTTTCAGCGACTGGATGATCTTGCCGGGCATGGACCCGATATAGGTCCGCCGGTGGCCGCGGATTTCCGATTCGTCGCGCACCCCGCCCAGCGAGATGCGGATGAACTCACGCCCCGTCGCCTTGGCCACCGACCGGCCAAGCGAGGTCTTGCCCACGCCGGGCGGACCGACGAGGCAGAGGATCGGGCCCTTGAGCTTGGTCGAGCGGGCCTGCACGGCCAGATATTCGACGATCCGCTCCTTGACCTTCTCCAGACCATAATGGTCGGCATCCAGCACCTTCTGCGCGGCGCCAAGGTCCTTCTTGGTGCGCGACTTCACGCCCCACGGCACGCCCAGAAGCCAGTCGAGGTAATTGCGCACGACGGTCGCCTCGGCGCTCATCGGGCTCATGGACTTCAGCTTCTTCAGCTCGGCCTCGGCCTTTTCGCGGGCCTCCTTGGACAGTGCGGTCTTGCGGATCCGCTCTTCCAGCTCGGTCAGCTCGTTCTGGCCATCCTCGCCATCGCCCAGTTCCTTCTGAATGGCCTTCATCTGCTCATTCAGATAGTACTCGCGCTGCGTCTTCTCCATCTGGGTCTTGACGCGGGACTTGATCTTCTTCTCGACCTGCAGGACCGACAGCTCGCCCTGCATCTGGCCATAGACCTTCTCCAGCCGCTCGGCCACGGTCAGGGTTTCCAGAAGGTCCTGTTTCTGCGCGACATCCACACCCAGATGCCCGGCCACCAGATCGGCCAGCCGCGCAGGTTCGCGCGTTTCCGATACGGCGGCGATGGCCTCTTCGGGGATGTTCTTCTTGATCTTGGCGTAGCGTTCGAACTCTTCGCCCACGGCACGGACCAGCGCCTCGACCGTGTCCTGATCGCCTTCGGGTTCGTCCAGAATCCGGGCACGCGCCTCGAAGAAGGCGGGATTGTCCAGAAACTCGGTGATCTGCACCCGCGCCTTGCCTTCGACCAGCACCTTCACGGTGCCATCGGGCAGTTTCAGCAATTGCAGCACATTCGCCAGCACGCCCGTGCGGTAAATCCCTTCGGGCGAGGGGTCATCCACCGTCGGGTCAAGCTGGCTCGACAAGAGGATCTGGCGATCGTCCTGCATCACCTCTTCCAGCGCCCGAACCGACTTTTCGCGCCCGACGAACAGCGGCACGATCATATGCGGAAACACCACGATGTCGCGGAGCGGCAGGACGGGGTGGATGGTCAGGGAGGTATCGCTCATTCAATCATCCTTCCATAACGGCAGACAGTGCGGCCCCGGTCATCGGCAGCCATCGCCGTCTCCATAGGATCGGTCTGTTAATTTGTGCTGCGCGCGCGGGGAATTCAACCCGGTCACGGATCGGTGCACTCTGAACCTGCTGGGCCGCGGCTGCAAGCGCGGAACGATAGGCGGGGTCAGGCCCGCAGCACTTGCCGGGCGGGCCGGGCGGGGTCAGGATGGCGGGATTGCACACAAGAGATTGGACCCATCATGCCGACCCGCCGTTCCGTTCTTGCCACAGCCGGGGCCATGGCCGCCGCGGCCGCCCTGCCCCGCCCGCTTTGGGCCGAAGCCGCAGGGGAGAGCCTGCTCCTCGCAGACCTGTCGCGCCTGCCCGCAGCGGCGCTGCAACGCCCGGCCGACGGCCCCGCGGCCGAGGTGATCTGGGCCGATCTGACGGCCATCGCAGCGCAGGGCCTTGGCGATGACACATGGGGGCCGTGGGCGCGGCTGACACAGGGCTTCGGGCTGGAATACCTGGCCTATGGCGGGACCGGGGGCTGGGGCCGCACCGCCGGATTCATCGCAAACGAGGTTCGCCGCTTCACCACGCTGCGGCTGGACGGTGCGGTTGGCGCATCGCTGGTCCTGGATGCGGAGGCCGCGGCGCGCGCGCCCGCGGTGCTGCAGGACTATGGCTATGCGGCGGAAACCCGTGACGGGCTGACGGCGCTGGCCAAAGGCGGGGTGGACAATGCTTCAGATCTTGCGGCCCGCGATCCGGCCAATCCCTTCGGCGGACCGCTTGGCCGGGCATCCCGGGTCCGGATCGACGGGGACCGGCTGGATCAGGCCAGCACATGGCCGCTGCTGGCCGCGATGACCGGGACGGCCGGGCCGCAGGGCCATGCCGATCTGGCGGGGCTGGCCGCCGCACTGACCACGCTGGAGGCAATGCCGCTGCAGGCCATGATGCTGGCCGATCCCTTCGGCCTGACCACCGCGCCCCCCGGCAGCGGCATCGCGCCCTGGCGGCTGGCGCTGCTGGCCGATGTCTTTGCCGAAGGTGCGGACCATGCGCTGGCGCTGTTTTCCTATGACACCGCAGCGCTGGCCGCCGACAGCGCCGCCCGGATCGCCGCGCTGTGGCAATCGCAGCCGATGCCGGACGGGCGCAGCTTTACCGATGTGATCGGCCCGCTGACCACTGGGACCGCGGCAGGCGCCCTGCCCGTGGCATGGGCCCGCGTCACCCAGCCCCGGGGCGAGACGGCGCAGAATCTGGCCTACCGCCGGGTGCTGCAGGCGATGATGCGCGGAGAGCTGACGCCCTTTGCCGCCTAGGCCTGCGCCGCGCGCAGCAGGGACAGGACCGCATCTGCGGGCACGTCCTCGGCCACGAAGGCATGGCCGATGTCGCGGGCAAGGATGAAGCGCAATCGGCCGTCGATCACCTTCTTGTCCTGTCCCATCAGATCCAGCAAAACCTCCGGCCCCGGCAGATCGCCGGGGATATCCGACAGATCGACCTTCATGCCCATGGCGCGCAGATGGGCGCGGACCCGGCTGGGCGCCTCTTGCGCGCAAAGGCCAAGACGGGCGGAGAGATCGAAGGCCAAGGCGCAGCCGATGGCCACGCCCTCGCCATGCAACAGCCGGTCGGAATAGCCGGTGGCCTTTTCCAGCGCGTGACAGAAAGTATGGCCAAGGTTCAGAAGCGCCCGCTCCCCCTCTTCCGTCTCGTCTCGGGCAACGATCCCGGCCTTCATCTCGACGCTGCGGGTGACGGCGCGCAGCCGGGCTGCGGCATCGCCCGCGGCCATCCGCGGCCCTTCGACCTCCAGCCATTCAAAGAACAAAGGATCGCCCAGAAGGCCGTATTTCACCACCTCGCCATAACCGGCCAGAAAGTCGCGCGGCGTCAACGTGTCCAGCGCGGCGATATCCGCCAGCACGAGGCTGGGCTGATGGAAGGCGCCGACAAGATTCTTGCCCTGCGCGGTGTTGATCCCGGTCTTGCCGCCCACGCTGCTGTCGACCTGCGCCAGCAGCGTGGTCGGAATCTGCACGAAGCGCACACCCCGGCGCAGCACGGCGGCGGCAAAGCCCACGAGGTCACCGATGACGCCACCACCGAAAGCCACCACGACATCGCGGCGTTCGACCTTCTGCTCCAGCAGCCATTCGACCGTACGCGCGAATTGCGGCCAGCCCTTGGTCCCTTCGCCCGGCGGCAACGCCAGCGCGCTGACCGCGATTCCCTCGGCGGACAGCGCGGCGGTCAGCCGGTCCAGATGTGCCGCGGCCACTGTCTCATCCGTCACCACGGCCACGCGGGGACGCCGCAGCAGCGGCGCGATCTCGGCGCCCGCCCGATCGATCAGCCCGGGGCCGATCCGCACCTCATAGGCACGATCGCCCAGTTCCACCGCCACCACATTCGTCATCCGCCCACCTCTTCCAGCACATCGGCCCGCGATTTCAGCGCCTCGGCCACGCGGGCGGCCATCTGCTCGACCGCGTAGTCGGGCGAGGCATCCACGACAAGATCGGCCAGCGCATAGACCGGCATCCGCGCCTCATAAAGCGCGCGCAGGGTTTCGCGGGGGTTGGCCGTGCGCAGCAGCGGCCGGTTCTGCTTGTGCCGGACCCGCTGCCATAACAGATCCAGATCGGCGCGCAGCCAGACCGATATGCCCGCCTCGCGGATCAGATCGCGGTTGCGGGCGGACAGAAACGCGCCGCCGCCGGTCGAAAGGACACAAGGCGCACCCCGCAACAAGCGGCCGATCACCTCGGATTCGCGGTCGCGGAAGAAGGCCTCACCGTCACGGGCAAAGATCTCGGGGATCGAGCGGCTGGCCGCGCGGACAATCTCTTCGTCCGAATCAAGGAACGGCACCTTCAGCATCCGCGACAGCGCCGTGCCGACCGCGGTCTTGCCCGCGCCCATCATCCCGATCATCACCACGGTCTTTTTCAGCCGCACCATCGCCTTCACCATGTCGTGAATGCCGCTCCCTTCACCGCCGATTGCGCGCAATGCGTGCCTCAATGGCGTGATCTTGCGCAGAAAGCCATATATAAAAGCCGCAGAGGCCCCGGCCCCGGCCGGATCTCCGGGCGGGGAGCTGACAACCGCGGGGCCGGAAAACCGAAGGCAAGGCAAGGGCAGACGGCATGGGGCGTATCATCAAGGCAGTGTTCATCCTGGCGATTCTGGGGCTGATCGGGCTGACGGCCTTTGCCTATCTGGGCGATCTGACCCCGGCGCAGACCGATGTAACGAAACCCGTGGTGCTGGATGCGAACTGACTCTGGCCTCCTGCGTGCCCTGGGGCCGGCATGCGCGCTGATTCTGGCGGCAGCCGGGCCGTGGCCTGCACAGGCCCAGGATGGTCCGCTGTCGGCCATCGACTGGCTGTCGAAATCGGTCTCTGCCCCCGCAGCGGGTCCGGTTCCCGCCTCGATGCCGGTGCCGCATCCCGACCCGGACGAACCGCCGGTCGCTGCGGGCGGCGCGCTGCCCGAAGCGGTCTCCACCACGCCGCTGGACGGCCCCTCGGCCGATGGCGCGGGGCTGATCGCGCCTGCCGTCTCGGGCCTGCCGCGCGACCTCTGGGGGGTCGGGCTGACCGATGAGATTGCGGCCGCCATCATCCGCGACCGGATGGACAGCCTGCCCGCCCTGCGCCAGCTGTTCCTGACCATGCTGCTGGCCGAAGCCGCGCCGCCCATCGATTCGGGCGGGCGCGGGCTTTTGCTGCAGGCGCGGATCGACAAGTTGCTGCAGCTGGGTGCGCTGGAACAGGCGGCCGCGCTGATCAGCATTGCCGGGGCCGATACGCCCGAGATGTTCCGCCGCGCCTTTGACATCGCGCTTCTGACCGGGAACGAGGATCGGGCCTGCCGCACCATGCAGGAGGCGCCGGGGCTGGCTCCCACCCTGCCCGCCCGGGTGTTTTGCCTTGCGCGCGAAGGCGAATGGGATGCCGCCGCGCTGACCCTGCAGACTGCGAAAGCACTGGGTCAGGTGACGGGCGCACAGGCCGATCTTCTGGCCCGGTTTCTTGAGCCCGATCTGGCCGAAGAGGCTTTTGCCCCGCCGCCGCCCAGCCCGGTCACGCCGCTGGACTGGAAAATCTACGAAGCCATCGGTGAGACATTGCCCACGGCCAACCTGCCGGTGGCCTTTGCCTATGCCGAAATCGGCCCCTCCGCCGGATGGAAGGCCCAGATCGAGGCGGCCGAACGGCTGACCCGTGCGGGAACCATCGCGCCGAATGTCATTCTGGGCCTTTATACCGAGCGGGATGCCGCCGCCTCTGGCGGGGTCTGGGACAGGGTCGATGCGTTTCAGGATTTCGAATCCGCCCTGCGCGCGGGCGATCCCGCCGCCGTGGCCCAGACGCTTCCGGTGATCTGGGAACGCATGCAGGAGGTGGAGCTGGAGGTGCCCTTCGCCGTCCTCTATGGCAAAACGCTGGCCGAGATGAATCTGGACGGAGAGGCCGGCCGTATCGCCTTCCGCGTGGGGCTTCTGTCGCCCGCCTATGAGACGGTGGCCCGCGCCCGCACGCCCGAGGACGGGACCGAGGCCTTTCTGAAGGGCCTTGCCACCGGCAGCATCGCCGGGTTGACCGCGCCCGACAGCATGGGCCGCGCCGTGGCCCCCGCTTTCACCGCGCCCGCGCCCTCTCCGGCCGCATTGTCCCTCCTGGCCGGGCGGCGTCTGGGAGAGGCAATCCTTCTCGCCATCGAAGAGGTGGCCCGCGGCGTCGAAGGCGACATGACCGCCATCGCGCAGGGCCTGTCGCTCTTGCGCAGCGTCGGGCTGGACGGTGTGGCGCGGCGCACCGCGCTGGAGCTGATGATTCTGGAACGGCGTGGCTGAGATGGCTGCCCCTGCAACCGACCACCAGTGGATTTCCACCTTTCTGGACGCCATCGCCGCCGAGGCAGGCGCCGCGCGCAACACGCGGCTGGCCTATGGCCGCGACCTGCTGGATTACGCCGCATGGTGCGCGGGCCGCGGCACCGGCTTTGCCACCGCCGACCGGCGCGCGGTCGAGGATTATCTGGTGTTCTGCGATGCGCAGGGCCTGTCAAAAGCCACCCGCGCGCGGCGGCTGTCCGCAATCCGGCAGCTCTATCGCTTTGCCTTTGACGAAGGCTGGCGCGCGGACAATCCCGCGCTGCGGATCGGAGGCCCGGGCAAGACGGCGCGCCTGCCGCAGACCCTGTCGGTGGAGGAGGTCGGGCGCCTGCTGGAGGCCGCCCGTTCGCAGGGCCGCACCCCGGCCGACCGGCTGCGCAACACCGCGCTGATGGAGCTTCTCTACGCGACGGGCCTGCGCGTGACCGAACTGGTCAGCCTGCCGCAGGCGGCGGTCCGGGGCGATCCCGAGATGATCCTTGTCCGCGGCAAGGGGGACAAGGAACGCATGGTCCCCCTGTCGGCCCCCGCGCGGGTGGCGGTGGCGGACTGGCTGGCCCATCTGGATGCCGAGGCGCCCGCCCTGCGCAAGGCGGGTCGTCCGGTGCCGAAAGCGTTGTTCCCCGGCACGGCGAAGGACGGGCATATGACCCGGCAGAATTTCTTCGTGCTGCTGAAAAGCCTTGCGCTGAAGGCGGGGATCAACCCCGCTACGGTCACGCCGCATGTGCTGCGACATGCCTTTGCCACCCATTTGCTGGCAGGCGGGGCCGACCTGCGGGTGATCCAGACGCTTCTGGGCCATGCCGATGTGGCCACGACCGAAATTTACACCCATGTTCTGGATGACCGTCTGAAGGATCTGGTGCTGACCCGCCATCCCTTGGCGCGGCCGCCCTCTGACAAGACCTGAGCCCCCGAAAGGACCCGATGGACACCGCCTTCTGGCTGACTGCCGCTGCCATCCTGCTGCTTCTGATCGCCTCGGCGTTTTTCTCCGGCTCGGAAACCGCGCTGACCGCCGCTTCACGCGCACGGCTGAAATCGCAGGCCGACAAGGGGTCCCGCGGGGCGGGGGCGGCCATGAAGGTGTCCGAAGACCGTGAGCGGATGATCGGCGCGCTGCTTCTGGGCAACAACGTCGTGAACATCCTGTCGGCCGCGCTGGCGACGGCGCTGATGACCCGGCTGTTCGGCGATTCCGGCATTGCACTGGCCACGCTGGGCATGACGCTTCTGGTGCTGATCTTTGGTGAGGTGCTGCCCAAGACGCTGGCCATCACCTTCCCCGAAGCGGTGGCCTCCAAGGTGGCCCCGCTGGTCCGGGTGCTGATCCTTGTCTTTTCGCCCGTGGTGGCGCTGGTCGGGCTGGTCGTCAGCGGCCTGCTGCGGCTCCTGGGCATTCAGGCCGATGCGCGCGACGGCTATGCCGCGGTCCGGGATGAGATTGCAGGCGCGCTGGCGCTTGGCCATTCCGAAGGTGCGGTAGAGAAAGCCGACCGTGACCGCCTGCTGGGCGCGCTGGATCTGTCGGACCGCACCGTGGACGAAATCATGCTGCATCGCCGCCAGATCGAGATGATCGACGCCGATGCCGGGCCGGAGGCGATTCTGGCGCAGGTGCTGGCCTCGCCCCATACTCGGCTGCCGGTCTTCCGCGGTTCCGATGACAACATCCTTGGCGTGGTCCATGCCAAGGACCTGCTGCGTGAGGTGCACCGTCTGGTGCGCGAGGGCGACGGGCTGGAAGGCGCCCTGCCCCAGCTGGACATCGTCAAGGTCGCGATGAAGCCCTATTTCGTGCCGGAAACCACCACGCTGGCCGAACAGATGCGGGAATTCCTGTCCCGCCGCACGCATTTCGCGCTGGTGGTGGACGAATACGGCGGGTTGCAGGGCCTTCTGACGCTGGAAGACATTCTTGAAGAAATCGTGGGCGAGATCACCGACGAATTCGACGTGGTGCGCCGCGGCGGTCAGGTGCAGCCCACCGGCGACGGTGCCTTTCTGGTGGACGGCGCCATGACCATCCGCGACCTGAACCGCGCGATGGACTGGGACTTGCCCGATGACGAGGCGAACACCATCGCCGGGCTCGTCATCCACGAGGCGCAGATGATCCCGAACGAGGGGCAGATCTTCAGCTTCCACGGCTTCCGCTTCCGGGTGGAGACGCGGCGCGAGAACCGCATCGCCCGGCTGAAGATGCGGCCCCTTTAACGCTTGCCGAAAAGCGTGCCGAAGATGCCGCGCACCACCGCCTGCCCCCCCTTGGTGCCCAGCTGGCGCGCAAAGCTCTTGGCAAAGGTTTCGGTGATGGAATCCGACCGGCGGGCGGTGCCGGTCTTGGTGCTGCCGGTCTTCTTGGGGGCCGGCGCGGGGGCACTGGCACCGCCCGCGGATTTGCTGCCGCCATAGCGTTTGGCCCGGTTGAATCCGTCAGAGGGGTCCGGTTCCTCTCCCTGCTCTGCGGCCGTATCAGCGGCGCGTTTTGCCCGGGCCTGCAGGATTTCCCATGCGCTTTCGCGGTCGATCTCGTGGTCATATTTGCCTGCCACGGGCGAGGCCTGCGCCGCCGCCGCCCGCGCCGCCGGATCGGCCACGCCCAACCGGCTGAACGGCGGGCGGACCAGAGTGCGCTCCGCGATGCCTGGCACACCCTTCGCCTCAAGGAACGAGGTCACCGCCTCGCCCGTGCCCACCTCACGGATCGCCTCCTCGATCGAAAACCGCGGGTTCGGGCGATAGTTCTGCGCGGCCAGCCGCAGGTCCTTCTGGTCCTTGGCGGTAAAGGCGCGGAGCGCATGCTGCACCCGGTTGCCCAGCTGGCTGAGGATATTCTCGGGCACATCGGCGGGGTTCTGGGTGATGAAATAGACACCCACGCCTTTCGACCGGATCAGCCGGGCCACCTGCTCCACCTTGCTGACCAGTGCCTTGGGCGCGTCATCGAACAGAAGATGCGCCTCGTCGAAGAAGAAGACCAGCTTCGGCTTCTCCGGGTCACCCACCTCGGGCAGGGTTTCGAACAGTTCCGAAAGCAACCACAGAAGGAAGGTCGCATAAAGCCGGGGGGCGTTCATCAGCCGGTCGGCAGCAAGGATGTTCACATAGCCTTCGCCCTGCGGGGTCAGGCGCATCAGATCGGCCAGATCCAGCGCGGGTTCCCCGAACAGCTTCGTGCCGCCCTCATTCTCCAGCACAAGGAGCCGGCGCTGGATGGCGCCCACCGAATCCTTGGCCACAAGACCATAGCGGGCCGAAACCGCATCGCCGTTTTCCGCCACATAGGTCAGCAGCGCGCGCAGATCCTTCAGGTCCAGCAGCGGCAGGCCTTCGTCATCGGCCAGCCGGAAGGCCACGTTCATCACACCCTCCTGCGCCTCGGACAGCTCCAGCAGGCGCGACAGCAGCAGCGGCCCCATCTCGGCCACGGTGGTGCGGACGGGATGGCCCTTTTCTCCGAACATGTCCCAGAAGATCGCCGGAAAGGCGCGGTATTCCAGATCGACCCCGATGGTGGCGGCCCGTTTCGTGAACGGCTCATGCGTCTTGGCCGTGGGATCGCCGGGCTGGCACAGGCCCGACAGATCGCCCTTCACATCGGACAGGAAAACCGGAACCCCCGCGGCCGAAAATCCCTCGGCCAGCACCTGGAGCGTCACCGTCTTGCCGGTGCCGGTGGCCCCGGCGATCAGCCCGTGCCGGTTGCCGTATTTCAGAAGCAGGTTCTGCGCAGTGCCATAGCCTTCGCCGCCACCGCCCACAAAGATCGCCCCATCCGTCATTCCTGCGCCCCGTCCTGTCGTCTTGCACCGTCCCACGATACAGCTTTGCCCCCGCCGCGCCAGAGGCCTGCACAAGGCGTTGGGAACCTGCGGGAAAGACAGGTTTTATCCTCAGGATTTGTTGTTCCGCGGGGTTGAAAATACCCGTTGACGGGCAGGTGAAAGCCCCGTAGCGTCCGGACCCAGTAAAGTCGGCCAGTCCGACAGGGAGCAAAAATGAGTGCGCCTCAGGCGCAGGAAAGGGCCGGGAAACCGGCCCTTTCGTCTTTTCCGGCCCCCTCTGCAACCATCGCGCAGAGCGGCCGATCCCGGGGGGCGCAGGGTTCCGCCGCGCACGCTTTTCTGACCTGACAGCGCGTGGCCCGCATGATATTCACGCCGCAACGCAGAGCCGCCCGCACCCGGCGCCACAGCCCGGCTGCCAGCCCCTGCAGGTCCAGAACAAAGGAAACTCGGCCCATGATGACTTCGCGCCTTTCCCTTCTCGCGCTTGTGCTTTCTCTGGGAACGGCCCTGCCCGCTCTGGCGCAGGAAACCGCCCCCGCCGAAGGGGCGCCCGCCGATGGCAGCACCTCCAGCGACCTTTCGATGGGGGTCGAGGTTGGCAGTGGTGAGACGAAGGTGGGCGACAGCTATATTGCCGCCAAGTTCGAATCCTGGGAACAGCGCTGCGTCAAGACCCCGACCGGCGCCGATCCCTGCCAGCTGTATATGCTCCTGAAGGACAGCGAAGGGTCGAACGTGGCCGAACTGTCGATCTTCAACCTGCCCGAAGGGTCGGAAGGCCCGGCCGTGGCCGGTGCGACCTTCATCGCCCCGCTGGAGACGCTGCTGACCGCGGGCGTGCAGCTGGTCGTGGATTCGGGCAAGCCCCGCGCCTATCCCTTCACGCTCTGCACCCAGATCGGTTGCGTCGCGCGCATCGGCTTTACCGCCGAAGAGATTGCCCAGTTCAAGAAGGGTTCGAACGCGGTCCTGACCATCGTGCCGTTTGTCGCCCCGGACGAACAGGTAAAGGTCACCGCCTCGCTGAAGGGCTTCACCGCCGGATATGATGCAGTGGCCGCCGCCAACAAGGTGGCCGATGCCGCCGCGGCCGCCCCCGCTGCCGCAACCGAAGCGCCTGCCGCCCCCGCCGCGCCCTAAGCTGCGCGCCCTAAGCGGCCCGCAGGGCCAGAACCGCGTTCAGCCCGCCGAAGGCGAATGAATTCGACAGCGCCGCATCCACACGGGTGCGGCGCGCGTCATTTGCGACATGGTCCAGCGCGCAATCCGGGTCGGCCCGATCCAGGTTCAACGTGGGCGCGATGATCCCGTCGCGCAGCGCAAGGATGCAGGCCAGAAGCTCGATCGCGCCGGTGGCACCGATGGCATGGCCGTGCATCGCCTTGGTCGCGCTGACCGGCACCCGGTCTGCCGCCGCGCCCAGAACGGCGCGGATCGCCGCCGTCTCGGTCCGGTCATTGACCTGCGTGCCGGTGCCATGGGCGTTGATATAGCCCAGATCACCCGGAGACATGCGCGCTTCCTCCAGCGCCGCGCGCATCGCCGCAGCCGCCCCTTCGACCGAGGGCACCACCAGATCGGCCGCATCCGCCGTCATGCCGAAGCCCGCCACCTCAGCCAGCGGCACAGCCCCCCGGGCCGCGGCGCGGGCGGCATCCTCCAGCAGGAAGACCGCGGCCCCTTCGCCCATCACCATACCGTTGCGGGCGGAGTGGAACGGGCGGCAGCCGTCGGGTGACAGGACACGCAGCCCCTCCCAGGCCTTGATGCCGCCGAAACACAGCATCGCCTCGGCCCCGCCCGCCAGCATGGCCGGGGCCACCCCATCGCGCACCATGCGGAAGGCCAGCCCGATCGCGTGGTTCGAGGTGGAACAGGCCGAAGACACCGCAAAGGACGGCCCGGTCAGCCTATGCCGCATGCCGACCTGGGACGATGCCGCATTCAGCATCAGCCGCGGCACCGTCAGCGGCGGCACCCGGTTTTTCCCCTCGGCAAAGACCGCGCGGTAATTGTCTTCCCAGGTGGAAATGCCGCCCGCCGCGCTGCCGATGACGACACCTGCGCCTTCCGCGGCGCCCGGTCCGGCCATGGCCATGGCCTCATCCGCGGCCACCAGCGCGAACTGGCTGAACCGGTCCAGCTGCGACAGCAGGTTGCGGGGAAAGCGTACGGCCTCGTCCCAGTCCCGCACCGCAGCGCCGATCCTGACCGACAGCCGGTCGGCATCGCGGAAATCCAGCGCCCCGATCCCCGACCGTCCCGCCGCAAGGGCCGCAAAGGTGCCCGGCACGTCCTGCGCCAACGCATTGACCGTGCCCGCGCCGGTAATGACGACCCGCCTCATTGCGGCTTCTGCGCCACCAGTTGTTCCACCGCGGCGACCATGCGCCCCACGCTGGAAATGTCGAAGGCCGGCGCCGCGTCCGGTTCGCCGGGATTGAACGGCACGGTGATGTCAAACGCCTCTTCTATGGCGAAGATCGCCTCGACCAGGCCCAGACTGTCCAGACCCAGACTTTCGGGCGCGGCGGTCAGGTCAATGTCGGCGGGGTCCAGCAGGGCCTGCGCGGCCAATATGCCGATCACCTGTTCCGCAACCGTGCGCATCGCCGCCCGCTCCCTCAGTCGTCACCATGTCCGGTGTCATGCCCCGCGCCGGGGACCAGCTTTTCCAGCCCCGCCACCCGCGCGGCCAGCCGCGGCAACCGGCGCAGCGCCTTTTGCATTTCGACATGCGCCTCCATCTTCACCGCCGGATAGCCCAGCAGCACCCGGCCCGCGGGTGCATTGGTGAAGATCTTGGTCGCCCCGCCGCAGATCACATCGTCGCCCACGAAGATGTTGTCATTCACGCCGCATTGCCCGGCCAGCACCACGCGGTTGCCGATCCGCGCCGATCCGGCGATGCCGACCTGGCCGCAGATCAGGCAATCCTGCCCGATCTGAACGTTGTGGCCGATGTGGACAAGGTTGTCGAGTTTGGTGCCCCGGCCGATGACGGTGTCGCGGATCGTGCCGCGGTCGATGGCGGTATTGGCCCCCACCTCCACATCGTCACCGATGGTGACGGCACCCAGAGAATGAATGCGGGTCCAGCTTTGCTGGGTGATCGTATCGCGCTGGCCAAGCGTCTGGCGGATCTCCTCGACCCCCGATTTCTCGGGCGTGACGAAAGAGAACCCGTCCGAGCCGATGACAGCGCCCGGCTGGCAGATGAAACGGTCGCCGACGGTGACCCGCGCACCGATCCGCGCGCCCTGCAGGATCAGCGCCTCGGCGCCGATGCGCACCCCTTCGGCGATAGAGGCATGGCTGGCGATCCGGGCGTTCGGCCCGAGGGTCACACCGCGGCCGATCACCACGAAGGGGCCGATGGCCGCGCCCTCACCAATCTCGGCCGAAGGATCGACCACGGCCAGCGGATGCACGCCCGGCGCGATATCCGGGCCCGCATCCAGCATCCGGGTCAGCCCGGCCATGGCCAGCCGTCCGCGCGGCGCAAAGATCGCAGCCTTCAGCCCCATGCTGCGCCAGTCGGCGCCCGGCCAGACGACCGCCGCCTGCGCACGGCCCTTGCCGATTCCGTCCGCATAGCGCGGGTCCATGGCCAGAGCCAGCTGATCCGGCCCAGCCGCCTGCGGCTCTGCCGCGCCGGTGACCCGCAAATCCAGCGCACCTTCGGCCTCTGCGCCAAGGGCTGCGGCGATCTCGCCGATGGAATGCGACATGAGCCTCTCCCCGGGGAGTTGTCCCCGCGGAAATGATTACTGCGAAACCGAGGGCAAGGCCACCCCGGCCGCCGCAAGCGCATCCCACAGCATGGCGTCACGGTCATAGACATCTGCGCGATAGCCGATGCGGCCAGAGGCTTCCGGATAGGCGGTGAAATAGACCAGATGGACCGGGATCACCCGCTCGAACTTCACCGGACTTTCCAGACCGGATTTCAGATAGCCGTCGAACTCTTCCTCCACCGCATGGGACTGCGCCGAAAGCAGCACATGGGCAAAGTCGATGGGATCGGCCAGACGGATACAGCCGTGGCTATAGGCCCGCACATCATGCGAAAACAGGGATTTCGCAGGCGTATCATGCAGATAGATGTTGTACTTGTTCGGGAACATGAACTTCACCTTGCCAAGCGCATTGCCGTCACCCGGCGGCTGGCGCAGGCCATAGGGGAAGCTGCGCGCGGTGAAGCGGGCAAAGTTGACCGATCCGCGCGGCACCACGCGGCCCGCGCTGTCGATCACCTGCAAATGGCTGACGGCATGCGGATTGCCCTGCAGAAGCGGCAGGTATTCGTTCACGATGATCGACCGCGGCACGCCCCAGGACGGATTGACCACCATGTGGTTCATCTCGTCCGAGAATTCCGGGGTGCGGCGGTCCATGTCCTGCCGCCCGATGACGGCGCGGGTGCTGAAGGTCAGCACACCGTCATCCAGAATCTTTGCGGTGAAATCCGGCAGATTGACCCAGATGATCCGGCCTGAACGGTCGATGTCCATCCAGCGCTCGCGCTCCATGGCGACGAGGATGGATTTCATCCGCTCTTCCGGCGGCACGTTCAGATGGGCAATGGTCTCGGCGCCGGCGGTGCCGGTGACCTTCAGCCCGTTTTCGGTCTGATAGGCGGAAACCGCGGCCTCGATGTCGCGGTCATAGGTCTGGGTCGCGCTGCGGTGGAGATAGCCCATGGCGATCAGCCGGTCGCGCAGCGCCACGACTCGTCCGCCCTGTGCGCCGGGCCCAAGCGCGCCGCCGCCCGGCACAACCGGGCCCCAGCCGCCTTCGGTCATCGCGATTTCAAGTCCGATCTTGGCCTTGACCAGCTGCGCATAGACATTGGATTGCGGCAACAGGTCCTGCATCGCCTGCCAGGGATTGCCCTGCGTCACCGCCAGCATCAGCGCCTGCGGATCCTCATGCACGATGTCGCGCACGATGGTGCTGTCGATCGCCTTCGGCTCCAGCATGCCGGAGGTCAGATCGTCCGCCCAGGTCAGGTAGCTGCGCGTCATCGCCACTTCCAGACGGGCCAGATCCTCGGCGGTGGTCACCTGCCCGAAGGCGGCCTGCAGGCCTTCCAGATCATAGCGGGCGGGCGGCAGGCCGTGATCTGCCGCCGTGGCCAGCGCCGAAAACAGCGCGGTGCGCCGTTCGGCATCGGTCTCTCCCGTCCAGACCGGAACGTAGTCTGTGCTGCGATACCAGTCCGCCACCGCCTGATCGGACGAGGCCGCCGCAGCCATGGTCTGGAGGAAAGTCGTCACCTCCGCCCTTGCGCCCGGGGCGGTGCCGATCAGCGCCAGAACCACCGCCGCCGAGGACAGAAGACGGCGGACAAAGGGGCGGCGCGCGAGAATCGGCAACATGGAAAACCTCTGGCTCTGGAACAGCATCTGATTGACACACAAAGGATTCAGGCTTTTCCGCTGTGCTGTCCATTCACAAACCTGCGGGATCGGGCCGAAGCTGCGCCGAACCCGTCAAGCCCGGTCGATTTGCGCCAGACCGTTGCATCGGCGACACGCCGCGTGCTGCCGCCGCATTCAGCAAATATTTGCCTATTTGACGGACCAAGGGGGAACCGGCGGCAATCTTTGCTTGGGCTTCGAATCGTGCTGTGCCATAACTTCGGCAGCACCTTGGGGAAGTTGTGCGAAAGAAGCTGCCGGACAGGCGGCCGACTGGACTAAACGGGACAGGCTTCTGATTATGACCGACACGGGATCGAACGGGTTTTCGCGGCGCAACCTGCTGCGGATCTTTGCTGCAACCGCCATCGTGGCAGCACCGACCTATTCCAAGGCTTTCGGCGTGCTGAAAGGCGCGGGCGATATCCGGCGGATCCGGATGTATTCCGGCCGGACCGGCGAAAGTATGGACACGATCTACTGGATCGAAGGGGAATATATCCCCGAGGTTCTGAAGGAAGTGAACCATTTCATGCGCGACTGGCGCACCGGCGATGCCCTGAAGATGGACCCGCGCAATCTGGATATCATGGCGGCATCGCACCGTCTGATGGATGTGAGCGAACCCTACATGCTTCTGTCGGGCTACCGCAGCCCCAAGACCAATGCGATGCTGCGCTCCAAATCCTCGGGCGTGGCGAAGAATTCCCTGCATATGGTGGGCCAGGCGGCGGATCTGCGGCTAAAGTCGCGCTCGGTCGGGCAGATGGCCAAGGCGGCGGCGGCCTGTGCAGCAGGTGGTGTCGGGCGCTATTCGCGGTCGAACTTCGTGCATATGGATTGCGGCGCGGTCCGCAGCTGGGGCGCCTGAGGCACAGAATCGGACCGGACGAAGCGGCGCCCCTTGAGGGCGCCTTTTCTATTGCGCCGCCGCGATCAGGGCCGCGATCCGGTCCCGCCACAGCAAGGCCTCCTCCTCGGACCGGAATGCTGCGGCCTCCGGCGCGCGCCCCCGGGGCAGCGGCTGGCGAAGGATGGCAAAGCGCCCCTCCTCCGAATCGCGCAGGATCACCCGGGGCGGTGACAAAGCGGCCAGCGGAAACTCATCCACCCTGACAAGCCAGCCGCCACCGCGCCGGCAGGTGGCGGTGCCGGTGTCCGGATCAAGCCGCAGCTCTGCCGTCCAAACCAGCGCCACCCGCAACAGGAAGGCCGCGAAGGTGACCGCCACAAGGATCACCGTCACAGCCAGCAGAAGGACAGGCGCGGGCCGTGTCCATTCCGCATGCACCAGATAGGGGGCCGGAATCACCACGCCGATCCCGACCGCCAGAACCAGGATGAAGCTACGCAGCGCCACCGGAATTCTGCCTTCGCGCAGAACAATGGCAGGCCCGTCCATCGTCAGCATGCTGGCCCCTGTCCCGCAACCGGCGCGCGCTCAGTCCTCGTCCGTCAGATAATCGCGCGGGTCGCCGCCCTCAGGGTCCGGCGCCTGAGAGCGGCCCCGGAAGCCCTGTGCCACAACGAATTTCTCGGAACTGTCGGCGCGGCTGGACGGGGGTTTCACATTGGCGACCTTGGTGAAATTCCGCTTCAGCTCGGCCTGCATGTGGTTTTCGGCGCCCCCGGCCAGCACCTTGGCGACGAAGGTGCCACCCTCTTCCAGCACGTCATAGGCGAATTCCAGCGCCGCCTCGATCAGGGCGACGATGCGCAGGTGATCCGTCCCCTTGTGGCCACTGGCCGCGGCCGCCATGTCGGACATGACCACATCGGCGCGCCCGCCCAGCCAGCCCTTCACCTGTTCATCCGCACCGTCGGACAGGAAATCCAGCTGGTGAAGTTCCACCCCGGCGATCGGCTCCACCTCCTGCAGATCCACGCCGATGATGCGGCCCTGTGCCTTCTTGCCGTTCTCGCCCAGCGAGTTGATGCGCGGCACAGCCACCTGACACCAGCCGCCGGGCGCACAGCCAAGGTCAACCACCCGGGCGCCGGGCTTCAGAAAGCCGAAGCGGTCATCCAGCTCCATGATCTTGAAGGCCGCGCGGCCGCGGTAGCCCTCTTTCTTCGCGCGCGCGACGTAGGGGTCGTTCAGCTGCCGCTCCAGCCAAAGGGTGGAGGACAGCTTGCGCCCCTTGGCGGTCTTCACCTTCACCCGCAGGTCACGTTGTCCGCGGCCCGAGGTGTTCTTGCCGGTGGGCGTGCCCGAGGGCCCCTTGGTCGGCGGTTTGGTCACAGGTAGGGTCCTTCTTCCAGAACGCCGTCCGCGCTCATCTGTGCATAAAGCAGCCCCTCGCGCAGGCCGCGGTCGGCCACCGAAAGCCGGTCGGTCGGCCAGATCCGCATCAGGGCCTGCAGGATCGCCGCGCCCGACATGATCAGCGTATGCCTGTCCCGCCCGATGCGCGGATCGGTGCGGCGGCCTTCTGGGCCAAGGGAAAGGTAATCGCGGATGACCGAGTCGATCTGCGTGCTGGTCATCTGCAACCCGTCCACCTTTGCCCGGTCATAACGGCGCAGGCCCAGCCATGAGGCGGCCACCGTGGTGATCGTGCCCGAGGTGCCGATGATCTGGAACCCCGCCCGCGGCGCCTGCGCATGATAGGGGCTAAAGGGGCCAAGCTGTTCCTCGAAGAACCAGCTCATCAGGGCAAAGCGGGCCGAATCGTCCTCGACATCGCCGAACTGGTCTTTCAGCGTGGCCACGCCCAGGGGAACAGAAATCCAGTCCACCACCCGCGCAGCCCCCGCACCCGGCGCGTTGAACCCCATGCGCAGCTGCATGATCGCGCGGGCGCGTTCATCCGGCGCGACCGAGGAGAGGTCGATCCACACCAGCTCGGTCGAGCCGCCGCCGATATCCACGATCAGCAGCTGTTCCGTCCGCGCATTGACCAGGGGCGCGCAGGAGATCACGGCCAGCCGCGCCTCCTCCTCAGCCCCAATGATCTCCATCTGCAGGCCCGTCTCGCGCCGGACCTGCCGCATGAACTCCCGCCCGTTGCGGGCGCGGCGGCAGGCTTCGGTCGCCACCAGCCGCATGCGGGTGACGCCGTGCTTTTCCAGCTTTTTCTGACAGATGCGCAAAGCCTGAATGGTGCGCACCATCGAAGCGCGTGACAGCCGCCCCGATGACTCCAGCCCCGCGCCAAGCTGCACGGTTTTGGAAAAACTGTCCGTGACCTGAAACTGGCTGCCCCTTGGCTGGGCAATCAGCATCCGGCACGAATTCGTACCAAGGTCCAGCGCTGCATACAGCGCTGTCCCCCGGCCTGCGGGGACGGACGATCCGACCGCAGGGGAACCGGGGGGTGCCGGCTCGACCGATGCGGGGGTCGCGTCCGCCCTTTGGGGACGCTCGGGCGCCATAACCGCCCTCCAACTGTGGTTGCCCCCAAAGTAAGCCCTGGGGTGCCCCCTTGGCAAGGCGGCCCTCACAGGAATGCGACAGCGCGGCGGAACTTTCTTCCGCGGCGCCGCCGCCTGCCGCGGCGCGGGCTTCGTCGCGGACGATGCGCGCCATGTCGAAAACCGACTTCGGCTGCCGCAAACGGACGTTATCAAGAAGGCAGAGGAGCCCCCGGAATCGCAATGATCGCCATGCACGAAGTGACCATCGTCTATTGGAGAGACATCCCCGCCCAGGTCATCGTGGGCAAGGGGCGTCGGGGTGCCAAGGTGCAGTTGCCCGAACGGTTTGAGCAGGCGATCGACCGCTGCGCCATGAAGATCGGCGCCAAGGATGCCGATGCCTATCTGGCGGAATGGCGCAAGGTGCCCTCCGGTCAGGCCGAGGGCGAGATGGACGAGATCGCCCGCACCACCGCCGCCCGGCTGGAGGCGGAATTCGATACCGCCCGGATCAAGACCCTGATTGAAAACGACGGTTGGGCGAACGCCTGACCATGACCCCGCCCACCCTGAGGGAGCGACTGATGGCCCTGTTTTCCTTCCGCAAGCCTGCCGCCCCCGCGCCCATGGACCGGGCCTGTCAGGTCGAATCCTTCCTGCGCGGCTTTTCCATCGAGGTGATGCCCCGCACCGCCGAAAAGGTGGCCGATTTCCGCGCCATTCTGCCCGAAGGCACCCGGGTCTACATCGCCCATATCGACGGCACGCCCATCGAAGAGATGGTCGCCACCGCAAAGCGGATCGGTGACGAAGGCTTTGCCGTCATGCCGCATTTCCCGGCGCGGATCATCAAGGACAAGGCCACTTTGCTGGACTGGGTGGCGCGCTACCGCGATGTGGGCGTGCGTCAGGGGCTGATCCTTGCCGGCGGCGTGGCCGCACCCGTCGGCGATTTCTCCACCTCGATGCAGCTTCTGGATTCGGGCGCCTTCGGCGATTTCGACCGTCTGCACGTGGCGGGCCACCCCGAGGGGAACAAGGACATCGATCCCGACGGCAGCGACCGCATGGTGATGGAAGCCGCCCGCTGGAAGACCGCCTTCGCCGAGCGCACCGATGCCAAGATGGCGATGGCGACCCAGTTCTGTTTCGAGGCGCAGCCAGTCATCGACTGGGTGACCCGCTTGCAGGCCGAAGGCGTCGCCCTGCCCGTCCATATCGGCGTGGCGGGTCCCGCCAAGCTGCAGACACTGATCAAATTCGCCATCGCCTGCGGCGTCGGCCCCAGCCTGAAAGTGCTGCAAAAGCGGGCGCTTGACGTCACCAAGCTGCTGCTGCCCTATGAACCCACCGATTTCATTGCCGAACTGGCCGCCCACAAGGCCGCCAATCCCGGTTTCGGCATCGAACAGGTGCATTTCTTCCCCCTTGGCGGGATCAAGACCAATGCCGAATGGGTGACCGCCAATGGCGGCGCCTCGGGCAAGCCCGCACGCGCCGCGTAACCGGGTCAGCGACTTTCACACACAGGTTGAGCCATGACCCGCACTATTCTTGAATCCAAAACGAAAACCGTGATCATCGGTTTTGATGAACCCTTCTGCGTGATCGGCGAACGGATCAACCCCACCGGCCGCAAGAAGCTGGCCGCCGAGCTGGAGGCCGGGAATTTCGACACGGTCATCCGCGATGCGCTGGAACAGGTCGCCTGCGGTGCCACCGTGCTGGATGTGAACTCGGGCGCGGTCTTCACCAATATGATGGCGCAGGATCCGCGCTATGCCGACAACAACTTTGTCGAGCCGCCGCTGATGAAGCAGCTGATCGAGATCGTGCAGCAGACGGTGGACGTGCCGCTTTGCATCGACAGCTCGGTTCCCGCCGCGCTGGAGGCGGGTCTGGCCGCCTGCGAGGGGCGTCCGCTCCTGAACTCGGTCACGGGCGAGGAAGAACGGCTTGAGCTGGTGCTGCCGCTGGTCAAGAAATACAACGTGCCTGTGGTGGCGATTTCCAACGACGACACCGGCATCTCGCCCGATCCCGATGTGCGCTTTGCCGTGGCAAAGAAGATCGTCGAACGCGCCGCCGATTTCGGCATCCCCGCCCATGACATCGTGGTCGATCCGCTGGTCATGCCGGTGGGCGCCATGGGCAGCGCCGGGCAGCAGGTCTTTACCCTTGTCCGCCGCCTGCGCGATGAGCTGGGGGTGAACACCACCTGCGGCGCCTCCAACATCTCGTTCGGGCTGCCGCACCGCCACGGCATCAACGGCGCCTTCCTGCCGATGGCGATCTGCGCCGGCATGACCAGCGCCATCATGAATCCGGTCCGCCAGCAGGAGATGGAGGCGATCCGCGCCGCCAATTTCCTGATGAACCATGACCCGAACGGCGGCGAATGGATCCGCTTCGCCAAGGTGGCCGAGGCGGTCGAAGGCGGGCTCAGCTTTGCCGAGGCCTCTGCCGCGGCTGCTAGCGCCGCCTCGGGGCGCCGCGGCGGACGCCGGGCGCGGGGCTAAGCCTGCGACAAGCCTCCGGGGGCGGATCAAGATCCTTCGATGGCCCGAAGGCTGGCCGCCCGTGCGGCGGGCACGCCTGCCACGGCCACGCAGGTAAAGACATGCAGCGTGTCCAGTTCCCGGTCGGCGACCGCATGGTCGCTGACCCATCCCCCCATGGCCAGATAGCTGCGCAGGAGTGGCGGCAGCCCCGCCTGTGCCGTCCGCAGATCGGGCATCGGGCCGGTCAATGCGGGGTAATCGACTTGCTCCGCCGCCCGCCCTCCGGGCCGCAGCGCCTCGGGCCCCAGATGCCGCGCCGCCAGGAGCGCCAGCGCCGCGCGGTGCCGTGTCCAGTCCGCGCCCGCGAAGGACGGACAGCCGGTCATCAGCGCCGCCCCCGCCCCTTCGACGATCCGCGTCATCGCGCCCCAGACCAGCCGCAGCGCCTCCCACCCGCGGGGATCGGGCGTCAGGCACAGCCGCCCCATTTCGACCAGCGGACTAGGCTCTGCCGCAAGGGGTGACAGATCGTAGAACCCGGCGGCATAGCTTGCCTCCAGCGCCCGTCCCGAGGGCAGGACCAGCGCCCGGAAGGCGGCCAGCAGGCGGCCGTCCGGCGCCTCGACCACGCATTGCAGACAGCTTTCATCCAAGGGCTCCCAGCCGGGCGGACGGCCGTCGGCGCGGGGGAAGGCCACCGCGCGCAACGCCAGCACGGCCGCCCGATCCCCTGCCCCCGCCAACCGCGCCCGCAATCCGCCGCGCTCCAAAGGCTTCATGCACCGCCCTCTCCGCCCTTGGCTGCACGCCCGCGGCAGCCTACATATCCTGCATCCCCCCAAGGACGGAGCCCCGGATGACCAAGATCGTCAAGACCGATGCGGAATGGCTGTCGCAACTGGGCGACCTTGCCTATCGCGTCACGCGCCAGGCCGCGACGGAACGGCCATTTTCGCATGATGACACCCCCGAAGGCCAAGGCAGCTATCGCTGTATCTGCTGCGGCGCCGAGCTCTTCACCTCCGACGCGCGCTACAACTCGGGCTGCGGCTGGCCAGCCTTCACCACCCCCGCCCGGGACGAGGCCATCGACAACCATCTGGACCTGACCCACGGAATGAAACGGGTCGAGGTGCGCTGCCATGAATGCGATGCCCATCTGGGCCATGTCTTCCCCGATGGCCCGCCCGACCGCGGCGGGTTGCGTTACTGCATCAACGGCGTGGCGCTGGCCTTCGACCGCGACGAATGAAAGACGCCCCGGGGGCACGTTGCGGCCCCCGGGACACAATGCCTGATACGGCGTCAGTCGCTCAGCAGGTCGTCCGCGCGAACCCGGCCGATGCTGCCCAGAAGCTGCCGGATGAAGCTGATGCCCTTGATGTTCGAGTCGGTGACGCGGCGGGAAATGTCGATCACGCGGCCGTCTTCCAGCCCGTAACGCCCCACCCCGTCGACCACGCCCGCTTCGGTAAAGGTCACGGCGACGACCTGACGGTCGATCTCCTGCGGCTCTTTGGGGCCGTAGTGCTTGAACCGGCTTTGCACATAGAACCAGCCCACATCGTTCAAAAGCCCCTGCGCCGAGGGCCGGCCGATCTTCTGGGCCACCGTCTCGCGGGTGTCCTTACCCACCACGACCGTCGCCAGCTCGTCTTCGGCGGGGACATACCCGTGATTGCGATAGATCGCCGTGCAGGCTGCCGCCAGCAGCAGAAGCGCGGCCGCGGCCATCCGAAACGCGATTCTGCCCGCGCGCGCCCGACCCGTGGTTCCTGCCATCCCTGCCCCCGTCTGCGCCCGGAGTTGCGATCCCGGCGGCCTGTCCCGGCTTTGCCGGTTGATCGCGGGCCGGATTGGCCCTTGCGCCTTGGGATAACAGATGCCACGCCCTATGTTCAAGAACGGACGGCGGTTCCCAGCGGACAGCCTCCGGCAATCCCGACCCTTTCTGCCCTCCGGACCCGCTGATGACCGACGATACCCAACCCGCCCTGCGTCTTGCCACCCGCAGCCTGTCGCACCGCAAGCCGACGCGGTTCCGCTGGCAGGCCGATGCGGCGGCCCGCACCGCCCTTGCGCAGGCGCTTGACCTGCAGGCGGTCGAGAGCCTGTCGCTGGAGGGCGAGATTCTGCCCGAAGGGCGTAATGATTTCCGGCTGGAGGCGCGGCTGCATGCCAATGCCGTGCAATCCTGCGTGGTGACGCTGGCCCCGGTTCCCGCCAAGGTGGAAACCGCGGTCCTGCGCCGCTATCTGGCCGACCTGCCGCAGCCGACCGGCGAGGAGGTGGAAATCCCCGAGGATGACAGCCAGGAGCCGCTGCCCGAAACCATCGACCTGGAGGCCATCGCGGCCGAGGCCCTGGCCTTGGCCCTGCCCGACTATCCCCGCGCCGCCGGGGCCGAACTGGGCGAGGCGGTCTATGCCGAAGAGGGCGTGGCCCCCCTGCGCGACGCCGATCTGAACCCTTTCGCCGCGCTTGCGGGCCTCTTGAAACCCGAAGGTGGAAAAGGTTCGGAAGGATGATGCCGAACCTTGTGCAAAGGGGCTTGCGCCCGCGCGGAATCCGTCTATGTTCCGCGCCTCATTCAAGCTGTGAAACAGCCGCGGATCGCGCTTGCCCTTCGCCCTGATTCACAAGGAAAAACTGGGGTCTGTCCCCGCACTAGCCCCCGAGGTTGTCACATGGCCGTTCCGCAGAACCGCACCACCCGCTCCCGCCGCAACATGCGCCGCGCTCATGACGCGCTGGTTGCCGCGAACCCCAACGAATGCTCGAACTGCGGCGAATTGAAGCGTCCGCACCACGTCTGCCCGTCCTGTGGCCACTACGATTCGAAAGAAGTCGTGGCGATGACCCGCGAAGTGGACGTTGACGAGGACGCGGCGTAAGCGCTTCCGCGCCCGCCGTCCGCCGTCTGAACCATGTCGCAGGGACTTCACAGCCCCGAGGGTGCAGGACGCGAACGGACCGTCATTTCCGTTGACGCCATGGGCGGCGACAAGGGGCCGGCGGCAGTCGTCGCCGGCATTGTCGATTCCGTTTCCTGTGCGCCGGGGCTGGATATCCTGCTTCATGGTGACGAGGCGCAGCTTGCGCCCCTGCTGGCCCGCGAAACCGCGTTGGCCGGCCGTGTGACGTTGCGTCATGCTTCCGGCGTGGTGACCATGCACGACAAGCCCAGCCATGTGATGCGGCACGGGCAGGATACGTCGATGTGGTCCACCATCGACTCGGTCCGCAGTGGCGAGGCCGCCGCCGCCGTGTCCTGCGGGAACACTGGCGCCTTGATGGCCGTGTCGATGATCCGCCTGCGCCGCCTGCCCGGCGTCAACCGCCCCGCCATCGCCTGCCTCTGGCCCAGCCGGAATCCCGGCGGGTTCAACGTCATGCTGGACGTGGGCGCCGATGTGAAGGCGGATCCGCGCGACCTGCTGCAATATGCCATCATGGGCGCCGCCTATGCCCATACCGGGCTGCATATCGCGCAGCCCCGCGTCGGCCTGCTGAATGTCGGCACTGAAGAGCACAAGGGCCGCCCCGAGATGAAGGAGGCGGGCGAGTTGCTTGCCGCGCAGGCCGGGGCCGAATCCTTCGATTACATCGGCTTTGTCGAAGGCGTGGACCTGCCCGCCGACCGGGTGGATGTGATCGTGACCGACGGCTTCACCGGCAATATCGCGCTGAAGACCGGCGAGGGCACCGCAAAGCTGATCTCGGATTTCATGCGCGAGGCGTTCAACGCCGGGATCCTGTCGAAATTCGCGGCGCTGCTGGCGATGAACTCGCTGAAGCGGCTGCAACGCCGGATGGACCCGCGTCGGGTGAATGGCGGGGTCTTTCTGGGCCTTCGCGGCACCGTGGTAAAATCGCATGGCGGGGCCGATGCCACCGGCGTCGCGGCGGCCATCGGACTGGCGCACCGTCTGGCGCAGGCCCGGCTGACCGACCGGATCGCGGCACGGGTTGCATCCGCCGGGGACGCGGGGCAGGATGCGCCGCCAGTGGGGTCCGGCCCGGGTGCCGGCAATGGGAGCCAATCTTCCACATGACGATACGCGCCGTTGTCCGGGGCGTCGGGCATTACCTGCCCGACCGCATTGTTCCCAATGCCGAATTCGAAGCGAAGCTGGAAACCTCGGATGAATGGATCCGGTCCCGGTCCGGGATCGAGCGGCGGCATTTCGCGGCCGAGGGTCAGACGACCTCCGACCTTGGCGCCCGTTCGGCCGAGGCGGCGCTGATGGATGCCGGCCTAGTTGCCGACGACATCGACGCCATTGTTCTGGCCACCTCGACCGCGGATCTGACCTTCCCCTCGGCCGCCACGATGATCCAGCAAAAGCTGGGCATGACCCGCGGCTTCGCCTTCGATCTTCAGGCGGTCTGTGCCGGTTTCGTCTTTGCGCTGACCAATGCCAATGCGCTGATCCTGTCCGGCCAGGCCCGCCGTGTGCTGGTCATCGGGGCCGAGACGTTCAGCCGGCTGATGGACTGGAACGACCGCACGACCAGCGTGCTGTTTGGCGACGGCGCCGGAGCCTTGGTGCTGGAGGCGCAGGAGGGCACCGGCAGCAAGGATGACCGTGGTATCCTGTCTTCGGACCTGAATTCCGACGGGCGGTTCAAGGACCTGCTTTATGTGGACGGTGGCAGTTCCACCGGAACGACCGGCTATCTGCGGATGGAAGGCAAGGAAGTCTTCCGCCATGCGGTGGAAAAGCTGGCCGCCACCGCCCATACCGCGCTGGAAAAAGCCGGGATGACCAGCGAGGATGTGGACTGGATCGTGCCGCATCAGGCGAATATCCGCATCATCGAAGCCACGGCCAAACGCATGCAGGTGCCGATGGACCGGGTGGTGGTGACGGTGCAGGATCATGGCAACACCTCTGCCGCATCGATTCCCCTCGCGCTCTCCGTGGGCAAGGCCCGCGGCCAGATAAAGCCCGGCGATCTGTGCGTGGTCGAGGCGATCGGGGGCGGTCTGGCCTGGGGATCGGTCGTCCTGCGCTGGTAACGGCCTGCAACGGCGCTTCAAAAGCCCGCCCCAAGTCTTTGATATTGACAAGGCAATTCCAAAGCGCCCATCCTGCGGCAAAAGCCCGGGGGGGATTTTGACATGAGCGAGAAGACTCTTACACGCATGGACCTGACCGAAGCGGTGTTCCGCGAAGTCGGGCTCAGCCGCAACGAATCGGCCGATCTGGTCGAATCCGTCCTGCAACATGTTTCCGACGCGCTGGTCGCGGGAGAGACGGTGAAGATTTCGTCCTTCGGCACCTTCTCGGTCCGGGCGAAATCGGCCCGTGTGGGGCGCAATCCGAAAACCGGGGATGAGGTGCCGATCTCGCCCCGCCGTGTGCTGACCTTCCGGCCCTCGCATCTGATGAAGGACCGTGTGGCGGCCGGCAGCACCAAATAGGTCCCGGCATGGACAAATCGCCCGAGGCCTTCCGCACCATCTCGGAGGTGGCCGAGGCGCTGGAAACCCCGGCCCATGTGCTGCGGTTCTGGGAAAGCCGTTTTCCGCAGATCCGGCCGGTGAAGCGCGCAGGCGGGCGGCGGTATTACCGGCCGTCCGATGTCGCACTTCTGGCCGGAATCAAACGCCTTTTGCATGACGAAGGCATGACGATCCGCGGTGTGCAGAAAATCCTGCGCGAACACGGGGTTCGCCATGTCTCGGGCCTGAGCGAGGAGACCAGCCCCGAGGCCGAGGCGCTGGAAGCGGCAATGATCGCCCGCCACGATGTGGAAGCCGAGATCGCACCCTCTGAGGCGGCCGAGGCCACCGCCGCGGCGCTGGAGGCCGCGCTGGAGGCGCCGGTGTCCAACATCATCGCCTTTCCCCCGGCCGACCCTGCCGCCCCCGCTGCCCCGGAGGAGCCCATGCCGATGCCCGCCGCAGACCCGCGCCAGACACATTTCCCGGGATTCGAACCGGAAGAACCCGAGCCGGTGATCGAGGCTGCGGGCGTGCCGGAGCCGCCGCCTGCCGAAGTGCCGGGGCCGCCGCCCGAAGCTCCGCCCCCCCCGCCCGAAGAGGCGCCGCCCGCCCCGCCGCCGGAGGCACCGCCTGCCCCCCCGACCGAGGTACCGCTCGATTCGCCGCCCCCCGAATCTGCGCGCCCTTCCGATGGCCCGCGCCCCACGGCGGCGGCGCGGCTGCGCGCCCTCAGGCCCGGAACACTGGCAGGACGGCAGGTCGCCTTGGGAGAGCTGGCCCAGAGGATTGCCAGCCTGCGCGCAAGATTGGGCAATCCGCCGCCCGGCGCATGATCCGCAGGACGATGCGCTTTCCCGCTTGCCCCCGCCCGAGAATCCGTTATCTAGGCGCCGTGTCGGGCCGTAGCGCAGCCTGGTTAGCGCGTCCGTCTGGGGGGCGGGAGGTCGTGAGTTCGAATCTCACCGGCCCGACCATCGTAAAACCGCCTGCCTGCCCTGTGCAGCGCGGGCGGTTTTCGTTTCCGGCGCTTGGGAGGAACTGAGATGACCAGCGCCGGGGTTCTGCCCGATTTCGCGATCCGCCAGCTGATCGGCAGCTGCGCCCTGCGCGCCCAGCCAGAGATCACCGCAGCACAGGTACAACCTGCCAGCCTTGACCTGCGGCTTGGCGCGGTTGCCTGGCGGGTGCGGGCCTCGTTCCTTGCCGGCCGCGGCCGCAGCGTGGCCGAGCGGATCGCCGAATTCGGCATGCACCGGATCGACTTGTCGGCCGGCGCGGTGCTGGAAAAGGGCTGCGTCTATGTGATCCCGCTGGCCGAATCGCTGGCCCTGCCGCCGGGGGTGACCGCGGTGGCCAATGCCAAATCCTCGACCGGGCGGCTGGACCTGCTGACGCGGACCATCACCGATGGCGGCACGGAATTCGACCGGATTCCGGATGGTTACACCGGCCCGCTTTATGCGGAGGTCTGCCCCCGGTCGTTTTCCGTTCTGGTGCGCGAAGGCCAGCGGCTGAACCAGATCCGCTTTCGTCAGGGTCAGGCGCAGCTGTCAGACAGCGCGCTTGCGGCGCTGCATGCGTCAGAGCCGCTGGTGGACGGCACGCCGCTGATCTCGGAAGGGCTGGGCTTTTCGGTCGATCTGCGGCCCGCCACCGGCACGCTGGTTGGCTGGCGCGCGAAGCCGCATACGGGGGTGGTCGATCTCGACCGGATCGGCCATTATCCCGCGCGTGACTTCTGGGAAGAGGTGCATTCCGAAGATGGCTGCATCATTCTGGACCCCGGCGCCTTCTATATCCTTGTCAGCCGGGAAGCCGTGACGATCCCGCCGGGCTATGCCGCCGAAATGGCGCCCTATCTGGCCATGGCAGGAGAGTTCCGGGTGCATTATGCCGGTTTCTTCGATCCCGGTTTTGGCCATGCGGCGGCCGGGGGCCAAGGCAGCCGTGGTGTGCTGGAGGTGCGCTGCCACGAAGCACCTTTCGTGCTGGAACACGGGCAGGTGGTCGGACGGTTGGTTTATGAACGTATGTTCGAAATTCCGGAACAGCTGTATGGTTCGGGCATCGCCTCGAACTATCAGGGACAGGGGCTGAAGCTGGCGAAGCAGTTCCGCGCGGGTTAACGGCCGATCCTGCGGCTGATCCGGGCGGCCTGCTGCGCGCGCTTGGCCAGATCCTGCGCCTTCTTGGCCTGTTCCCGCTCGGCCGGGGTCATATCCTCACGCCGCTTGCCCTTGCCCGCAGCCATGCCGACGGCGGTGTTGATTCCCTTCGACATGGCCCGGCGCATCAGCCGGTTCAGGATCATCTGGATGATACGGTTCAGGTCCATCGGCGCACCTCTCAATCCTCGAACAATTCGCTCTGGCCGCTGCGGGCCTCGTCCTCGTCTTCGTCCTTCAGGGCGGCCTGCCCCGGCATCGGGCGGCTGTCCAAGAGCCCCGCAGCCCGCAGTTCCTTCAGACCGGGCAAATCCCGTGCCGACTCTAACCCGAAATGGTCCAGAAAGGTTTCCGTCACAACAAAAGTGACCGGGCGGCCTGGCGTCATCCGGCGGCGGCCAAAGCGGATCCACTCCAGCTCCATCAGCTGGTCTATGGTGCCCCGGCTGACAGCAACCCCGCGGATTTCTTCAATTTCCGCGCGGGTGACCGGCTGATGATAGGCCACGATAGCCAAAGTCTCGATCGCGGCCCGCGACAATTTGCGCGTCTCTTCGGTTTCGCGCCGCATCAGATGGCCCAGATCGGGCGCCGTGCGGAAGGCCCAGGCATCCCCGACGCGCACCAGATGGACGCCTCGCCCCTCATACCGGCGGCGCAGATGGGCCAGCGCCTCGGCCGGGTCGCAGCCATGCGGCATCCGCGCGGCCAGTTCCGGCACCGTCACCGGCGCGGTGCTGGCAAACAGGATCGCCTCGACCATCCGCTCCTGATCGCCCATCGGCGGGGCGGCAAAGAGGCTGTCCTCACTCATGGGTTTTTACTCATGGGTCTTTCCGCCGGATCTCGATCGGCGCAAAGGTCTCGCCCTGTCGCAGCACCAGCTGGCCGCGCTTGGTCATTTCCAGAACGGCGGCGAAATGGGCGGCCATGGCCGACCGGCGGGCCATCGGCGACACGTCCCAGCCTTCGGGCAGGAAGCTGGCCAGATCGGCCCAGTCGCCGACATAGCCCAGAAAGCCGCGCATCCGTTCCAGCGCCTGCTCCATTGTGAACACATGTTCACGATCCAGCACGAAGGGACGGAATTCATCCTTGGTTCTGATCCGCGCATAGGCCCGCATCAGATCCAGCAAGGTCGCGTCATAGCTGACGCGGCGGGACAGGCCCATCGTTTCGGGCGCACCGCGGGCAAAGAAATCGCGCCCCAGCCGGTCCCGCGCCATCAGCCGGGCCGCCGCCTCACGCATGGCCTGAAGCCGTTCCAGCTGAAAGGCAAGATGGGCGGCCAGATCCTCGGCGCTCGGCCCCTCTTCGCCCGGTTCGGGCGGCAGCAGCAGGCGCGATTTCAGAAAGGCGAGCCAGGCCGCCATCACCAGATAATCCGCCGCCAGTTCGATCCGCAGCCGCGCGGCACGGTTCACGAAGACCAGATATTGCTCGGCCAGCTGCAATACGGAAATCCGCCGCAGATCCACCTTCTGGGTGCGCGACAGGGTGAGAAGCAGATCCAGCGGCCCTTCGAACCCGTCCACATCGACGATCAGCGCCTCGGCCTCCAGCCGCTCGGGCTGGGTCCATTCATCGGACAGCGATAGCTGCGTGGCCTCGGGGTCGCTCATGCCGGCTCGTCTTCGGACAGAGCCCGAAGGTCGGCTTCCAAAGCCGCGATGTCAACCGTTGCAGGCGCCGGGCGCTGCGCCAGCACGCGCGCCGCCCGCCGTTGCGCCTCCACCCCCATGGATCCGGCCGCGGCGGCCACAACCTGCATCTCGGCCAGATCGCCGTTGCAATGCAGCGCCACATCCACCCCGGCGGCAATCGCCCGCGCCACCCGGGGGCCAAGCTCGCCCGACAGCGCCTTCATCGTCATGTCATCGGTCATCAACAGCCCGTCAAAGCCGATCTCCTGCCGGATGACCTGCACCATCCGGGGGCTGAGCGTGGCAGGGTTTTCGCCATCATAGGCCGAGAACACCAGATGCCCGGTCATCCCCATCGGCAGATCGCGCAGCCCGCGGAAGGGCGCGAAATCCCAGGTGTTCAGCTCTGCGGCGCTGGCCGTGACCGTGGGCAGGTCGTGATGCGTGTCCATGACCGAACGGCCATGCCCGGGCATATGTTTCATCACCGGCAGAACGCCGCCCGCCATCAGCCCTTCGGCCACGGCGCGGGCGATGGTGGTCACGGTGGCCGGATCACGGCCATAGCAGCGGTTCTTCAGGAAAGGATGCGTCGCGTCATCGGCCACATCGCCCACCGGGGCGCAATCGGCGTCGATCCCCACGGCGCGCAGCTCCATGGCCAGAATCTGCATGCGCAGCCGCATGGCCCGCGCCGCCTTGCTGAGCGAGCGGAAGCGGTCCACGGTATCCAGCGGCGGCGCCCATTCGCGCCAATGCGGCGCGCGCAGGCGTTGCACCCGCCCGCCTTCCTGATCCACCAGAACCGGCGCATCGCGGCCCACGGCGTCACGCAGACCGGCGGTCAGGCGGCGCAGCTGATCGGGGTTGTCCACATTGCGGGCGAACAGGATAAAGCCGAACGGATCGGCCTCACGGAAGAAATCCCGTTCCGCGGGCAGCAATTCGGTCCCTGCAAGGCCAAGGATGGTGGCGCCCAGACCTGCGGTCATCTGTGGGCCACCGGAATGCACTTCGGACCCTCGGCCTTGACCGCAGCGCAGAACCGGCGTGAGTCGCTTTCGTCCACGAAGCCCTCGCCCCGCAGGCGCCAGAAGGTGCGCCCGCCGCTTTCGGCAGACTGGATGACCATGCCCTTGCCCTCCATCAGCGCGGGCAGCGTGGCCGCCAGCCGCTGCCATTCACGGCGTGCATCCTCGGGCGTGTCGAAGGCGCCGAACTGCACCAGCCGGGTGCCGGGGGCCAGCGTGGCCGGGTCCACCTCGCGTACGGCAACCCGCACAGCGGATTCGGTGGCGGGCGCCGCAGCCCGGCCCGCCCCGGGCCGCGGCATCGGACGCGGCGAACGGGTGATTGCCCCTTCCGGCGGCGGCAGGCCCTGATCGTCCAGCGCGGCGGTTTCGACCACATCCTCGGCCCTGGCTTCATCCGCGCCCAGATCCCCCGCCAGATCGGTGCCGGCGGCATCATCGCCCAGTGCCATGGCCAGCGCGGCGGCAACTGCATCGTCCTGACCGCCGTCCACCGCAACCGGACCTTGCGGCACCTCGGGCGGCAGCGCCACGCCGCTGTCCAGCCGGGTAGAAGTTTCGGTGATTTCCAACGGGACGGCGGCGGCCAGACCGGCCGAATCCTCCAGGGACAGCACAACCGGCGCAGGCGCCAGCACCAGCCGCTCGGGCGGCGGCGCGGCCGAGCCTTCGGCAGCGACATCGTTCACCGCAAGACCCTGGTGATCCACCACCTCGCCCCCGGGTTCCACCGGGGCGATCCGCATCGGGCCTTCGGCCGCGCGGATGATCGGCACGCCGCGCGCATCGCGCACCGCCACATCCCAGCCCCACCAGGCAAGAGTGGCCACAAGCGCCACCGAACCCGCTGCGCCCGCCATGTTGATCAGCCGCTGACCGCGGCCCGGCGCCGGTTGCGCCGCACCATATGCGTGAAATTCGCCGTAATCAGCGTCCGCCATGCCTGCCTTTGCCCGGCGGGTTTGCCCCGCCTGTTCTGCCCGATCCGCCTTGGCCGTGGCGCCTGTTGTCAGCGCATTTCTTCGACCGGCGTCACCCCAAGGATAGCAAGACCGCTGCAAATGACAACGCCCACGCTCCGCACCAGTGCGATTTTCGCCTGAGATGTGGCAGCATCGTCCTGAATGAAGCGCAGGGACAGCTCGTCATTGCCGCGGTTCCACAGCCCGTGCAGGTCCGAGGCGAGTTCATAAAGATAGAAGGCCACCCGGTGCGGTTCGTTGTTCCGCGCGGCGATTTCCACCAGACGCGGCCATTCGGCCACCTTTTTCAGCAGCGCCATTTCCGCCGGATGCGTCAGGATCGCATGATCCGCCGCCATCAGCACCGGATCGTCACAGGCAATCCCCGCCTCGCGCGCGCGGCGCAGAACGGAATTCACCCGGGCATTGGCGTATTGCACGTAGAAGACCGGGTTGTCCTTCGACTGTTCCAGCACCTTGTCGAAGTCGAAATCCAGCGCCACGTCGTTCTTGCGCGTCAGCATGATGAAGCGGGTCACATCGGCCCCGGCCATTTCCACCACGTCACGCAGGGTGACAAAGGTGCCTGCCCGCTTGGACATCTTGAAGGGCTCACCGTTCTTCCACAGCTTCACCAGCTGGATCAGCTTGATGTCCAGCGGCACCTTGCCCTGCGACAGGGCCGAAACGGCCGCCTTCATCCGTTTGACATAGCCGCCATGGTCGGCGCCGAAAATGTCGATCAGCTGATCGAAGCCCCGCTTCACCTTGTTGTAGTGATAGGCGATGTCGGGTGCGAAATAGGTCCAGCTGCCGTCGGATTTCTTCACCGGCCGGTCCACATCATCGCCATGCAGCGTGCTGCGGAACAGGGTCTGTTCCCGCGGCTCCCAATCCTCGGGCGTCTTGCCCTTCGGCGGTTCCAGCACGCCTTCATAAATCAGGCCCGCCGCGCGCAGCTCTTCGATCGCGGCCTCGATCTCGCCCGTGCCATACAGCGCCTTTTCCGAGGAATAGACATCCATCCGCACGCCAAGCGCGTCCAGATCCGCACGGATCATCTGCATCATCATTTCGGTGGCGAATTCGCGCACCTCGGCCAGCCAGTATTGCTCGCCCTTGTCCAAAAGGTCGTCGCCGTATTTCGCCTTCAGCGCCTCACCCACCGGGATCAGATAATCGCCGGGATACAGCCCCTCACGGATTTCCGGCTCAAGGCCATGGGCCTCGCGGTAGCGTTCATAGGCCGACCGCGCCAGCACATCGACCTGCGCGCCGCCGTCGTTGATGTAGTACTCCCGTGTGACGTTCCAGCCCGCAAAGGCCAGCAGGTTGGACAAGGCATCGCCCACCACCGCGCCGCGGACATGGCCCACATGCATCGGCCCGGTCGGATTGGCCGAGACGAATTCGACATTGACCCGCTCGCCCTGCCCGATCTTCGACCGGCCATAGGATTTGCCTGCCGACAGCACGTCGCGCACCACCCCCTGCCAGACCGCCGGAGCAAGCCGCAGGTTCAGGAACCCCGGACCCGCCACATCGGCCCCCTCGATCCGCGGATCGTCCAGCAGACGGTGCGCCAGCCCCTCGGCAATGGCGCGGGGCGGCTGTCCCGCCGGTTTCGCCAGCACCATGGCCGCGTTGGTCGCCATATCGCCATGGGCCGCATCGCGCGGCGGCTCCACCGCGACGGCCGACAGGTCCAGCCCCTGCGGCAGGTGCCCCTCGGCCTGCATCCGGCCAAGCGCATCCACCACCACACCGCGGATATCCGCAAACAGGTTCATCTGATCAAATCCCTATCCTTGCCCTAGGCCATGCCAGAGCCGCGCCGACAGGTCAAGCGAGGCGCCCGCCGCCGCCGGTTCGCGCGGGCGCGAAACGGTGGCTTCAAAGGCGTGCGGCCACGCCCTCTCCGGGCGTGGCCGCTCCATGTCATTGGCCCGCGGGCCGGGGTCAGGCGCCGCGCCAGTCCTCCAGCGCGGCATTCGGCTCTTCCGCTTCGGGCGCCTGCGGGCCGCTTCCCGGTTTGATTTTGGTATTGCGGAAATACCACGTCTCCCGCGCGCCGAAATAGAAGGCGACGATAGCCCCCAACAGCCACCACAACGGCTCCGGCACGGTGTTCAGCCCCGTCATCCTGAGGCCGAACCCCGCGGGGTCCACCATCGCATAGACGAAAAGGCCCAGGGTGCCAAAGGCAAGGAATGGCCGCGGCATCCGGTTCAGCCCGTTCACCATGCGGTCAAAGCCCGATAGGGCCGGATGCTGGTATTCCTCGCCCAATTGCCTCAGCGCGGCCTGCTGCGCCTCGGCCGACAGTTCCATTCGCCGCGTGGCCGAGGGCACGAAGACCTCCGCCACGCCCCGCGCCGCATCGCCAAGCGCCTGCACCGCCGCGGCCCCGCCGGCGATCTTTCCCATCACGCTCATGCCCTTACCCCCATGCCGCCGTGCGCGCGCGGTGCTGATCATCGCTCAGATGATAGCGGGGTGAGATGAATTCCTCCGCCCGGGTGATCCAGCCGCCCTTGCCGCCATCCTTGCGGCGGGCGAACTTGCGGCTCGCCGGGCGCAGATCGGCCAGAGCATAGTAATAGTTGCGCCGGGCGATCCCGTAGGCATCGGCCAGATGGCCCGGCGCCGCATCCTGCGCCCTTTGCGCCGCGCGGATGGTCTGCGGCCCGATCTGCCCGTCCGGATCGCAGACGTGGCCCATCTGGGTCAGCAGCCGCTGCAGCACCTTCACCGCATTCGGCCCGGCATTGACATACATGTCAAAGACCGAGGGCTGCAGCGCCTCGGGCAGCCCGCCGATGCCGGGGCGGGTGAAATAATGCTCGACATAGATCTCCACCGCCTGCGCCCGGGTCAGCGCCCGCACATCCGCAATGTCGATCCGCGTGTCCTTGTTGATGTCGATCCCCAGCCGCCGCAGCGTGGGCAAGGTGACGCCGTATTTCGTCGGCCCGCCCGGATCATCGGGATCGTTGACGAAGCCGCCCTCGCGGACAACCACCTCTTCGGCCAGTTCCTTCACAGTCTTCATGCGCAATCCCCAAGGGTGACGCTCCCCCGGGATCAGAATGCAAAGCAAAGGTTAATGCGCCCCATGCGGAGCGGCCGTTTCCTCCAAGGATCGGGATCTTGCATTCCATCGTGAAGGAAGATCATCCCGGGTTGCGAAAGGCGGCCGCCGACGGCCCGGTCCTGAGGAACCTTCAAAAGTTCGAAGGGTCCGTTACTTGACCGGCTCCTGATAGACGCCCTGTTCCTTCAGCGCATCCACCACTTCCTTGGGCATATAGGTCTCGTCATGCTTGGCCAGAAGTTCGGTCGCCTCGAAAGTGCCGTTCACCAGCCGCCCGGTGGCGATCGTGCCCGTGCCCTCCTTGAACAGATCCGGCCGGGGCGAGGTGCCGATATAGGCCACCGGAACCTCGTTCGCGCCATCCGAGATCACGAAGGCGAAACGCATCCCCTCGCCCGGCACCATGGAGCCTTCCTTGACCAGCCCGCCCAGACGAAAGGTCTCCTCGGGCCCGGGCATTTCATCGAACACCTGCGTCGGGCTGCGGAAAAAGTTGATCCCGTCGCGCAGGGCATAGCCGACCAGTGCCGTGGCCGCGATCAGCGCCACGAATGCCACGATGATCACCTGGATCCGGCGCTGTTTCTTCAGGCCCTTCAGCCCGCGGATCTGCGGCTTGGCTGTGCTCTGCATCGCTGCCCCTTCCTTCCCGTTCCGGCCTCGTCTAGCGCGGCCCGCCCTGCGGCGCCTTGATCCCCGTCAAGCCGCCCCGCGCCGGGGTTCAGGGGAAGACCGGCGCCAGCATCAGGCCCGCGGTCTCCTCCAGCCCCAGCATCAGGTTCGCGTTCTGGATCGCCTGTCCCGAAGATCCCTTCGTCAGATTGTCCAGCACCGCCACCACAATGGCCCGCCCGGGGATGCGGTCCGCCGTCACCCCCAGATGACAGAAGTTGGACCCCGCAATGTCCCGTGTCGAGGGGAGTGTGCCAAAAGGCAGCACCCGCAGGAACGGTTCTTTGGTATAGGCCCCGGCCAGCGTGGCATGCACCGCCTTCGGATCGCCCTTCACATAGACGGTCGCCAGAATTCCGCGGTTCATCGGCAAAAGATGCGGCGTGAACTGCACCAGCACCGGCCGCCCGGCGATTTTCGAGAATTCCTGATCGAATTCACCCAGATGCCGGTGTTTTCCTCCGGCGGAATAGGCATGCGTGCCGCCCGAAAGCTCGGCATGCAGCAGGTTCTCCTTCAGGCTGCGCCCCGCGCCCGAGACGCCCGCCTTCAGGTCGATCACGATATCGTCAAGGTCGATCACCCCTGCCGCGATCAGCGGCCGCAGCGCGAATTGCCCGGTCGCCGCATTGCAGCCGGTGCCCGCCACCAGCCGCGCGGCGGTAATCTCGTCGCGGTAGAATTCGGTCAGCCCGTAGACCGCCTCCTTCTGCATCTCCACCGCGGAATGCGCCCGGCCATACCATTTCTCATATTCCGCCGGATCCCGCAGCCGGAAGTCGGCCGACAGGTCCACGATCTTCAGATCGCGCGGCAGTTTTGAGATCACCTCCTGCGACGTCGCATGAGGAAGCGCGCAGAAACACAGGTCAATATTGGAAAAATCGATCTCGTCGATCTTCACCAGCTTCGGCAGATCCAGATGGCGCAGAAAGGGGAACACATCCGCCATCTCCATCCCGGCCTTGCGGTCGGCCGACAGCGCAGTGATGCGCATCCCGGGATGGGTGGCGATCAGCCGGACAAGCTCGGCCCCGGTATAGCCCGAGGCGCCCAGAATGGCGATGCGATGGGTCATGACGGTCCCCTTTCAGATGACGCGCCCTGCATAAGCCAAAGCCGCCCCAATGCAAGCCTTGCGCGCGACCGCGGCCGCGGATGCCTCCGGCGGGGATATTTGCGCCAGTATGAAAGACCTTTGTGATTTCATACTGGCCAAAATATCCCGGGGGTGAGCGCGGCACGCGCGAGGGGGCAGCGCCCCTACCCGGCCGGCACCCAGAGCACGTCCGAGATCCGCGGCGCGCCGGTGGCCAGGAGGACCAGCCGGTCAAAGCCAAGCGCGCAACCCGCGGCGGGCGGCATCAGAGCCAAGGCGGACAGGAAATCCTCGTCTATGGGATAGCTTTCGCCATAACGGTCGGCCTTGATCGCCATTTCCTCCTGAAACCGGCGGCGCTGTTCTGCGGGATCGGTAAGCTCGCCAAAGCCATTGGCCAGTTCCACGCCGCAGGCATAGACCTCGAACCGTTCCGAGACGCGCGGATCACCGGGCACGCGGCGGGCCAGCGCCGCCTCGGCCGCGGGATAGCGGTCAAGGACGGTCAGCCGGCCCATGCCCAGATGCGGCTCCACCCGTGCGGACAGGACGCGGGAGAACAGGTCGGACCAGCTTTCCCCCGGCATATGCGAAATACCCGCGCGGTCCATCTGGGCGGCCAGCGCCGCGGCATCGGTCTCTCCGCCCGCGTCCATCGTGGCCAGAAGGTCGATCCCGGCATGGGCGGCAAAGGCCTCGGCCACCGAGACCCGCGCATAGGGCAACGCGGGGTCGCAGGTCCGGTCGCGGAAGCGCAGCAGCCCCTCGGGTCGCGCCAACCGGACCCAGTCGGCGATGTCGTCCATCAGCTGCGCATAAGGCTCGCCCACGCGATACCATTCCAGCATGGTGAATTCCGGCTCATGCAGCGGCCCGCGTTCGCGGTTGCGCCAGACATGGCCAAGGCTGAAGATCCGCCGCTCTCCCGCCGCCAGAAGCCGCTTCATGGCGAATTCGGGCGAGGTGTGCAGATACATCTGCCGCCCCTGCCCGTCATCACCGATGGCGGTGGTGGCGAAGGCATGAAGATGCGCCTCATTCCCCGGGCTGACCTGCAATCCGGCCGGGTCGACCTCGATGAAATCGTGGTCCGCCATCCACGCCCTTATGCCCGCCGCAATACGGTTGCGCGCCAGAAGAATCGGGCGGCGGTCGGCGTGGCGGGCGGGGTGCCACCAGCGGGTGTCGCTCATTTCGGCATTCCTTGCTGGAAATATCGCGGCGGATGCGTTACCAGCCCCGCCATCCGGCCTGTCGGGCCGCCATATCACAAGGATCACCGCGCGTGAAAGTCATCGCCTCGTCCCTCCGCAAGGGCAATGTCGTCGAGATGGACGGCAAGCTTTATGTCGTCCTGCTCGCCGAAACCTACCGCCCGGGCAAGGGCACGCCGACCACCAGCGTGGACATGCGCCGGATCTCGGACGGGGTGAAGGTCTCGGAACGCTGGAAGACCACCGATCAGGTCGAAAAGGCCACCGTGGACGAGCGGGACTATGACTTCCTGTATCAGGACGGCGAAGGCTTTCACTTCATGCAGCCGGAATCCTATGAGCAGGTCGTCGTGACCGAAGACGTCATGGGCGCGAACAAGGTCTATCTGCAGGAAGGCATGCGCTGCTACGTCAAGACCTTTGACGGCGCACCGATCGCCATCGAAGTGCCGCAGAAGATCACCGTCGAGATCACCGAGACCGAGCCGGTCGTGAAGGGTCAGACCGCCTCGTCGTCCTACAAGCCCGCGATGACCGACAGCGGCTTGCGCGTGATGGTGCCGCCGCATATCGGGCCGGGCACCCGCATCATCATCAACACCGATGATGACAGCTATGTGGAACGCGCGCGGGACTGATCCGCTGCCGCAATTCTGATCAGGGGGCGTCCGCTGCGGGCGCCCCTTTTCCTTTGCGCGGTTCCGCCCCTTGCGGGAAGGCGCGCCGGGCGCTAACCCGCAGGCATGACCGAACCCCATCGCCACAGCCTGTTCGAGGATGCGCAGGGCCTGTTCTTCGGAACGCTCATGTGCGCGCTTGGCCTGCAATTCCTGCAACATGCCGGGTTCATCACCGGGCAGACCGCGGGTCTGGCGCTGGTCATCTCCTACGCCGGGGGCTGGGCCTTCGGGCCGGTGTTCTTCCTGATCAACCTGCCGTTCTATTGGCTGGGCTACAAACGGATCGGGCTGGCCTTCACAGTGAAAAGCCTGATCTCGGTCAGCCTCTTGTCCGCGATGACCTGGGCGCTGCCGCAGCTGATGGCGTTCAACCGGCTGGACCCGCTGCTGGCGGGTGTCCTCTTCGGCTTTACCACCGGCGCGGGCCTGCTGGCACTGTTCCGCCATGGCTCCAGCCTCGGCGGGATCGGTATCATCGCGCTGATGGTGCAGGACCGGACCGGGTTTCGTGCGGGCTGGCTGCAAATGGGCTTTGATGCGGTGCTGTTCGTGATCGCTTTGGGCTGGATTCCCTGGGACCGCGTGCTGTGGTCGTTGCCCGGCGTGGTGATCCTGAACCTTGTTCTGGCGATCAACCACCGCCGCGACCGCTATATCGCCACCTGAGCCATTGCTTGCGCGCATGTCATCCATGCGCGATGCGCAATAGACGCAAGACCCGTTCTGTCGCAAAATAAGGTCATGGAAACTGACCTTTCATCCAAGCGCTACACCCTGTTCGAAGATGTGCAGGGGCTGATCATCGCCTCGATGCAGGCGGCGCTTGGCATCCACCTCTTGCGGGCGGCGGGGCTGGTGACGGGCGGCACGGCGGGCACGGCGCTGATCCTGTCCTATGCCTTCGACTGGAATTTCTCGGTCGTGTTCTTCGTCATGAACATCCCGTTCTTCGCCTTCGCCTGGATGGCGCGGGGGCCGGTCTTCTGCCTGAAAAGCCTGATCACCGTCACCTTCGTCTCGCTGATGGCCGAGGCGCTGAAGCCGCTTCTCCACATCGACAGTGTCCACCCCGGCGCGGCCGCCGTGCTGTTCGGCGTGTCGGCTGGGGTGGGTCTGCTGGGCCTCTTCCGCCATTCCGGGTCTTTGGGCGGCGTCTCCATCGTGGCGCTGATTTTGCAGGACAAGTTCGGCTTTCGCGCCGGCTGGACGCAGCTGACCCATGACCTTGTGCTCTTCGCCATCGCCCTTTGGCTGTTGCCTACGGACCGGGTGGCGTGGTCCCTGCTGGGGGCAGTCATCCTGAACGCGGTAATCGCCTTCAATCACCGGCGCGACTGGTATGTGGTGACTTAATACAGCGGCTTCTTCGGCTTGCAGGGCACCGGCAGGCCGGTCGGCCCCTTGCAGGCGCGTTCCACCACCGGGGCGTCCTGCGGCAGCTGGGGCGCCACACCCGCCGAAACCGCGAATGCGGCCAGCACCATGACCTTCATCACCATCGCCGCGACAAAGAATTTCACGAAAGCGTTCATATCCGGGATCCTTCTGTTCCGGGGCGGATCCATTTCCGCCGATGCCTTCACCCTGCCCGCTTTTGTGCGGCCGGTCTGTTCCGCCGGGAACAGCGGAAACAGCCCGCCAAACGGGCAACCACGGCAATGGGACAGCGAGACTGCCCCAAAGCTCTGGCCATCTGGGCATAAACCCTGTAAGCCGCGCGCAACTCAGCACACCGGACTGGACCCTATGGACCTTCGCAACATCGCGATCATCGCCCACGTTGACCACGGCAAGACCACGCTTGTGGACGAGCTTCTCAAGCAATCCGGCACGTTCCGCGAAGGACAGGCCACCACCGAACGCGCGATGGATTCGAATGACATCGAACGCGAACGCGGCATCACCATTCTGGCCAAGGCCACCTCGGTCGAATGGCAGGGGATGCGCATCAACATCGTCGACACCCCCGGCCACGCCGATTTCGGCGGCGAGGTGGAGCGGATCCTGAACATGGTCGATGGCGTGGTCCTGCTGGTCGACGCCGCCGAAGGCCCGATGCCGCAGACCAAGTTCGTGACCTCCAAGGCGCTGGCGCTTGGCCTGCGTCCCATCGTCGTCCTGAACAAGGTGGACAAGCCCGATGCCGAGCCGGAGCGCGCGCTGAACGAGGTGTTCGACCTCTTCGCCAACCTCGGCGCCTCGGACGAGCAGCTGGATTTCCCGCATCTCTATGCCTCGGGCCGCTCCGGCTGGGCCGATACTTCGCTGGACGGTCCGCGCAAGGATCTGTCGGCGCTGTTCGAACTGGTCGTGAAGCATGTTCCCGCGCCGAAGCAGATCGCCAAGGCGGATGAACCCTTCTCGATGCTGGCGACCACCCTGTCGGCGGATCCGTATCTGGGCCGCATCCTGACCGGCCGCGTCGAATCCGGCACCATCACCACCGGCACCTCGCTGAAGGCACTGTCCCGGGACGGGGAGCGGATCGAACAGTTCCGCGTGACCAAGATCCTCGCCTTCCGCGGTCTGGCGCAGACCCCCATCGACGAAGCCACCGCCGGCGACATCGTCACGCTGGCCGGCATGACCAAGGCCACCGTGGCCGATACGCTCTGCGCGCTGGAGGTGGACACCGCCATCGCCGCCCAGCCCATCGACCCGCCGACCATCACCGTCACCTTCGGCATCAACGATTCGCCCTTGGCGGGGCGTGACGGGTCCAAGGTGCAAAGCCGCGTCATCCGCGACCGGCTGATGAAGGAAGCCGAACAGAACGTCGCGATCAAGATCGCCGACACCCCCGGCGGCGAGGCCTTCGAAGTCTCGGGCCGCGGCGAACTCCAGATGGGCGTGCTGATCGAAAACATGCGCCGCGAAGGGTTCGAACTGTCGATCTCGCGCCCGCGCGTGATCTTCAAAGAAGAAAACGGCGAGCGGATGGAGCCGGTGGAAGAAGTCATCATCGACGTGGATGACGAATATTCCGGCGCCGTCATCGACAAGCTGACGGGCGAACGCAAGGGCGACCTGGTCGAGATGAAGCCCGCGGGTGTCGGCAAGACCCGGATCATCGCCCATGTCCCCTCGCGCGGGCTGATCGGCTATCACGGCCAGTTCCTGACCGACACCCGCGGCACCGGCGTGCTGAACCGCATCTTCCATGGCTGGGTCCCGCACAAGGGCCCGATCCAGGGCCGTCGCCAAGGCGTGCTGATCTCGATGGAAGCGGGCGTGACCGTCGCCTATGCGCTGTGGAACCTGGAAGAGCGCGGCAAACTGTTCCTCGGTCCGCAAGAGCAGGTCTATGTCGGCATGCTGATCGGCGAACACAGCCGCGACAATGACCTTGAGGTCAATCCGCTGAAGGGCAAGAAGCTGACCAACATCCGCGCCTCGGGCACGGATGAGGCGGTGCGCCTGACCCCGCATATCCGCATGTCGCTGGAAGAGGCCATCGCCTATATCCAGGATGACGAACTGGTCGAGGTCACACCCAAGATCGTGCGTCTGCGCAAGCGCCACCTCGACCCGCATGAACGCAAGCGCGCCTCGCGGTCCGAATAATGAAAACGGCGCCTCCCGGGGGCGCCGTTTTTCTTTGCCGCACCCGCCGGGGCGCTGCCCCGGACCCCGGGATATTTAGGCCAGTATGAAAGCCGCAACCTTCCCCCTTTCATACTGGTGCAAGTATCCTCGGGGGTCCGGGGGCAGACAGCCCCCGGCGGGTGCCGCCTATTCCGCGGCCAGCTTCTTCGGCTTCAGCATCGGCCCCAGATAGCGCCCGGTGTGGCTGTCCTTGACCTTGGCCACCTGTTCCGGCGTGCCCTTCGCCACAATGCGCCCGCCGCCGTCACCGCCCTCGGGCCCGATGTCGATGATCCAGTCTGCGGTCTTGATGACATCCAGATTGTGTTCGATCACCACGACGCTGTTGCCCTGGTCCACAAGGGAATGCAGCACTTCCAGAAGCTTGCGCACATCTTCGAAATGCAGGCCGGTGGTCGGCTCATCCAGAATATACAGCGTTCTGCCGGTCGAGCGGCGGCTCAGCTCTTTCGAGAGCTTCACCCGCTGCGCCTCGCCGCCGGACAGCGTGGTCGCCTGCTGGCCGACCTTGATATAGCCAAGGCCGACCTCGCACAAAGCATCCATCTTTTCACGAATGCTGGGCACAGCGCTGAAGAAGTCGCGGGCATCTTCACAGGTCATATCAAGAACATCGGCGATGCTCTTGTTCTTGAATTTGATTTCCAGGGTTTCTCGGTTGTAGCGATGCCCTTTGCACGTCTCACAGGTGACATAGACATCGGGCAGGAAGTGCATCTCGATCTTGATGACGCCGTCGCCCTGGCAGGCCTCGCACCGGCCACCCTTCACGTTGAAACTGAACCGACCCGGACCGTAGCCGCGCGCCTTCGATTCCGGCAGACCGGCGAACCAGTCGCGGATATGGGTAAAGGCCCCGGTGTAAGTGGCCGGATTGGACCGCGGAGTCCGTCCGATGGGCCGCTGGTCGATGTCGATCACCTTGTCCAGATGTTCGAACCCTTTGATCGTCTCACAGGGCGCGGGCGTCTCATGCGCGCCGTTCAGCTTCATCGCGGCGGTCTTGAACAGGGTTTCAATCGTCAGCGTCGATTTCCCGCCGCCTGATACGCCCGAGACGCAGACGAACCGGCCCAAGGGAAACTCGGCCGTCACCTCTTTCAGGTTGTTGCCGGTGGCCTTGACCACGGTCAGCACCTTGCCGTTCCCCTCACGCCGCGCCTTCGGCACGGCAATTTCGCGGGTGCCGGCCAGATATTGCCCGGTCAGGCTGGCCGGATCGGCGGCAATCTCGGCCGGGGTGCCGCGGGCCACGATCTGCCCGCCGTGGACGCCTGCGCCGGGGCCGATGTCAAAGACATAATCCGCCTCGCGGATCGCATCTTCGTCATGCTCCACCACCAGCACGGTATTGCCCTGATCGCGCAGCCCCTTCAGCGTTCCCAGAAGCCGGTCGTTGTCGCGCTGGTGCAGGCCGATCGAAGGTTCATCCAGCACGTAAAGCACGCCGGTCAGCCCGCTGCCGATCTGGCTGGCCAGCCGGATCCGCTGGCTTTCCCCGCCCGAAAGCGTGCCTGCATTCCGCGCCATGGTCAGATAGTTCAGCCCGACATTCACAAGGAATCCAAGCCTTTCGCGGATTTCCTTCACGATCGCGCGGGCGATTTCATTCTGCTGCGCGGTCAGGACACCCGGTACGGTTTCGACCCAGGCAAAGGCCTCGTGAATCGACATCTGCACCACTTGCCCCACATGCAGCCCGCCGATCTTCACCGCCAGCGCCTCCGGCTTCAGCCGGTAGCCGCTGCAAGCGCTGCAGGGGCGGTTGGCCTGATACCGCTCCATATCCTCACGGCTCCACGCGCTGTCCGTCTCGCGGTAGCGGCGTTCCATATTGGGGATGATGCCTTCGAAGACGCGGCGCACCTTGTAGACGCGGCCACCTTCGTCATAGGTGAAGTCGATCTCCTCACCCTTCGATCCCTGCAGGAACAGCTGCTGCACCTTTTCCGGCAGATCGCGCCATTTGGTCTTTTTGTCGAAACCATAATGCTTGGCCAGCGCGTCGATGGTCTGGGTGATATAGGCCGATTTCGACTTGGCCCATGGCGCCAGCGCGCCCTGGGTCAGCGACAAGGCCTGATCCGGCACGATCAGCCGTTCATCGAAGAACAGCTCCACCCCCAGCCCGTCGCATTTCGGGCAAGCCCCGAAGGGCGCGTTGAAGGAAAACAGCCGCGGCTCGATCTCGGGGATGGTGAAGCCGGAAACCGGGCAGGCGAATTTCTCGGAATAGGTGATCCGCTCCGCCTCTTCGCCCTCGGGCACCGCCATTTCGATGACGGCGATCCCGTCGGCAAGGTTCAGCGCGGTGCGGAAACTGTCGGCCAGCCGCGTCTCCAGCCCCTCGCGCACGACGATGCGGTCCACCACCACGTCGATGTTATGGCGGAATTTCTTGTCCAGCGTCGGCGGCTCTTCCAGCTCATGAAAGGTGCCGTTGACCTTGATCCGCTGGAACCCCTGCTTGCGGAGTTCCAGAAATTCCTTGCGGTATTCGCCCTTGCGGTCGCGGACGATGGGGGCCAGCAGATAGGCCCGCGTCCCTTCGGGCATCGCCATGACCGCATCCACCATGTCCTGCACCTGCATCGCGGTGATCGGCAGGCCAGTCGCCGGGCTGTAGGGCGTGCCCACGCGGGCGAACAGCAGGCGCAGATAATCATATATCTCGGTCACGGTGCCGACGGTCGACCGCGGGTTCTTGGAGGTGGTCTTCTGCTCGATCGAAATCGCCGGAGACAGGCCCGAGATATGGTCCACATCCGGCTTGCCCATCATATCCAGGAACTGCCGCGCATAGGCCGAAAGCGATTCGACATAACGGCGCTGGCCTTCGGCATAGATCGTATCAAAGGCGAGAGAGGACTTGCCCGAGCCGGACAGCCCGGTCATCACCACCAGCTGATCCCGCGGTATATCCAGATCCACGCCTTTGAGGTTATGCTCGCGCGCGCCGCGCACCTCGATGAACTTCTGTTCCGCCATGGCACCACCCCGGTTGACCCCCAACAGATAGGGTATACGCAGCACATTTCCAACCGGATTTTGAGAACATAGGCGGAACATGCTGCGGCTGCATCTGGTCGCATCTATCCGGGATCGCATTGCCTGTGCCAACCGCGGCGCATGCGGGGGCGCTCTGGCCCCTTCCGGCACCCCTGCCACAAGCACCACAAGCGTCAGACCTGACCGCCTTGCCGCCGCCGCCGCTGCCAGTAGTGGATCAGCACACCGGCCAGACAGCCCAGAACCGCCACCAGCGCCAGCGCACCCGGCCCGCCCTGCACCAACAGCGCGGCCAGAACCGGCGTGCCCGTCGTGGTGCCCAGATTGCCCAGCTGCGCGATGGCGCCCGCTGCACGCGCGCGATCCTCGGGCGCGGTGTTCAGCTCCGGGATCGAGGCGAAGCTCGCCCCCTGCACGATGCCAAGCGCGGCGGCCAGCCACAGCCCGGCCAGCACCATACCCGGCCCCTGCCCCCAGGCGGCCCAAAGCAGGATAAACCCCGGCAGCGCCGCCAGATAACCCGCCTGCACCAGCGCCACTGCGCTCATCCGGCCCAGAAGCCAGACGCCAAGCGTCAGCGACACCGCGATAGAGATCAGCGGCATTCCGGTCGCCATAGCGGCCCGCACACCATCCGGCGCAGCGGGCGGCAGCAGGGTCAGGCAGGCGACATAAAGGAAGGTGTAAAAGCAGAACCCCATGGCCGGCGCCGCCAGCCGGGGCGAGGCATAGATCGCGAGATGCTCGGCCAGGAGATTGCCCAGGCGCCGCACCACCCGCGGCGGATCCTCCGGCAGTGCCAGCGCCAGCAGAACCGCCACCGCCGCCATCCATCCCGCATGGGCCAGAAACAGCGCAGGCGCCCCGCCCATGGCGATGATCCCCGGCGCCACCAGTGCCAGAACCGCATAGGTCACGCCAAAGAAGCTGGACCACAGCGTCATCGCCAGCGGCCGCTTCGCCTCGGGCGCCAGTGCGGCAATCATCACCGGCCCGACGACGACAATTGCCAGATGCGACACACCTTCCATCACGCGGACAAGAATCATCAGCGGATAGGCGGGAAGCAACGCCTCCACCGCCGAAACCGCGGCCCCCAGAATCATGGCGCCCACGATGGCCCGTTTCGGCCCGATCCGCGCCACCAGAAGCCCCGCCGTGGTGCCGAAGATCAGCCCCACCATCCCCACGACCGAAACGACAAGGCCAAGCCCCGCCTCTCCCGCGCCGCCATAAAGCGCGCGAAGGTCTTCGTAGAGAACGGAAATCTTGCCGAACTGCGCCGCGGCCCCCAGACCGGCGGCCCAAAGCAGCAGAACCAGCACCATGGGAGGAAGTTTGATCATGCGCCCATGCCTAGGCCAGCCGCAGCGAAATGACCAGATGGCGCAAGAAGGGGGCGCTGCCCCCGTCCCTTTCAGGGACTCCCCCGGGATATTTAAGCAAACTGGAATGGGCTTTCCGCTTTGTGCAAATATCCCCGCCGGAGGCACAGCCCGAGCCGGTTGGCCGGAACGGCCAGAGGCGAGACAAAAGGCTTGCGACCGCGGCTCTGCCGCGGGCGCGCCTTCAGATCTGCTGCGCCTTTGCTCGGGCCACCGGTGGAAAGTCGGGATCGTTGGTCAGGTGGTTCTCCGGCTATGCCTTGGGCGGATCCGGATTGCGCAGCGGCGCGGCGCGGTCGCCCCATTGCGCGGATAGGACGTGTCGCCGTTGAGCCCGGCCTCGACCAGCAGGTTTCGCAACCCGCGGGCGGACCAGCGGCTGCAATCGACAGGAACGGCACCGCAGGGAATGAAGAAGGGCGCGGCGAAAAGAACCAGCCGCCGCGCTTCAGCATCTTCAGCACGTTCTTCGTGGCCGCATAGGGGCGGTCGATATGCTCCCACACCTGATTGGCAAGGATCACGTCGAATTTCAGCGCCTTGCCCCCGTCATCCGTGAAAGGCCCGGCGCAGGGGTCATGGTCGGGGTAGTGAAAGCTGCGGAACCCCAGCTTCTCGCCCCAATTCCCTTAAGTCCCGGCCGCGTCTGGTCTGGCCGGGTCAAAGGAGGTCAGCCAGTCGCGGCCGACCTTCTGCATCACGATCCGGTTGGGCGAGGCCATGCCTCAGATGTGCAGGGCACGGCCGTAGGCATCGAGCACCGCTTCGTGCATCATCTCGGAGAGGGTCGGATGCGGGAAGACGGTGTTCATCAGGTCTTCCTCAGTGGTCTCCAGCGTGCGGCCGACGACATAGCCCTGGATCAGTTCCGTCACCTCGGCGCCGATCATATGCGCACCCAGGAGCTCGCCGGTCTTGGCGTCGAAGACCGTCTTGACCAGCCCCTCGGATTCGCCAAGCGCAATCGCCTTGCCGTTGCCGATGAAGGGGAAGCGGCCGACCTTGATGTCATAGCCCTGCTCTTTCGCCTTCGCCTCGGTCAGGCCCACCGATGCCACCTGCGGGTGGCAATAGGTGCAGCCCGCGATGGAGCCGGGCTTGATCGGATGCGGATGGCCGCCCGCGATCAGCTCCGCCACCATCACGCCTTCATGGCTGGCCTTGTGCGCCAGCCAGGGCGCGCCGGCGATATCGCCGATGGCATAAAGACCCGGCACGCCGGTGCGGCAGAATTCATCCGTCACCACATGGGTGCGGTCGATCTTCACGCCCAGTGCTTCCAGCCCGAGGTTTTCGACATTGCCGACGATCCCCACGGCCGAGATCACCGTATCGAACTCCTGCGTCTCGACCTTGCCGCCCACTTCGATATGCGCGGTGACGCCCTTGCCGGGCTTGCGGTCCAGCTTCTTGACCGCAGCCTTTTCAAGGATCTTCATCCCCTGCTTGACGAATTGCTTCTTGGCGAAGGCGCTGATTTCGGCGTCTTCCACCGGAAGAATGCGGTCCATCACCTCAACCACGGTGGTTTCGGCGCCGAGGGTGTTGAAGAAGCTGGCGAATTCGATGCCGATGGCGCCCGATCCGATGACGAGGAGTTTCTTGGGCATCCGGTTCGCCACCAGCGCGTGCTTGTAGCTCCAGACCAGATCGCCGTCGGCCTCCAGCCCCGGCAGTTCACGGGCGCGGGCGCCGGTGGCCAGAACGATATCCTTGGCGGTCAGGGTTTCCTTGCCCTTGTCGGTGGTCACCTCGACCGTGCCGGCCTTGGGCAGGAAGGCGGTGCCCATGAAGACGGTGATCTTGTTCTTCTTCATCAGATGGCCGATGCCGCCGGACAGCTGTTTCGCCACCCCGCGCGAGCGGGCAACGACGGCGGGCAAGTCATAGCCGATCCCGTCCGCCTTCAGGCCGAAATCCTTGGCCCGGTGCATCAGGTGGAACACTTCGGCCGAACGCAGCAGTGCCTTGGTCGGGATGCAGCCCCAGTTCAGACAGATGCCGCCCAGATGCTCCCGCTCTACAATGGCGACCTTGCGGCCCAGCTGCGCGGCCCGGATCGCGGCCACATAGCCGCCCGGTCCAGCACCGATCACGATGACATCGAAACCCTGTTCCGCCATTCTTTCCCTCCCTCGGAAAACTGGTTTACCCTTAAACAATATCGTTCAATGCAGCAACAAGCCTGGCGCCCGGGGCCTATGCACCCGGTGCATGGCTGGAGCGCAGCTCATCCACCAGTGCCATATAGCCGCCCCCGGTCAGAAATGCCGTCTCCTCCGCCGTAGAGTCGCGGCCAAGGGCTGCATTGCGCAGCGGAAACCGGCCATAGCGGCGGATCATTTCACGATGCGCCTTGGCATGCAGCGCCATTTCGGGGTCTGAGGCCATCCGTTCCTCCATCAGGCGGACGGCAATATCCTGATCCGCCGGATCCTCGGAATGTTCGAACGGCATGTAGAAGAACTGCCGTTCCGGCTCGGGTGCACCAAGGTCCCAGCCTTCGTCCAGCGCACGGCGGGCGGCGTCCCGGGCCTGCGCATCGGTGGCAAAGGCCTTCTCCGTGCCGCGGTGGATGTTGCGGGCAAACTGGTCGGCCACGACCAGATAGGCCAGCGTGCCCACCGTGCCATCGACCCAATGCTCCAGCCCGCCCTCATGCAGCGCCTGCCACAGATCGCCGAACTGCGCCGCACAGGCGTCGTCAATCTCTTCCGTTCCGGCATACCAGCCTTCGGGGCCAATCTCGCCCAGCCAGAAATCCAGAACCTCGACCGGATCGGACATATGCGCCTCCCTTTCGGGGCAGACTGGCAGGGGCGGCGGCGGGGTGCAACCTCAGCTGTGCGGTTCGGCGGGGTTTTCCTCGTCGGCCCTGGGCGTGATGATCAGCGCCTCGGCCGCTGCCGCGGCCGCTTCGGGCGTCTCGGGCGAGGGGTTGATCTCGGGCGCGGCCTCCAGCACGGCCACCGCGGCCAGTTCGGTGGCCACCGGCGACATGCCCCGGAAGGCGCCCGTGGTCGCGGGCGAGGCGCGCTGCCGCATCCGCCAGATCGCATAGGCCGACTGGATCGCGTAAAGCGTGCCCATGAACAGGAAGAACCCGCGCGGCCCCGCCACCCCCATCAGCCAGCCCGTCACCAGGGGACCGAAGATCGCGCCGAACCCGTTCAGAAAGATCATCCCGGCCGAGGCGGCGGCCATCTGCTCCTTCGACAGGAAGTCGTTGGTATAGGCGATCAGCAGCGAATACATCGGATAGGTGATGCCACCCAGAAGCGCCGCCACGATCAGCAGCGCCCAGAACGGCAGCGGCACGAAACTCGCCACCGCCAGCACCGCCGTGGCCGTCAGCGCCAGCCCCAGCATGATCTGCCGCCGGTCCATCCGGTCTGACAGCCAGCCCACCGGATATTGCAGCACCAGCCCGCCGACATAGAGCGAGGAGGTGAACAGCGCGATCTGCCCGACCGACATGAGGCTGAGCGTGCCCCAGACCGAGGCCATGCCGAACATCGCCGAGAACACGCCGCCGGAAATCAGCATCCCCACACAGCCCAGCGGGGAAATCCGGAACAGGTCGCGGAAACCCAGCCTCTCGGTCGCGCCGAAACTGGGGGTCGGGCTGTCGGCCAGCAGAAGCGGCAGAAACGCCAGCGAGACCAGAACCGAGGGGATCAGGAACAGATCATAGCCGAACGGGTCGCCCGCGGCCAACAGCGCCTGACTGGCGACGATGCCCAGCATCTGCACGATCATGTAAAGCGACAGCGCCTGTCCGCGCGTCTCGTTCGTGGCGGTGTTGTTCAGCCAGCTTTCGGCGGTGATGTAGATCCCCGCAAAGCCAAAGCCGATGATGACCCGCATGATCGCCCAAGCCTGCCAATGCACCAGCATGGGATACAGCACCAGCACCGCTGAGATCAGCGAGCCGAGCGCCGCGAAGACCCGCACATGGCCCACTTTCTGCAACAGCCCCGGCGCAAGACGAGAGCCCAGAAGGAAGCCCAGAAAATAGGCCGACATGACGAAAGACAGCTGCAGCGTCGAAAACGCCTCCAACGTGCCGCGGATGCCCAGAAGCGAGCCCTGCACCCCGTTGCCCACCATCAGGAGCAGCACGCCCAAAAGAAGCGGCCACGTGCTGGCCATGACCCTGATCATTGCAGCAATCCCCTAAAGTTTCAGGACCATTCGGGTCCGCCCCACTGCCTCAGAACATGTATCGGCACCGTCAGGCCACAGCACCCGGCCGATGTCATCCCGAACCCACACGCAGAAATACAAGAACCGGCACGACCTGCGGCGGTTGCGGGCCCGCCCTGCCCCATCCGCATCATGACGGGCGCCGTCACTGCCGCAACAGACAGGATACCACTGGTGACAAGCACGGTTCTTTCCTCCTCATGGTATCAACAGCGAGGCATCGCCGTAAGAAAAGAAGCGATACCCCGTCCTGACCGCATGATCGTAGATCCGGTCGATCCTTGCCTTGCCCATCAGCGCCGAAACAAGCATCAGAAGCGTCGATTTCGGCAGGTGAAAGTTGGTCATCAGCGCATCGGTCACGCGAAAGCGGTATCCGGGATAGATGAAGATGTCGGTGAACCCTTCCCAGGGGGCGATGCTGCCGCCTGCCGCCGCGCTTTCGATCAGCCGCAGCGCGGTGGTGCCCACCGGAATGACGCGCCCGCCCGCGGCCTTGGTCGCGGCAATCTCGGCCGCGGCTTCGGCGGTCACCTGCCCCCATTCGGCATGCATCCGGTGCGTCGTCACATCTTCCACCTTGACCGGCAGGAAGGTGCCCGCGCCCACGTGCAATGTGACTTCGGTGAAGGAAACGCCTTTCGCGGCCAGTGCACGCAGCAGCGGCTCATCGAAATGCAGGCTGGCGGTCGGCGCGGCCACTGCACCGGCATGGCGGGCAAAGACGGTCTGGTAATCAGCCTTGTCCTGTTCATCCGCCGGGCGTTTGGCGGCGATATAGGGGGGCAGCGGCATGGCCCCTGCCTCGGCCAAAGCCGCGTCGAAATCCCCGCCGGTCAGGTTGAAGGCCAGCCGCAGGTCGGTGTCAGACTTTTCGGCGACAGTCGCGGACAGGTGGTCGGAGAAGCGAATGACCTCTCCCTCTTTCACCTTGCGCAGCGGCTTGGCCAGCGCGCGCCAGCCCTCTGCCGCGGGCTCCAGCAGGGTGATCTCCACCTTTGCCACCGCATCCCCGCGGGTGCGTGTGCCGAACAGCCGCGCCGGGATCACCCTTGTGTTGTTCAGAACCAGCCGGTCGCCGGGGCGGAAAATCTCCACCAGATCGCTGACGCGCCGGTCACTGATCCCGTCCCCCTCGGCCAGCAGCAGCCGGGCCGAGGTGCGGGGCCGCGCGGGCCGGGTGGCGATCAGCGCCTCCGGCAGGTCGAAATCGAAATCCGCAAGCTGCATCAGCCGCCACTCTCCAGCTTCGGCGCCGGGCGCCGGAAGATTTCCCGGAACATCCCCGGAGTCAGAATCGACAGGGGGTTCACGCTGACCTGCGGATTATCCGCCTTTCCGGTCAGGCGGTAGGTGAAGCCGAACAGCCCCTCGCCCCGCCGCCCGAAGATCGCCCCGATGCCATTCAGCAGATAAAGCGGCGAGACCGTGCCCTGAATGTCCAGACGGCCGGTGGCAGCCCGGTAAAACCCTTCGAAGGAAATCCCCATCGACGCGCCAACCGCTGCGCCGCGCAGGATCTGCACACCCTCGGGCCGGATCAGGAATTCCGTATCGCCCTCGGCGAAATGGATGCCCTGCCCGTTCAGCTGCTCCAGCAGCCCCACGACCGAGGCGGCCGACAAAAGCGCGGCCAGCGCCGGGGCATTCTGCACCGACATGCCCGTGAAACTGGCAAAACCGGCATAATTCCCCTCGGCGCCCGAAGGCTGCAGCGTCATGTCCAGCGTGCCGCCACGGCCCTTGGTGAAGATGCCCGCCGCCGCCATCACAGCGCCCGCATCCTTGGCGGTGATCCGCACCGCCGTGCCGCCGCGGTAGGGCATGGCCGCGCCCTCGATCCGGCCGGTGCCGTTGACCGCCGCCACGAAATGCCCGTCCAGCCCGCCGCCGCGGCTGATGAAATCGCCGCTGAACCCTGTCAGCGCAATGCCCGAGGAAACGGTCAGCCGGTCAAGGTTCACCTCGATCGGCGCGCTGGCCCCGCCGTCGCCACCACTGCCGCCCGATGGTCTTTCGCGCAGATCGGCCGAGCCGCCGGTCAGCCGCACCGAAACCGCATTCGGCCCCTGTCCGGTGATTTCGGCCGTGGCATCCAGCCAGCGGCCCGCGCGCAGCTGCGACAGGCTCATCCGGTCCAGCCCGCCGCCGGCCTTTGTGGTCAGCCGGCCCTCGACCTCCAGCCCGGGTGCCGCCAGCGACAGCGCAGTGATCTCGGGCCTTGCGCCCAGCACCGCCGAAAGCGTCAGCCGTCCCCCCGTGCCCCGCGCCTTCGACCAGCTCAGCGGCGGCACCGCCAGCCCCGCGCCCGCAAGCGTGCTGGTCAGGTCCAGCACAGCGGGCTGCCCGCGGGCAAGGCTCAGCACCACCTCCGCCTCGGTGCGGCCTGAAAGCCAGCCCTGCGGCAGGCTGATCCCCAGCTTGCGCAGCCCCTCGTCGCTCAGCGTGGCGGTGCCGCGCAGGCTGGCCTTGCCGCCGGTGTCCTTGCCGAAGGGCTGGTCATAGCGGGCCACCACCGGCACGCCCTCGATGGCGCCCGCCCCCGAAACCGTCAGGCCCGCAGGCGTGACCTTGACGGCCAGATCCTCACCGGTGATCTCCCGCCCCTCGACCAACGTCGAGGAGTGGAAATCCAGCACCCGGCCTGCCACGTCATAATCCACATCAGCGGGCTGCAGCCCGGCCTTCAGCGGAAAGCGCAGATCGGCCGCCATCACCGCGCGTCCTTCGCCCAGATCGGGGCTGCGCCCGGCTTTCGAGATGAAGCGGAACGGCTCCTGATCCAGAAGCTGCAAAAGCGCGCGCAGGGACGAGTCGGAAATCAGCCGCACCTCGGCCATGGCGGGCATGACGGTGATATCGGGCACACGGAAGACGCTGCCCGCCACGGCCACCGGATCGGCCTCCAGCCCCGGCGCGGTGACTTCGCCCCCTTCCAGAACCACGGTATAGGCATTGTCCTCGATCGTGGCGCGGCCGCGACCGTCGCGCACCGGCGGCAGCGCCCGGATCACCCGAACCTCGGCGCCCGAGAAATTGTAGTTCAGCGCGAAATTCGGCCGCTCTCCCTGTACAAAGCGCAAAGCGGCAGCCAGATCGGTGAATTCGCCCTGCCCCAGATTGCTGGCCAGCCAGTCGCGCGTCTTCGGCACCACCGACACCGGCCAAAGCCGGATCAGCCGGTCCGAACCGATGCGGTTCAACGCCACATCTAGCGCCCCGCGCCAGCCGCCTTCCGATGCCACGCCCAGATCGCCGGTCAGGCGCAGGGTCTCGTCCCCCTCGCGCAGCGTGACCTCGCCGATTTCAGCCCGGAACGGACGCAGGCTCAGCCGCAGGCTGGCCGCCCCCGAGGAAAACCGCACCGGCGCCTCGAACAGGCCCTCGGGATCCACCATCATCTCGGACACGGCCAGCTGCACCACCGCCGCAGCGGGCAGTTCACCGGGCGAGACGGGCGCCCCGCCGGCATCGAACAGATCGGCCGTCCCGCTCGCCTTCAGCCGCAGCGAGGCGCTTTCCACCCGCAGCCGGTTCATCGTCACCCGCTGGCGCTGCGGATCATAGCTCAGGGCGATCTCGCCCGGTTCGAACGGGACAGGCAGCGCGGTTTCCGAAACGCGCAGGCTGCCCGCCGCCACCGAAAGCTGCGCCTCCAAAGGCCCGATGCTGCCATCCGCCTCCAGCGCACCGGACAACCGCCCCGAGATCGGGGCATCCAGCAGGTTGAGAAAGGTCAGCGGCGCGGCCTGCGCGGCCAGATCGGCGGCGGCGATCTGATCCACCGTCACCGTCAGCCGGGCCGAACTGTCGGCCTTGTTGGTCTCGATCGTCAGCCGGGCCTGCGCCGGGGTGGCCCCGTCCAGAAGCGTGACACCCAGTTCCCCCGCAACCGAACCTTCGCGGTTCTCGATCACCAGCCGGCCGTCGCCCAGTTCCCAACTGCGGCCCGCGCGGCGGTCCTCCAGCGTCAGGGCCAGCGCCTCCGCCTCGATCAGATGCAGCTTCGACAGGGCGGGCGTGCCGAACATCCGGTCCACCGCATCCAGCACTTCGGCCGGGCTTTGCAGCGCGGGCGCCCCGCTCATCCCCGCGAAATCCAGTGCGATCCGGCCATCGGCATCGCGCGTCACGCTCAGCCGCGCGCCGGTCAGCCGCAGGCCAGAGACGCGCGTCTCTCCGGTGATCAGCGCGCCGGGGTCCAGCGTCACCCGCACCTCGGGCAGGGTGACGATGGACCGCCCGCCCGGCTGGTTCAGCCGCAGGTCACGCAGGACAAGGCGCGGCGTCAGGTCGCGCTCGACCGCGATATCCACCCCGCCCAGCGACAGCGCCACACCGGGGGCCAGATGCCGCGGCGCAAGGGTGTCGTTCAGCCGCGTCTCGATCTGCGCCACGGCCCAGACCGGCAGCGACAGGGTGCGCCCGGTCAGCACCATCGTGGCAAAGCCAAGACCCAGAACCAACAGGATCAGCACAAGGACCAGACGCAGCGGGATGCGCGGGCGCAGCCGGGCTGCCCGGGCCTTCCGCGCCTCGGCGCGCGAGGCAAAGAACCTGCGGCGCGGCTTTGTAGCAGGCCGCTCCGGGGAAAGCGCTTCCGGGGAAAGCCGCTCCGGGGGCTGCGGGCTGGTGTGATCCTCGGCGCCGTCGCCCACGCTCTGCGGTCTCCTGTCTTTGGCCTGCTTGTCCCGCAGGGGCGGGCCACGTTGCCCCTTGCCTTTATCCTTGCCGGAAGACAACAGGAACACAAAGACTTGCGAAACCCTTGGCAAGAGGTTGCCCATGACCATGCGTTCCGCCGGAGATACCGCCCCCGATTTCACCCTGCCCCGCAACGGCGGCGGCACGGTCACATTGTCCGCACTGCGGCCCGGCAAGGTGGTGCTGTTCTTCTACCCCAAGGACAGCACGCCCACCTGCACCACCGAGGCGCAGGATTTCTCGCGCCTTGCCGGGGAATTCGCCGCCGCGGGCGTCACGCTGATCGGCCTGTCGAAGGACAGTGTGCGGTCGCATGACAATTTCTGCCGCAAACACGCGCTGGAGGTCATCCTCGCCTCGGACAAGGACGGGCAAACCTGCGAGGATTATGGCGTCTGGGACGAGAAGACCATGTATGGCAAGACCTATATGGGCATCGTCCGCTCCACCTTCCTGATCGACGGGACGGGGCGCATTGCCGAAGTCTGGCCCAAGGTCAGCGTCAAGGGCCATGCCGAAGAGGTGCTGGCCGCCGCCCGCGCCCTGTGACCCCAACCCTTTGACCACCGGAGGCCTGCCATGACCCGGACCCTTGCCGAAATGGCGGTAGAGGTGCTGACCACCGCGGATGGGCGCGAAAAGACAGCGCTCGGCCGCCGCCATGCCGCGGCGTGGTTTGCGTCACGCGCGTCGGGAACGCCCATTCCGCTTGGCCATGCCGCACCGCCGCTGCAACCGGCCCGGCCCGCACGGCCCGAACTCCTTCCCCCGCGCGAGGTGCCCAGGCGACGGCCGGGCACCCTTCCCGGACGGATCGCACTGCTGCATGCCGTGGCGCATATCGAGCTGAACGCGGTCGACCTGCATTGGGACATCATCGCCCGCTTCACCCATCACCCCATGCCTCTGGGCTTTTACGATGACTGGGTGAAGGCCGCGGATGAGGAAGCCAATCATTTCAATCTGGTGTCCGATGTGCTGGAACGGATGGGCAGCCATTACGGCGCGCTTCCCGCCCATGCGGGCATGTGGCGCGCGGCCGAGGATACCGCAGAGGACCTGAAAGGCCGCCTTGCCGTGGTGCCCATGGTGCTGGAGGCGCGGGGCCTTGATGTAACGCCCGGAATGATCGGCCTTTTCCAAAAGGCCGAGGCGCAGGGCGAAGGGGCCGGTGCCGTGGCCGCACTGGAAACCATCTATGCCGAGGAGGTGGGCCATGTCGCCTATGGCTCCAAATGGTTCAACTGGCTGTGCGGGCGGGATGGCGAGGATCCGAAGGACGTGTTCCACGCGCTGGTCCGCCGCTATTTCCACGGCCAGCTGAAGCCGCCCTTCAACGAAGAGAAACGGGCCGAGGCCGGGCTGCCGCCGGATTTCTACTGGCCGCTGACCGAAGAGGAAAGTCAGGACGATATTCCCTGATCGGCGGGTTTCTGCCGAGAATTCAGGGCCCAAAGGCTGTTTCCGCCCCTCTCCGGTCAAGTCTGTTGCGACGGAACCAGCCCGCCGCTAGGAAGATCGCGCCCACAGGAGGACGGACCGATCCCGTGCTGACACGCCTTGCCATCCGCATCAACGCGACGCTGGAGCGCTATTTTCCCGAACAGCGCCTGTTCCTGAAGTCGGACCACGGCACCCACTTTCTGCGGCTGCGGCCCGCAACCCAGGCGGTGGCCGTCACCGTGGGGGCGCTTGGTCTGGCCTGGACCATCGTCGCCACCGCGCTGATCATGATGCAGACCATCGGCGCCGGGTCTTCGCGCGAACAGGCGCAGCGCCAGGGTGAAATGTTCGAACATCGCCTGACGCTGATGTCGGCCGACCGCGATGACCGCGCGGCCGAGGCATTGCGGGCGCAGGACCGCTTCAACTTCGCGCTGGAGCAGGTCTCCTCGATGCAGGAGATGCTGCTTGCCTCCGAAGACCGCCGGCGCGAGCTGGAGACCGGGATCGACGTGGTGCAGAACACCCTGCGCCGCACGATCAAGGAGCGTGACGAGGCCCGGGCCGAAGTGGACCGGCTGACGCTGGCGCTGAATCAGGAGGCGGGCGGCGCCACCGAAATGGGCCGGATGCGCGATATCGTGGCCACGCTGGAGTATCTGACCGGCACGCTGGCCCGCACGGCGCGCGAACGCGACGCCAAGGAAGACGATGCCGAGGCAAGCCGTGCGCTGCTGATTGCCGCCGAGAATGATCGCCGCGCGCTGGAACTGCGCCATGACGCCATCTTCGCCCGGCTGGAAGAGGCGGTCACCGTCTCGGTCGAGCCGCTGGAAAAGATGTTCCAGGCCGCGGGGATGGACCCGGACGACCTGATCTCGACCGTGCGCAAGGGCTATTCCGGACAGGGCGGGCCGCTGACGCCGATCTCGGCCTCGTCCATGGGCGGGGCGCTGACCCCGGAAGAGATTCGTGCCAATGCCATCCTGAAATCCATGGAGGAAATGGACCTCTACAGGATCGCCGCGTTCAAGGCGCCCTTCGCTTTGCCGGTCACCTCGAACGCGGTCCGCTGGACCTCCAGCTTCGGGCGAAGGAACGATCCGCTCGGCGCCGGTTCGCGCATGCACGAAGGCACCGACATCGCCGGCCCCTATGGTACACCGATCTATGCCACCGCCGATGGCGTGGTGATTCATGCAGGCTGGCAAAGCGGTTACGGCCGTCTGATCAAGATCCAGCACGCCTTTGGGGTGGAAACCCGCTACGCCCACTTGTCACAGATCCGTGTAGAGGTGGGACAAAAGGTGTCGCGCGGCGACAGGATCGGTGATATGGGCAATTCAGGCCGGTCCACCGGCACTCACCTTCACTACGAAGTCCGCATCGGCGGGACTGCCGTCAATCCGATGAACTTCATAAAGGCAGCCAGGAATGTTTTCTAAGAGCCGCATCAACGAGCCGGGTCCGAAATCCGAGGCCGAAAAACCCAAAGCAGCGGAGACCCCCGTGTCGAAACCCCAGTCCGAATTCACCCCGTCGGCACCGAAGGGCAAGGCTGTCGCCTCGGTCCTGTCGTCGGACCTGACCGTGGTGGGCAATCTGCGCACCACCGGCGACATTCAGGTCGAAGGCACTGTGGAAGGCGATATCCGGGCCCATCTGCTGACGGTGGGAGAAAGCGCCACCATCCGGGGCGAGATCGTGGCCGATGACATCGTGGTGAACGGCCGGGTGATCGGCCGCGTGCGCGGGCTGAAGGTGCGGCTGACCTCCACCGCGCGGGTGGAAGGCGACATCATCCACAAGACCATCGCCATCGAATCGGGCGCGCATTTCGAAGGTTCGGTGCAGCGTCAGGAAGACCCGCTTGCCCAGGGCCGTCCCTCGGCCCCGCCGCCCTTCCCGCCCGCCGCCAAGGCCGAGGCCGAGACGCCCTGAGGCGTTTCCGACGAAAGCGTTCCGAAAGCCCTGCCCTCCGGCGGGGCTTTTTTGTTGAAGCCGGTCGGCAAGAAGGGAAAGCCCCGTGTCTTTTCGCATAGATGCCCTTTGCCTCTGCCTGCTAACCGCGGCCATTCCCGGCACCGCCTCTGCGCTGGACCGGATGGAGCGGCTGGTCCTTGAAGAACTGGCATGCACCGATCTGCCGCATTCTTTGATCATCCTGTCCCAGCTGCGCGACGAAGGCCGGATCGATACGGCGCAGAACCTTGGATATGACAGCCTCAGCTGCTTTCAGATTGCGGGCGGGCTTGCGGTGCAGGGCATCACTTTCACCTCGGTCTGCGCCTACGAAGAGGATGCCGCGCTGCAGGCGGCCCACCCCGAGTTTTACTATCGCGGACCGGGAACCTCCCCCGGCCAGACCCTGTCATTTGGCACCCTCACCGACCCAGACGCCCTTTCCGACTGGTATCTGGCCCTGTTCGGACCAGAGCTGGTCGCCTCGGCCATCTCTGACGGTCAGACCCCCGGAGAGGCGGGATCGGTGTCCTGCAACAGTTGGATGCACTGATCCTGCGGCCGGTGCCTGCCGCGCTTTGTTACAGCACCTGACGGGCTTTTGACTTGCCCGCCTGCACCCGCCCCCGCATAACCGCACCCATGATCCTGCGGGTGTTCCTTCTGTGCGCCGTCGTGCTGAGCCTGGCCTTTCCTGCCACGGCCAGGTCTTTCACGACCCCCGACTGCCCGTCGCGCAGCAGCCAATGGTCCTGTCCGGTCGATCCGGCAAAGATCGGCAATCTCACCCCCTCGGTCGAGCTGCCCTGCCCGGGCAAAGGCCTGCTGGCAGCCGCCTCCGGCGCAGCCTGCCCTGCGCCCGTTCTGGCCACTGCCTTGCCGGTATCGCGCCATTCTGTCACGCTGTCCGGCATTGGCGGCGGTGGCATTGACCGGCCGCCCAAGCACGCAGGCTGAGCACCGCCCGTTCGCCGGGCACACTCTTCCCACGAAATTCCGAAAGACGCCCCCGCGCAGGCCCATGAACGGGCCGCCGAAGGGCTTTGCATGAAAGACCGACCCATGTCCCATTCCCCGATTGCCGAGCGTGTGCCGGCCCTCCGCCCGTTCTACGCCGCCTTCCACACCAGCGCGGAAACCCTGATGCGGGTGATCTGCGGCGGTATCTTCGCCATCCACGGCTACCCCAAGCTGATGGACCCCTTCGCTGCCGCAGGCATGGTCGAGGGCCTTGGCTTCGCACCGGGTGCCTTCTGGTCGCCGCTCCTGTCGGTGACCGAGTTCTTTGCCGGTGTCCTGATTGCCATCGGTTTCCTGACCCGCCCCGCCGCGGTGGCCGCCAGCATCATTCTGCTCGTCACCGTCTATGCGCATTGGGTGGCCTTCGGTCAGGGCTATGACGGCGCTGAAAAGTCCATCCTCTGGCTGGGCATGACGATCTTCTTCGCCTTCCGTGGTGCGAATGCGCATTCGGTGGACGCGAAGCTGGGCCGCCAGTTCTGACGATCCCGGGCGGACCGGCCTGCCCGGTCCGCCTATTCCACCGCCCGGCGGTAAAGATGCCAGCTGGCGTGGCCGAACAGCGGCAGCACGACCAGCAGGCCCAGAAACCCGGGCAGCATGGCCAGAAACAGGCAGGCCGCGATCAGCGCGCCCCAGCCCAGCATCAGCACCATATTCTCGCGCACCAGTGCAAAACTCGTCAGCATGGCGGTGACGTAATCCACCTCTCGGTCCAGCAGCATGGGCAGACTGACCACGGTCAGCGCATAGAGCACGGCCGCAAAGACCGCCCCCGCAACCGTGCCGAAGGCCAGAAAGACCAGACCTGCGGGCGTCAGGAACACCTCCAGCGAGGAGGAGACATTGGTCATCGTCGCGGTGCCCAGAAAGACCGCAAAGATCATGTGCGACAGAAAGTTCCAGAACAGGAAATAGATCACGATCATCGCCGCCATGGACGGGATCTGCCGGTCCTTCTGGCGGAAGATCACGGCCAGAACCTCGTTCACCCGCAGGGGGATGCCCTGCTCCAGCCGCCGGCTGACCTCATAAAGCCCGACGGCAACAAAGGGGCCAAGGATCGGGAAGCCGGCGGCGGCGGGCAGTGTCCACCAGATCTGCCCCTCGGTGGTCAGCGCCCATAGGATCAGCCAGCCACCCGCCACATAGGCGCTGGCAAAGAACAGGCCATAGAGTGGTGCCCGGCGGAAATCCTGCCAGCCCGCCGCCAGTGCATGGTGCAGGTCTGACAGGTCCAGATGCATGATCTGCGGGCTGGCGGGCGCCCCGGCGCTGTCTGTCATGGTAGTCCTCCCTCTGACGAGGAAGGCTATGTCCCGAAGACCGCTTTGGCAAAGATGTATTTCATCTCCGGGATTTAGGGCCCGGAGCGCCCTCAGCCCTCGGCGTCGGCGCGGCTTTTGCCGGACATGTCCAAGGCCAGCGTGGCCGCCATGAAGGCGTCCAGATCACCATCCAGTACGCCTTGGGTGTCGCTGGTTTCGTGGCTGGTGCGCAGGTCCTTCACCATCTGATAGGGCTGCAGCACATAGCTGCGGATCTGGTTGCCCCAGCCCGCATCGCCCTTGTTTTCATGCGCGTCGTTGATGGCAGCCGAACGCTTGTCCAGTTCCATCTGATAGAGCCGCGCCTTCAGGGCGTTCATGGCGATGTCGCGGTTCTGGTGCTGCGATTTCAGCGAGGAGGTCACGACGATCCCGGTCGGGAAGTGGGTGATCCGCACGGCCGAGTCGGTCTTGTTGACGTGCTGACCGCCCGCGCCGGACGACCGGAACGTGTCGATGCGGATATCCTTGTCCAGCACCTCGATCTCGATATTGTCGTCGACCACGGGATAGACCCATACGCTGGCGAAAGAGGTCTGCCGCTTGTCGCCCGACCCGAAGGGAGAGATGCGCACCAGACGGTGCACGCCGCTTTCGGTCTTCAGCCAGCCATAGGCGTTGTGGCCGGAAATCTTGTAGGCGACCGACTTGATCCCGGCTTCCTGCCCGGCTTCTTCCGACAGCATCTCGACGTTGAACCCGCGGCGTTCGGCCCAGCGGGTGTACATCCGCGCGAGCATTTCGGCCCAGTCCTGCGACTCGGTCCCGCCGGCGCCTGCATTGATTTCCAGGAAGGTGTCGTTGCTGTCCGCCTCGCCGTTCAGCAGCGCCTCAAGCTCTTTCTGCGCCGCCACCTCGACCAGCGCCTTCAGCGCGGCCTCGGCCTCGGTCACGATGCTTTCCTCGCCCTCGGCCTCGCCCAGTTCGATCAGATCGACATTGTCGGTCAGCCCGCTTTCGATCAGCTTGTAGCCGTTCACCGCATCCATCAGCGCCTGCCGCTCGCGCATCAGTTTCTGCGCGCGGGCGGGGTCGTTCCACAGATCGGGCTGTTCGATCAGGGCGTTGAATTCCTCAAGGCGATGGGGCGCAGTCTCCCAGTCCATCCGCTGCGCCAGAAGCGACAGGGATTTGCGGATCTGATCGACATTGGCTTGCGTCTCGGCGCGCATCTCTCACCCTCGTCTCGGTCGCAGGCGCTCATATCCCCTGCCCGGGCTTCGGGCAAGAGCGGCGCCGTGGTTTCGGTTGTCAGTAAAGCCCGCCCGAGGACACGGTGCCGAAATCGGCCTTTCCCGGAATGACCTTCGTCTCGCCCGTGGCAGTGGTGACAGACGCGCTGGAGGCGCTTTCCGTCTCACCATAGGCATAAAGCGGCAGGTTCTGGCCCATCTCGAAGCCGCCATCCACCAGCGCGCCCAGACCGAAGATCGGCTCTTCGCCCTCGCGGAAATATTCGGCCACCACATTGTCGCCGCTGGCCGTGTCGGGCAGGCGCGCGCCGGTAAAGCGGTCGATCTTCACGAAATAGCCGCCCGGGGGCACCTTGAACTCGGTCCCGCCGTATTTCTTGATGGCGGTCGCCATGAATTCCTCGAACACCGGGCCGCAGAAGCCGCCGCCCGAGACCGAGCCCAAGCCGCGCGGCTGGTCATAGCCGATATAGCAGCCCGCCACGATGTTCGAGGTATAGCCGATGAACCAGACGTCTTTCGCGTCGTTCGTCGTGCCGGTTTTGCCCGCCACAGGCACCGGCAGGTTGATGCCGCGCGCGGTGCCGCGCTGGATCACACCCTGCATCATGCTGGTCAGCTGATAAGCGGTGATCGCATCCATCACCCGTTCCCGGTTCGAGGTGACGGTGACGCCATCGCCCCGCGGCAGATCTCCTGCGGTGCAGTTCTCGCACACCCGCTTGTCATGGACATAGACCGTGCGGCCGGACCGGTCCTGCACCCGGTCCACCAGCGTGGGTTCCACCCGTTCGCCCCCATTGGCGAACATGGCATAGGCGGCCACCATCTTCATCAGCGTGGTTTCCTGCGCACCAAGCGCATTGGCCAGATAGGGGGCAAGGTTGTCATAGACGCCGAACCGCTCGGCATAGCCGGCCACGGTCTGCATGCTGATTTCCTCGGCGATCCGGATGGTCATCAGGTTCCGGCTCTGCTCGATCCCGGTGCGCAGCGGCGTGGGTCCGTAGAATTTGTTCGACGCATTCTTCGGCGTCCACAACCCCTGCGGCGTGTTCACCTCGATCGGCGCGTCGATGACGATGGTGGCGGGGGTGAATCCACTGTCCAGAGCAGCGGCATAGACGAAGGGCTTGAAGCTCGACCCCGGCTGACGCATCGCCTGTGTGGCACGGTTCCAGATCGAATACTGATAGGAGAACCCGCCCTGCATCGCCAGAACGCGGCCCGTGTTCACATCCATCGCCATGAAGGCGCCCTGCACCTCGGGCACCTGACGGACCGACCAGCGCACAAAGCTGCCGTCGGCATTCTTCGTCACCCGGCGCACATGGATCACATCGCCACGCTTGAAATTGTCGGCAAAGCTGCCGCGCATCCAGTCGATGTCAGACCGCGGCACCACCTGCGGCTCTGCCTCGGTCACGGGGACGCCCTCGATTCCCACCGAAAGCGTGCGGTCGCCCACCTCCAGCACCACCGCCGGATACCAACCGTCGATGTCACGCGGCACATCCACCGCGGACAGCGCCTTGCGCCAGCTGTCCTCGCTGGTCAGCTGATCCTCGGGCACGGTCTTGCCGGTGCCGCGCCAACGGCCAAGCCCGCGGTCATAGCTTTCCAGCGCCTTGCGCAGCGCGGCCTCCGCCTCGACCTGCAGTTCCGGGTCGATGGTGGCCCGGATGGTCAGGCCGCCGTTGTAGAATTCATCCTCGCCGAAATGGGTGGACAGCTGGCGGCCGATTTCCTCGGTGAAATAGCTGCGCTCCGGCAGGCTGTCGCGGAACGAGGGATAATCGCCGTTCTGCACCGTCAGAAGCGGCTTGTCCTTCTCGGCCAGATAGGTTGCCTCGGTCAGATAGCCGTTGTCCCACATCTCGCGCAGCACATAGTTGCGGCGTTCGACCGCGCGGTCATAGTCGCGCACCGGATGCAACCCGCGGCCCGGCGATTTCGGCAAAGCGGCCAGATAGGCGGCCTCTCCCGGGGTCAACTCGTCCAGCGTCTTGTTGAAATAGCTTTGCGCCGCCGCGGCGACGCCAAAGCTGCGCTGGCCCAGGTCGATCTGGTTCATGTAGATTTCAAGGATACGGTCCTTGGTCAGCGTCTCTTCCAGACGGGTGGCCAGAATGATTTCCTTGATCTTCCGCTCCACCCCCTTGGCGCCGGTGCGGGTGCCGTCCAGCAGCATGTTCTTCGCCACCTGCTGGGTGATGGTCGAGGCGCCGCGCAGATCCTGCCCGCGGCTTTTCACCGCGTCGATCAGCGCCGCGGCCATGCCGGTCGCATCATAGCCGTGGTGGACGTAGAAATTCTTGTCCTCGGCAGAGATGAAGGCCTGCTTCACCAGATCGGGGATATCCTCGGCCGGAACGAAGACCCGCCGCTCGCCCTCCTTGACGAATTCGTCAAGGATCCGCCCCTCGCCGGTGTAGATTCGGCTGATGGTGGCGGGGGAATATTGCTTCAGCACCTCATGGCTGGGCAGGTCGCGCGAATACATCCAGAAGATCGCGCCAACGGTCAGGGCACCGAAGAAGATGCCCAGCGTGACCGCGGTGAAGATGGCCCCGAAGAACGAGCCGATGAATCGCAACACTGTTCTGCCCCTGCCTTTCGGCTTCCCCTATATCAGACGTTCGGGTCCGTCAAAACCTTGGACCTTACACCCCCTACCTGCGGCGGGTTCCCGCGCCTGCTGACGACACCAGATTCCCCAACATTCATCTGTTCAAAAATATCCTCTGGGGGTCCGGGGGGCGAAGCGCCCCCGGGCGGGTGACCAGGGGCGCATCGCTATGGACTGGCCGCCCGCAAGGCCCGGATCGCCTGATCCTCATCCGCCCAGGCGATCAGCCCCTTCCTGACCGCCTCGGCCATTGTCGCACGCCAGGCCGGATCGGTCAGCCGCTTCAGGTCGCGCCCCGAGGAGAGAAATCCCACCTCCAGCAGGACCGAGGGGATGTCGGGCGATTTCAGCACGGAGAACCCCGCCTCCTGCCGCGGATGGCGGTGCATGCGCAGATCCGCCGCCTTGATCGCGGTTTCCAGCGCCATGGCCAGCCGGGCGGTGCGCGGCGTCGTTTCCGTCCGCGCCATATCCATCAGGACCGAGGCCACGATATCGTCCTGCGCCGAGAGATCGACGCCCGCCAGCAGGTCGTCGCGCTCATGCCGTTCGGCCAAAGCCTCGGCCGCCTCGTCGGTGGCATCCTCGGACAGGGTGTAGATCGTCGCCCCCTGCGCCTCGCCCTCGGCCAGGGCATCGGCATGCAGGGAAATGAACACATGCGCCCCGGCCTTGCGCGCAATCGAGATCCGGGTTTCCAGCGGCACGAAGGCGTCTTCCTCGCGCGTCATCACCACGCGGAACCGGCCGTCACGCAGCAACAGCTCTTTCAGCCCGCGCGCGAAGGTCAGCATCAGATCCGCCTCCTTGTGGCCGTCGCGTTCGGCGCCGGGGTCGATCCCGCCATGACCCGGGTCCAGCACCACGACGATGGGTCCGTCGCCGCGCGCCACCGGCGGCGGCAGATCGGCGGGCCTGGGCAGGGCCCAATCCTCCGGCTCCGGCTGCGCGGCCGCCTTGGCAAAGTCCTGCGCCGTGGCCGGGTCCAGCCGCAGCCGGATCAGCGCCGGCCCGTCCGACGTATCCATCGAGGCCTGCGTCACCAGCATCGGCCCGGTCAGCTCCACCACCAGCCGCGACCAGCCGGGCCGGAATATCCCGGCCCGCAGATCGGCCACCTGCGGCGCGGTGCGGGTGACGCTGTCGATCCCGGTCCAGTCCACCTCGCGCACGTCGAGGATCAGCCGCGGCGGGCTGTCCATCACCCGCACGCGCCACGGCACCGGCTGGCTGATCGCAAGGTCCAGCGTCAGCGCCGCCTGATCGGCCCGGATCACCGACCCCGCGGCATCCAGCCGGGCCAGCGCCGAAAGCTCCTGCGCGGCGGCACTCAGGGGTGCGATCGCCATCAACAGCCAAAGGATGACGGCCCGGATCGCCTGCACCTGCCCTGCCCCGTTCTTTGCGGAAATGCCGCCCGGACTATCCCGGTCCGGCGGCGGAAAGTCCATTCACCTTCGCGCCATGAACTCCTGCAGCCGCGCGATGCCTTCGGCGATGTCCGCGGTGGAACGGGCATAGGAAAAGCGCAGCGTCTGCCGCCCCCGGCGCGGATCGAAGTCCAGTCCCGGCGTGACGGCCACCCCCGCGCGGTCCAGAATCTCCTGCGCGAAGGACAGGCTATCTTCGGTCAGATCGCTGACATCGGCATAGATATAAAAGGCCCCGTCCGGCGGCGCGATCTTGGTGAAGCCGGCCTTCGGCAGACCTTCCAGCATCAGCCGGCGGTTCTCGGCATAAACCGCGCGGTTCGCCTCCATCTCGGGCACGCAATCCAATGCGGCCAGCGCGGCCAGCTGGCTGGCATGGGGCGGGCAGATGAACATGTTCTGCGCCAGCCGCTCCACCTTGCGGACCTGATCCTCAGGCACCACCATCCAGCCCACGCGCCAGCCGGTCATGCTGAAATATTTCGAGAAGCTGTTGATCACCCAAGGCGCGTCCGAGATTTCCAGCGCGGTCACCGCCCGGTCGCCGTAATGCAGCCCGTGATAAATCTCGTCGGAGACGAAGGGGATGCCCTTGGCCTCGGCCCAGTGGACCAGCGCCGACAGTGCCTCATGCGACAGCATGGTGCCAGACGGATTGCCGGGCGAGGCCACGATCAGCCCGTCCAGATCATGCCCTTCCAGATCCGCGGGCACGGGTTGCAGCCGGTTCTCCACGCTTGCGGGAATGCCCACCGGCTCCAGCGACAAGGCGCGCAGGATCTGGCGGTAGCTGGGATAGCCCGGCTCGCCCAGACCCACCCTTTGTCCGGCGTCGAACAAGGCGGTGAAGGCCAGCAGGAACGCGCCCGACGACCCTGCCGTCACGATCACCCGCGCGGGGTCCAGATCCACCCCATACCAGCGGGCATAAAGCTGGGCGATCCCGGCGCGGAGTTCCGGCAGGCCAAGGGCCACGGTATAGCCAAGCGGCTGATCCAGCGCTGCGGCCAGCGCACGGCGCGCGCCTTCGGGGGCGGCAGTGCCGGGCTGGCCCACCTCCATATGGATGATCCGGCGGCCCGCGGCCTCGGCCTGGCGGGCGCGTTCCATCACATCCATCACAATGAAGGGATCGACTTCACCGCGCCGCGATCCCTGACTTGATCTGTTCATGCCCTGCCCCGTATGGTCCGCCGGTATTCCATGCCGTTCAGTGCCGCCCGGAGGCGGACAGGTCAACCCCGGAAGGACCCGAGTTCATGCGCCACGCCCTGATCCTTGCCACGCTTCTGGCGACGGCCGCACCCGTGGTTCAGGCGCAGGACCTGCCGGGCACGGCGCCGATGACCGAAGAGCAGCGCGCCGCTTTCGATGCCGCGGTGCGCGACTATCTGCTGCGCAATCCCGAGGTGATCGTCGAGGCGATGACCGAGCTGCAGATGCGCGAAGATCAGGCCGCGGCCGACCGCGACGTGCAGATGCTGGCCGAGAATGCGGACCGCATCTACAAGAACCCGGCCGACTGGGCCGGCGGCAATCTGGAGGGCGATATCGTCCTTGTCGAATTCATGGATTACCGCTGCGGCTATTGCCACAAGGCCTATCAGGATGTCGAGGATCTGGTCTCGACCGACGGCAATATCCGCTTTGTCCTGAAGGAGTTCCCGGTTCTGGGCGATCCGTCCGTTCTGGCGTCGAAATTCGCCATCGCGGTGCGGATGCTGTATGGCGATGACGCCTACAAGGCGGCGCATGATGCGCTGTTCAACTTCCGGGGTGAGATCGACCCCGACAGTCTGGCCCGGCTGGCAAGCGATCTGGGTCATGACCCCGCCGCCGTCGCCGCCCGGATGGCCATGCCAGAGGTTCAGGCCGTGATCGACGCCAATTATGAGCTGGCCCAGATCATGGAGATCAACGGCACGCCGACCTTCGTGATCGACGGCACGATGGTCCGTGGCTACGTGCCGTTGGACGGCATGCGCCAGATCGTTGCGCAGGAACGCGCCGACGGCTGAGTTCGGCATGGCCGGGCGCGGCCTTTCCATCCTGATCCTTGCGGCGGGGGCCTCGTCCCGGATGGGAGAGGACAAGCTGTTGCTGCCGCTGCGGGGCCGGCCGCTGCTGCGCCATGTGGCGGATGTGGCCCTGTCCTGCGGACTGCCGGTCACGGTGGTGCTGCCGGCCCCGCCCGGGCCGCGCGCGGCGGTGCTGGAGGGGCTTTGCCTGATGCAGGTGACGGGCGGCGCGGGCATGGGCGACAGCCTGAGCGCCGGCGTGGGCGCCCTGCCCGAAGACCATGCCGTGCTGGTGATGCTGGCCGACATGCCGGACATTGGCCCCGCTGACCTGATGCTGCTGACCGCGGCGCATCGGGACGACCCGCAGGCCATCCTCCGTGCCAGCAATGCCACGGGTGACCCCGGCCACCCCGTGCTGTTCCCGGCCGATCTGCGGCCTGCGCTGCTGTCGCTGCGGGGCGATACCGGCGCGCGCGCGGTGATTGCGGCCCATCCCGAACGGCTGCGCCCGGTGCCTTTGCCCGGCAACCGGGCGCTTTGCGATTGGGACACGCCCGAAGACCGGGCGCGCTGGCTGGCGTCAGGCGGTCAGTAGCACCCGCGCCTCATGCGCTTTCAGCGACAGCCGGGCCGAGGCAAAGGCCACCTCCAGGCTGGCGAGTTCGGGGAAGAGTGCCAGGATTTCCTCGGCCTGCGCCTCCTCCATCCCGCCCATCATCCGCTGCGCGGGCTGGAAGCTCTCGGTCCAGAGCCCGGCCGACTGCACGATTTCGTGCCGGTCGAACATGATATGCACATAGGTCACACCCTGCACCACCGGAGAGGAGACGCCCGGCGCCCCCGCCAGATGGCGCGCGGCCACCAGAACCTCGGCCTCGCCAAACAGCATTTCGGCCCGCGCCCCACCGATCAGCAGGCGATGCTGGGGGGAAACCGTCAGGTCCTGCACGGGCAGGTCCGGCCCCATGGCCCCTGCCGAAATCCGCACCGGACGCAGCGCGGGATTGACCACCAGATCCGCCGCCGAAAGGCTGCGTCGGCCGGTCCAGCGCACCGGCTGCAACCCGTTGTCGCGCGTCAGCACCAGATCGCCCGGCACCAGCGTTTCGACCGGAACCTCTCCCCGCGCGGTCAGGATCGGCGTACCGGGGGTGAAGCAGGGGATGACCTTCTCGATATCGGTGAAGGTCATCGTGCCGATCACGGCGCCGTTCTCATCCAGAAACTCGACATAGCCGTTTTCGGGATTGTTCGGGTTGTAATGGATATTCGTGCGGTCCCAGCCCCAGGCCGACAGGTCGAGGACATCGTAATCGTCGCCCTCGCTGCCGCCATCCACCACATCGCCGACATCGCCGTAGATGTAGTCGCGGCCACCGCCGCCATAGATCGTATCGGCGCCCTCGCCACCCGACAGCGTGTCGTTGCCATCGCCGCCGAACAGCCGGTCATTGCCCTTGCCGCCCTGGATGACGTCATTGCCCTGATCGCCGTAGAGCGTGTCGTCGCCGTCGCCGCCGTCGATGAACTCGTCGCCCTCAAGGCCGAAGATCACGTCGTTTCCGGCGCCGCCATACATGATGTCATTGCCGAAGCCGCCGAAGAGCTGGTCGTTGCCCTCGCCCCCCAGCATGGTGTCATCGCCATAGCCGCCGATCAGGCTGTCATCACCCGATCCGCCGTCGATATAGTCATTGCCATAGCCGCCATAGGCGGTGTCATTGCCTGCACCGCCATACAGCGTGTCGTCATCATCATAGCCGAACAGACTGTCGTTGCCGTCGCCGCCGAACAGGCTGTCAAAGCCGACGCCCCCGTCCACGACATCATCGCCCGCACCGCCGTAGATCGTATCGTCGCCCGCCTCGCCCAGAAGCGAATCGTTGCCGGTGCCGCCGTCGATGCTGTCGTTGCCGGAGCCGCCATGCACGGTGTCATTGCCCGCGCCGGTGGTAACGATGTCATTGCCCGCGCCCGCATCGACGTAGTCGTCATCCACCTGAGTGCTGAAGAACTGGATGTCCGAGACAAGGATCAGCTGGCCGCTGCTGTAGTTGTTGTTGTAGTCGATCAGGAAATAGGACACCGGGCCGGGAATGCTGACCAGCACAGAACCTGCAGCCGAATTGGTCGAGTCGCTGCTGTTTCCGGCGGTGATCGTATTGCCGGAAACCGTGTCATTCCCCGCCGGTGTGATCGTCACGGTGACAGGCTGACCATCCGGCCCATAGGCGGTGATGGTGATGATGTCCTGCCAGTTGCCCATGGACATATCGACATCATTGATGCGGAACTGCACCCCCGTCACGCCCGGCGCATAGCCCGGGTCCGGGGTGAAGTCGATCCGCGTGGTCGATGTGTTGCCCACCCCCGTCCCGGCCAGATAGAGGCTGGAATTCGGGTTGAAAGTCTCTCCCGGTGCGACATAGGTGGCCGAGCTGGTGTTGATCGTGGCCGCCGTGCCTGCCCCGTCATTGGTATAGGTCATGGTGACGGTAGTGCCGCCGGTATCCTGCGTTGCCCCGCCCGCCACATTGGCGTTGTTGCCGCCCACCTGGGACCAGTTCAGATCCTCGGAGGCGCTGGAAACGCTGTTGACGCCCGTATCGATGCGGTCATCGCCATCGCCGCCGTAAACCGTGTCATTGCCCAGCCCGGTGGAAACCGTGTCGTTCCCTGCCCCGGCATCCACAAGGTTCGCATCGTCATTGCCGGTGATGCTGTCCGCATAGCCGGTGCCGGTGACATTCTCGATCCCGCTCAGCGTGTCGACATCGGTGGCGCCCGTGGTGCCGGTGCCCGTGGTCAGGTTCACTGTGGCCCCGGTCGAGGCATAGGAATAATCGACCGTATCGCTGCCTGCACCGCCGATGATCACATCGTTTCCGGCACCGCCCTGCAACAGATCGTTGCCCGCCCCGCCGTCCAGCCTGTCGGCCCCGGCGCCGCCGTAAAGCGTGTCCTGCCCCTCGCCGCCCGACAGCGTGTCGGCATCGGCGCCGCCATCGAGCAGATCATTGCCCGCCCCGCCATCCAGGCTGTCCGCGCCCGCCCCGCCGTAAAGCGTATCGTTGCCCTCGCCGCCCAGCAGCGTGTCGGCCGCATCGCCGCCATCCAGCAGGTCATTGCCGGCCCCGCCGTCCAGGCTGTCCGCACCCGCCCCGCCGTAAAGCTGGTCGTTGCCCGCGCCACCGAACAGGCGGTCGTTGCCATCCTCGCCATAGAGCGTGTCGTCGCCGTCCTGGCCGCTGATGGAATCGTTGCCGGTGCCACCATAGGCGATGTCGTTGCCCGCCCCGGCATTGATCGTGTCATTGCCGCCGCCGCCGTAGAAATCATCGGCACCGGAAGTCCCGGTCTGCGAGTTGTTGCCCGATCCGCCGTAATAGCTGGCCATGTCACCACCGAATTCTGCCTGACCGACTGATACCCCCCCTCCGGGGCCGAAACGGGGCACCATTGCGGAGAGTTTGGCGCGGGATTTCCGGATCAGCCGCGGATTCCGGCCCCGAGGGCGGGGAATACGGCGGTTTCATGGCCAAGACGGGCGACGCGCCGACAACAGGGCCAAATGAAAAGGGGCCCGTTGCCGGGCCCCTTTCCGTCGGGCCGGTCCGAAGACCCGCCCGGGCTGCATAAGCCGTGATCAGCGCGCCAGCAGGCGGGCTTCGTGTTTCTTCAGCGTGCGGCGGGCGGCCTGATAGCCGTCCAGACCCGCTTCGGTCTTCAGCTCGGGGAAGAGCTCGAAAATCTCGTTGCGCTGTGCATTGCCCATGCCCTTCAGCGTGTAGTCGCCGGGCTGGAAGCTTTCGGTCCAGGCCCCGTTCGACAGCACCACCTCGTGCTGGTCGCACATGAAGTGGATATAGGTCGTGCCGATCGCCTCGATCGCATGGATGCCGGGGTTGCCGACCAGATGCTTGGCCGCAACCAGCACTTCATGCTCGTCAAAGTACAGCTGGGTCCGGTCATTGGCCACCAGCAGACGGTGGTTGGGCGACACCAGCATGTCCCGCTCGGGCAGGCCATTGCCAAGGCTGTGCGCCTTGACCAGCACCGGCTGCAGATGGCTGTTCAGCCGCAGTTCCTGCCCGCTCAGCGCCTTTTCACCCTTCCAGCGGATTTCCTGAATGCCGTTGTCGCGGGTGATGACCTTGTCGCCGGCGCGCAGTTCCTCGACCGGGACCTCGCCCTTCGGCGTCGCGATCAGGGTGCCGGGGGTGAAGCAGGGGATGCAGTTCTCGATATTGATGAACCGCAGCGTGCCGGTCTCGTTGCCGTCATTGTCAAAGAAGGTGACCACGCCGTTTTCGGGGTTGTCCGCATCATAGACGATGTTCAGCGGGCCAGCGCCGCGCAGGTCCAGCGTGTCGAAATCGTCGCCGCCTTCGTTGCCGTCGATGAAGTCGCCGATCCCGTCCTGCGCGCTGCCGACGATGAACACATCCCGGTCGGCCCCGCCGAACATCCGGTCAGCTCCTTCGCCGCCATAAAGCGTGTCATTGCCGCGGTCACCGTGCAGCTCGTCCTCGTCAACGCCGCCGTAAAGCACGTCATTGCCCGCGCCGCCATAGAGCGTATCGTCGTCGTCGCGGCCATAGATCGTGTCGTTGCCGCGGCCGCCATACAGCAGGTCCGGGTTGTTGTTCGGGCGCAGGTCGCCGTCGGCATCCGGAATATCCAGCAGGTCATTGCCCACCGGGCCAAGGCCGCCATAGATCAGGTCGTCGCCCGCGCCGCCATAGACGGTGTCAGCGCCTTCGCTGCCGATGATCGTGTCATTGCCATAGCCGCCGTAAACCAGATCGGCGTCGATCCCGGCATCGACATAATCGTCGCCCTGTTCGGCATAGATCGTGTCGGCATCGTCGCCGGTCAGGATCGTGTCATTGCCATAGCCGCCATAGACCAGATCGCGGTCATCGTTCGGGTCGGTGTCGGCGGGGTAGAAGCCCGGATAGTCGATATCGGGCATGGGCGAGCCGCCCGAAGTGTCGATATAGTCGTCGTCCTGACGGCCATAGACGGTATCGCTGCCGTCGCCGCCATAGATCGTGTCATTGCCGGTGTTGCCGATCAGCGAGTCGTCGCCCTCGCCACCATAGACCAGATCGTCGCCCGACCCGGCACGAACGGTGTCATCGCCCAGGCCGGACAGGATGGTGTCATTGCCGGCGCCCGCAACCACGCGGTCGTCGTTCAGCGCATCGCCGGGGATGATCGCATCATTCGCGTCGATGCGGTCGCCGTCCCAGGGGTCGACATAAGAGGTGTCGATCAGATCGTCGCCCGAGGTGCCGCGGACGATGCCGTCACGGTCGGGATCGACGGGGTCGATGTTGTCCACGCTGTCGGACAGCGAGAAATAATCCACCTCGCCCTGGAAATGGTTTTCCAGATTGTTCAGCATATAGGGATCAGAGGCGTTCTGACCGGCGCCCAGCATCCACGGCTGCGAATTCGGCTCCATCACCAGCGAAACGGTGTTCGGAACGTCTTCCTCGAAGGTGGTGCCGGTGGTCGCATTCTCGATCTGGAGAAGCCCGCCCTCGCCGCCCATGTCCCAGGAATGCGACAGGTTGATCGTGTCACCCGCGGTGTAGAAGCCCGGGCCGGTCGAGTAGCTGACCGAAGAGCCGTCCAGCTCCTGCGTGACCACCACAGACCCGTCCGCATTCACCTCGATCCGGTAGCTGCCGGCATGCTCACCCGCGGTGTCGCGCGACAGCACGGTCTGCGGGCCTTCGAAATCGGTGGCGGTCGGCTTGAAGCTGATCTCAAGCGTGCCGCGGTCCAGCTGGAACGCGTCCGAAGCGTAAATCTTGGCCTTGTCGTTCATCCCGTCCACGACAAGGAACCCGCCGGTGGCCGTGGCCCCGTCAAAGTAGCCGCCGTTCTGCAGGCCGTTTTCCGGCGCGTCGTCGATGACCGTCGAGGCGTCGCTGAAGTTGTAAAGCGCGATGACCGGCATGTTCGCTTCCCTGTCTCTCCAAACGACGGGTCCCCGTCGCACTCCGTTTCCACATCCGGCCCGGTTCAGCGGACCACCAGACGCAACGGTTATGTTCGTTGCGCCGCAAGCAGCCTGCCGGATGAGGTGGGTGAAGAGGGGGATGCCAGTCAAAACACGACCACCCGCCGAAAACGGCGGATGCATCCGGAAACGGGATGCGGCAGCACTCTCGTCACGCTTAACGCGCTTATGGGCGCGCCACCAACATACGACCGCCCCCACGGCCAATACGTCTAAGTTGACCTGTTCTGATTACCCTTCGTTCACCTTGGAGTGAAGCGAAATTGCGGCGGCACGGCGCCCGCGGCTGCCCGGCGACCCTTGTCAGAGCCCATGCGGATCAACCCGTTACCCTGTTCCATTCCCGTGATTGTTGAGCACCCGGAAACGTCCTGCCGCCCCTAACCCGGCGATTCCTCTTATCTTCGGCCCAACTGCGGGATCACCCTGTTGCCGGCACCCCAGAGTTTGTTTCCATCGCCGCCGCAGCGGCATTCAACCATAGCGCGAATTAACCAGATTCAGAATTTCGCCATTAATTTGCCCCGGTCGATCCGGCCCGTTCACCGTTTCGCACCAATCCGCAAGATTGTCCGGATCTGGTGATGGTTAATGCACAGCCTTCAAAACGCGGCGGCGAATCGCCCCTTCCGGCCGGACCTGAAAACGGGCAAGGCGCGGCCGCACCGCGCCCGCGCCAATCCTGTCACGATATGCTTGAAAGCTGATTTGGTACCCGAGGTCGGACTCGAACCGACATACCTTGCGGTGGCGGATTTTGAATCCGCTGCGTCTACCATTCCGCCACTCGGGCCGCGGCGCCTTGGCGCTGCCTGCGCACCGGGTCTAGCGCCGCGCCGCGCCCGCGTCAACGCGGCATCGCAGATCGCGCGGGCTCAGAGGTCCCGCGCCTCGAACGTGTTGCAGGCGTCGATCCGGCCCGAGTCCAGCCCGGTCTGGAACCAGCGCATCCGCTGCTCTGAGGTGCCGTGGGTAAAGCTGTCGGGCATCGGCCGCCGCCCGGCATTCTTTTGCAGCGTGTCGTCGCCGATCTGCGCCGCGGCATTCAGCGCCTCTTCGATGTCGCCCTGCTCCAGCGTGCCAAGGCTATGCGCCGCCTCCCGCGCCCAGATGCCGGACAGACAATCGGCCTGCAGCTCGATCATGACCGAAATCCGGTTGGATTCGACCTCGCTCACCTGCTGGCGGATCTCGTTCGCCTGGCTCAGGATGCCCAGTTCGTCCTGCACATGATGGCCGATCTCATGCGCCACCACATAGGCCGCCGCGAAATCGCCCCCAGCCCCCAGCCGGTCGCGCATCGTGGCAAAGAAGGCGGTGTCCAGATAGACCTTCTGGTCCGCCGGGCAATAGAACGGCCCCGTCGCCTCGGACGCCGTACCGCAGGCAGAGGTCGTGCCCTCGCGGAACAGCACCAGCGTCGCCGGATCATAGCTGCGGTTCAGCTGATCGCGGAACAGCTTGGTCCAGACCACCTCGGTATCGCGCAGGGTGACCGCGACGAATTCGCCCTCGGCCTGTTCCTTGGCAGACAGCTCTGCCGTTGAACCGCCGGTCTGCCCGCCCTGCCCATCCAGCTGCTGGAGAAGCTGCGAGGGGTCCACGCCCAGGAACAGCGCGATCACCACGATCACCACCGCGCCAAGGCCGCCCACCCCGGCCACCCCGCCCCGGCTGGCGCCCATGCGGCGGCGATCCTCGACATTGCGGCTTTGCTGCCGGCCTTTCCACTGCATGATGCACCTCCTGCGCGTGCCGCTGACTCGGGGTCTCCGATCACAAACGCGAGACTAGCCGTCCCGTTCCGGGGCCGGAAGCGGCAAAACACGGCGGCGTGAGGGCGCAACGGCCTGCCTTCCCCCCGCCGGGCCAGAGGATTATGGTGCGCCCGAACAGCGGCAGAGGTCCTTCATGCGCATCGGTTCCGCATCCGTCACCCTGGCCGGGCTCGGCTCGGCCGCCATGCTCGGCGCGGCGTTCTTCTTTCAATATGTCGGCGGCCTGCCGCCCTGCCAGCTCTGCATCTGGCAACGCTGGCCGCATGCGGCGGCAGTGGCGGTGCTTCTGGTCTGGGCGGGCACGCGCTGGCGCATCCTGCCCTGGCTCGGCGCGCTGGCCGCGCTGACCACGGCCGGGATCGGCATCTTCCACATGGGCGTGGAACAGGGCTGGTGGGAATTCATCTCCTCCTGCACCTCAGGCTCCATCGCCGGGGAATCCGCAGCCTCGCTCCTGCCCGGATCGGGCGCCGATGTGGCGCCGCCCGTGCGCTGCGACCGGATTCCGTGGGAATTCCTTGGCCTGTCGATGGCGGCATGGAATGCCATCACCTCGGCCGGGCTCGCCGCCCTCTGGATCTTCGGCGCCACCCGCAGGGATTGAGTGCCGCCTGCGGCGACAGCCTCCGGCGGGGATATTTGACCCAGCATGAAACCGCAAAGGCCTTTCATACTGGTGCAAATATCCCGGGGGTGAGGCGCGTTCCGCGCCGAGGGGGCAGCGCCCCCTCCCCGGCCGCGGTCAGGCGCCGAGGCCTACAACCGGCGCGCAGCCCATCAGCCTTGCATGTTCCTGAATGGCGAAGCGGTCGGTCATCCCGGCCACGTAATCCGCCACCACCCGGGCCAGCGCCGTCTCATCCCGGGCTGCGGCCACATCCGATTGCCACTCCGGCGGCAGAAGCCCGGGCTGCGACAGGAACAGCGGGAACAGCTCATCCACCACCTGCGTGACCTTGGCCCGCACCTCCATGACCGAGGGCGCGCGATACATCCGGTGGAACAGGAAGCTGCGCACCGCCTTCAGCTCCTGATACAGCGGTTTCGAGAAGCGGATGATCGTTGTGCCCATATGGCGGATGTCATCGACCGATTGCGGCTGCGCGGCGGCCAGCCGGTTCTCGGCGACATGGATCACATCCTCGACCATGCGGCCGAAGACGCGGCGCAATGCCTCGTGCCGGCGGCGCATGCGGTCCAGCCCCGGATGCAGGCGGTCCACCTCCTCGAAGGCGGGACCGGCGACCGGCAGTTCCATCAGATCGTCTTCGGAGAAGAGGCCGGAGCGGAGACCGTCGTGCAGATCGTGGTGCGAATAGGCCACGTCATCGGCGATGGCCGCCACCTGCGCCTCGGCCGATGCATGGGTGTCGAGTTCCAGATCCCAGGCCGCATTCACCTCGGCCAGGGCATAGGGCAGCGGGCCGTCATGTTTCTTGTCGGCATTCGGGCCGGTCACCGGGCCATTGTGCTTGGCGATGCCCTCCAGCGTCTCCCAGGTCAGGTTCAGCCCGTCAAAGCCCGCATAATGCCGCTCCAGCCTTGTGACGATCCGCAGCGCCTGGGCGTTGTGATCGAACCCGCCATAGGGCGCCATCAGCCGTTCCATCGCGTCTTCGCCGGTATGGCCAAAGGGCGTGTGGCCAAGGTCATGCGCCAGCGCGATCGCCTCGGCCAGATCGGTGTTCAGGTTCAAAACGCCCGAGATGGTGCGCGCCACCTGTGCCACCTCGATCGAATGCGTCAGGCGGGTGCGGTAATAATCGCCCTCATGTTCGACGAAGACCTGCGTCTTGTGCTTCAGCCGCCGGAAGGCGCTGGAATGGATGATCCGATCGCGGTCCCGCTGGAACGGGCTGCGGAAAGACGACATGCCTTCGGGGAAAAGCCGCCCGCGGGTGGCAGTCGGCTGGCAGGCGAAGGGGGCGAGTGACACGGGGAGCGGGCCTTGGCTTGTTCGGAACGTCGGTTCCCCCTATATTCACTGGCGAAGCCGAAGGATACCGGAACAGCCATGGAACTTGCCCTTCCTCCCCGCGTCACCGACCGTGCCTTCGCACGGCTGGCCGAAATTGCCGAAGCCACCGGCGAGGTGAAGCCCCTTCGGGTGGGCGTCTCCGGCGGCGGCTGTTCGGGCTTTCAGTATGAGATCCGGCTGGATGATCCCGCAGCGGATGACATGGTGCTGGAAAAGGCCGGGCAGAAGGTGCTGGTCGATCCGGTCTCGCTGCCCTTCCTGCAGAATGCGGTGATCGACTTCACCGATGAGCTGATTGGCGCACGATTCGTGATCGAGAACCCGAATGCCAGCAGTTCCTGCGGCTGCGGGACCAGCTTTTCGATCTGATTTTCCGGTTATGGCCGTCGCAGGGGGGGCTCTGCCCCCAAGGCTGCCATGCAGCCTCCCCCCGGGATATTTGAGCCAAGATGAAGGGATCAGGCGGGATTTTGGCCCAGCCGTGCCTCCAGCCAGCGATAGTAGCTGCGACCCTGACCTTCGGCCGAATAGGCGGCGTTCAGCGCGATCTTGGCGCGGAAGACCTGAGCCGCTTCGGGCGCGTCGTGCAGGGCGTCGACATGGGCCAGATAGGCGCGGTGGACGCGGGCGCTGAAATCATCGGCGGCGGTCACGCTTTCAGGCCTTAAATTCAGGAGATAGGGCGCGGGGGAAAGCGGCAGGCTGCCACCCTGTGCCTCCATGATCTGAAGCATATGCAATATGTCCTGTGACAGCGCATCGGCGAAGGGCGGGCAGCGGTCGCGGGCGAAGAGGCCGCGGGCCGAGGCGCCGCTTTCCGCCATCACCGCCGGGGTCAGCCGGTCATGGTCGTGCCAGAGGCGCAGGAGCGGCACGCCATGCTCCCGCACCTCCAGCGCCGAGGCTGCGGCGCCTTCGGCCCGGGCCAGCGGCAGCAGGGCGGCAAGCCAGCCCGGAGCCAGCTGGTCATCGGCGTCGAGATAGGTCACGAAAGGCGCCGTGGCGCGGGCCAGCGCCCGGTTGCGGGCCGGGCCGACACCCGAGCGGATCGCGCCCGTCACCTGCACCTGGACCGAAGGCAGGGCCGAGGCGGCGGCATAGGCTGTGCCGTCATCGGATTCGACCAGAATTTCCAGCGCATCGGCGGGCAGTCCCCCTGCGAGCACGCTGTCCACCGCGGCGCAAAGCGTGGCCTCGGCGCGGCAGGCGGGGATCAGCACGGAAACCAGCGGCGGCATTCTTCCCCTCCTTCAGGCCCGCGGCAACCTTGCCCTTCCCGGCGCGGACCGGCAAGATGGCACCCTGTGCGGAGGGTTTCCATGAAGATCGCCACCTTCAACATCAACGGCATCAAGGCCCGGATCGAGGCCCTGCCCCGCTGGCTTGAGGCGGCCAGCCCCGATGTGGTCTGCCTGCAAGAGATCAAATCGGTGGATGAGGGTTTTCCGCGCGAGGTCTTCGAGGACATGGGCTATCGGGTGGAGACCCATGGCCAGAAAAGCTTCAACGGCGTCGCCATCCTGTCGAAGCTGCCCTTGGAGGATGTGACGCGCGGCCTGCCCGGCGATGATGGGGACGAACAGGCGCGCTGGATTGAGGCGACGGTGATCGGCACCCGGGCGGTGCGGGTCTGCGGGCTTTACCTGCCGAACGGCAACCCGGCGCCGGGGCCGAAATACGAATACAAGCTGGGCTGGATGGCCCGGCTGGAGGCGCGGGTGAAAGCCCTGCTGGCCGAAGAGATGCCCGTGGCGTTTCTGGGCGATTACAACGTGATCCCGCAGGCCATGGATGCCGCAAAGCCCGAGGCCTGGGTGACGGATGCTTTGTTCCTGCCGCAAAGCCGGGCGGCGCTGCGGCGGATCCTGCATCTGGGGCTGACCGATGCCGTGCGGATGCGCGACCCGCGGCCGGGCCTCTATACCTTCTGGGACTATCAGGCGAATTCCTGGGAACGCGGCAACGGCATCCGCATCGACCATGTGCTGCTCAGCCCGCAGGCCGCGGATCTGTTGCAGGAGACCGGGATCGACAAGGAGGTGCGGGCGGGCGACAAACCCTCGGATCACGTGCCGGTCTGGGTGGAACTGGCGGCCTGATCGGCCTCTTCCGCGCCGGGCAGCGCCAGCGCCTGCCGCGGCCAGAGAACGCCGAGATGCCCGCGCAACCGGATCAGCAGCAGATCGGCCAGCGCGCCTTCGGGCCGTGCCGCCCATTGCAGCGCGGCGCCCCCGATGATCGCCTGCAGCAGGGCAGCCGTGCCTTCGGGCGCATCGCCGGGCAGGCGCTGTTCGATCGCCTCGCGCAGCATCCGGTCGCGTTCGGCGGCCAGCCGGGCCAGTTCGGGATCGGCCGCCTCGACCGCGACCATTGCCGCGCGGGACGCGGGGGCGGCCCCCGCCTCCATCCGCAGGGCTAGATCGGTCAGGAACAGCCATGTGCCCTTGCGCCCGCGGTCAGGCGGCAGGGCGGCCAGATCGGCGGCCAGCGTCTCGGTCTCGCGCAGCGCCAGCGCGCGCAGCAGCGCCTCGCGGCTGCCAAAGCGCTGGATCAGCGCCGGGCGCGAAATGCCGGCGGCATCCGCGGCATCGGTCAGGGTGAACCCCTGCGGCCCGCGGTCCAGCAGCACCCGGCGGGCGGCGGCCAGCAGATCGTCGTCGGAAAAGGTTCTAGGTCGCGCCATGGGCGGCTCCGGGCGTGGTCTGGGTGACGTCGTGGCGATAGATCCAGTCAAACCGCGACAAGGCGAGCCCCGGTGCCACCGCCCCGCCCAGCTGCAGCGCCAGATGCGCCAGAGGCCGCATCGGTCCCGACAGGTGATAGCGGCGCGCGTTGCGGTTCGCCGCCTCGACAATGCGGGCGCAGCGGGGCGCGCGGGCGGCCTGATAGGCGGCCAGGGCGGCGGCAGTATCGTCCAGCGCCTCCAGCCGGTCGGCCAGCAGCCAGATATCCTCCAGCGCCATATTGGCCCCCTGCGCCAGAAAGGGCAGCGTCGGATGGGCCGCATCGCCCGCCAGAACAGCGGCGCCTTCGGCCTGCACGGCCGACCAGCGTTTCGCCACCGGGTGGCGGAACAGGCCCCAAAGCCAGACATCCTGCACCTGATCCAGCCAGCCGCGCACCCGCGGACCAAAGCCTTCGAAGGCCAGCCGCAGTTCCATCGGATCATCGCGCAGAGACCAGCCCTCCTCGACCCAGCGGCGGCGTTCCTCGACCGCCACGATGTTGCGCAAGGTGCCACCCCGCAGGGGATAGCTGACCAGATGGCGGCCCGGCCCCATATGCACCTCGGCCACTTTCGGCGCGTCCGGATCGCATGGCAGAAGCGCACGCCAGGCGATCTGATGGGTGAAGAAGGGGGCCACCCTTCCGTTCAGCGCCTGCCGCACCGGCGAATGCAGCCCGTCCGCGCCGACCAGCAGCTCTGCCTCGATCCGGGCACCGGTGGAGGTGGTGATCACCGGGCGCGGACCGGACAGGTCCACGTTTTCCGCCTTCTGCAACAGGCGCAGATCCACCCCGGCCGCCCGCGCCGCGGTGAGCAGAAGCCCGACCAGATCCGCACGGTGCAGGAAGTGCCAGCCCTCTTCGGGCCGCAGCCGCGCCACCTCCAGCCGGGTGACCAGCCGTCCGTCCAGCCCGTCACGCAGTTCCACCGCCTCCGCCCGGACAGAGGCCGCCTCCAGCGCGGGGCCAAGGCCAAGGCCGCGCAGGACAGCCGCACCATTCGGGCTGATCTGGAGGCCCGCCCCCACCTCGCGGATGGCGCCGGCCTGTTCCAGCAGGGTGACGCGTGCGCCGCGCTGTGCAAAGCGGCAGGCCGCGGCCAGACCGGCGATGCCCGCGCCCAGTATGGTGATGCTGCGGTCCTTCAGTCCCATGAAGCCCCTGCCCGCCCGATGCCCGTCTCATGCAAACGCCGGACGGTGGCCCCGCCCGGCGTTCCTTTTTCCAAGGTTCCTTGCCCGTCTGCAACCCCGAGAGAGACAGCAGCCCTGCGACAGGAAATTCAGTCGTCGCGATGCACCTTTTCCCGGCGCTCGTGCTTTTCCTGCGCTTCCAGCGTCATGGTGGCAATCGGCCGGGCGTCCAGGCGCTTCAGGCTGATCGGCTCTCCGGTCATCTCGCAATAGCCGAACTCGCCGCTTTCGATCCGCCGCAACGCCGCATCAATCTTGGAAATCAGCTTGCGCTGCCGGTCACGGGTGCGCAGTTCCAGCGCGCGGTCCGTCTCTTCGCTGGCCCGGTCGGCCAGATCGGGGACATTGCGGCCGCTTTCGGTCAGGTTGCCCAGGGTTTCCGCAGATTGCTCCAGAAGCTCCTGCTTCCAGATCACAAGCTTGCGGCGGAAGTATTCCAGCTGACGATTGTTCATGAAGGGCTCGTCCTCGGCAGGACGATAATCGTCAGGCAGGAAGGTTTCGGCCTTCATCGCAGTTCTCTCCATGTCGCCGGACTGCGCCGACAGGTGGTCTGCTGTCATGGACGCACTCCTGTTGGGCGGGCATGTAGCCCAACCGACAGGGGATGTCACTACACAATAGCACAGGATGTCGAAGCGGCCGTGGCGTCAGACCGCGGCAGAGGGCCGCGCTGCCTGCCGGTTGGGCAGTCCGGGCAGCGGGACGGGGTTTGCGCCCGAAGGCCGCGCCACACTTGACAGAAAGGCCGCCGCCCGCCTCTCTGGCGGCTGTCCTGCGCCAGAACACCAGGGGCCATTTCAGGCCGCCAGGATATCCAAAGCTGCCGCCGCCGGGAGTGGCCCGGGGCGTTTGAGATCAACCCATGTCCCGGAGCGGACCCGATATGACCAGCAGTCATCTTTTCTCTGCCGCAGCTGCCCTGGCCCTGATGGCGGCCCCTGCCCTTGCCCAGTCGCCCGACTATTCCGTGGGCAGCGGCACGCTTTACGCCTCGGTCAAAGGCTGGAGCATCGCCAAGAGCGAACAATACGGCTGTTCGGCCTATCTTGATGCGATGCAGATCGTCATCAACGCGCCGCCCGCGGGCGGCTGGCAGCTGATCTTCCCCTATGACGGCGCAGATGGAGAGTTCCAGGGCTCGATCGACGTGGACAAATACAGCTTCACCGAAACCTATTTCGGCGAAGCCGGGTGGATGTATTCCAGCTTTCCCCTGGGCATGCGCCAGGCCGTGGGCGCGGGAAGCATGATCCATCCCATGATCGGCCCGGTGGATGAGGAGATTGCGCTGACCGGCTCGACCGCCGCGATGTTGAAGGTCGAGGAATGCTGGAAAGAGCTCAGCGGCTGGACCCCGGCCTCCAGCCGCGCGGGGACCTTCGCCTTCTCGGGCGACTGATGCCGCCGCGGCCGGGTGTCTTGCCATGCCCGGCCGCGCGCCTTACCCCTTGTGCTGCACCTGCATCACCGGAGGGACAGGCCCATGCGTTTTGACGGCACCGCGGATTATGTCGCCGCCCCCGATCTGACCGTGGCGGTCAATGCCGCAGTGGCACTTGGGCGCCCCCTTCTGGTGAAGGGCGAACCCGGCACCGGCAAGACGGAGCTGGCCCGTCAGGTGGCCGCCGCGCTGAACCTGCCGTTTCTGGAATGGAACGTGAAATCCACCACCAAGGCGCAACAGGGGCTTTATGAATATGATGCCGTCAGCCGGCTGCGCGACAGCCAGCTGGGCCCCGGACTTGGCGGTGAACGAGTGAACGACGTGCGGAACTACATCCGCAAGGGCAAGCTCTGGCAGGCGTTCGAGGCGCCGGGCCGCGTGGTCCTGCTGATTGATGAGATCGACAAGGCCGACATCGAATTCCCGAACGACCTGCTGCAGGAACTCGACCGGATGGAGTTCCACGTCTATGAGACCGGCGAGACGATCAGCGCACGCCAGCGACCGGTGGTCATCATCACCTCGAACAACGAGAAGGACCTGCCGGACGCCTTTCTGCGCCGCTGCTTCTTCCACTACATCCGCTTTCCCGATGCGGACACGCTGTCACGTATCGTCCGCGTCCATTTCCCCGACATCAAGGAACGGCTGCTGGCCACCGCGCTGAGCGAGTTCTTCGCCATCCGCGAGACCCCGGGGCTGAAGAAGAAACCCTCCACCAGCGAGGTGCTGGACTGGCTGAAGCTGATCCTGGCTGAGGACCTGACTCCGGAGGAGCTGAAGCGCGACCCGAAGCATCTGCTGCCGCGGCTGCACGGGGCGCTTTTGAAGAACGAACAGGATGTGCAGCTGTTCGAGCGGCTGGCCTTCATGGCACGGGGCGAGCGTTAGGCGGAATTGAGGCAGATGCCGCCACAATTCCGTCCGATTCGGGAGCCTATGCCTCGCTTTGGACACAGTGTTGCCACAATTCAATCACCTATCCACAGAAATTTGAAATAAACTGCAATAATGCGTGACATAGGGGCCACATATCTGGCCCCCTCCCCACCCACCACCGCCATGGATAGTGGCAGGCCGGGCGCCAAGATTCCGCGCAATTGACATGAACCGGCCCTGATCCCGACACTCCTGTCACGACGAATGACAGATGAGTGAAGTTCAGGTGAAGGCCCCCTCCATGTCCGAAGGACAGATCCGCAATCCGCATCCTGCCCCGGCCCTGCCGGGACAGCGCGGCGCTGCGGTTCCGGGGCACCGCCACGATTTCCAGCCCCGTCCGTCTGCTGCGCGCCCTGCCCGGCCGCAGCACGGCGGGGCATCCCGCGCGCCCGGCCGGCCGGTCCACGGTCAGGGATTTTCCGGCGCAGATCCGAGGGGCACCACGTCTGCTCGCCCCCTCGGCTCTGCGCCGGCCCGCGCGTCACAAAGGGACCACCGGACGTTCCGGCCGGATCGTGATGCGGGGGCATCGCGGTCCGGCTGGCCGGCCCGGCACCGCAACCGCCGGGGGCGAACCCCCGCATCCTTGAGCCGAGCTGCCAACTCATGCGTAAACTTCCGTTGCTTGCGGCCTTCCTGGCCGCCACCGCCTGCGCGCCTGCCGCACAGGTTCAGGTAACCAAGGCCACCGACCGCCTGCCCGCGGCCGCGCCCGAAGCCTTCTCCGCGCCCGCCCTTGCGGCCGAGGCCTTTCCGGGCGCCCTGCCCGGCCACGGCGGCCACAGCGCCTCCGAGATGGCAGCCAATTTCATGGAACTTGCGTTCAATCTGGAAAGCGGGCGCCCGCTGGCCACCTTCAGCCGGTTCGAAAAGACCATCACCGTGGCCCTGACCGGCGATGTGCCGGCAACAGCCGCGGCGGATCTGTCCCGCCTGATCGGCCGCCTGCGGGCCGAAGCCGGGATCGACATCCGCCCCGCCGCCCCGGGCGAGGCCGCCGCCGTCACCATCGAATTCAGCCCGCGCAGCGCGCTGCGCAAGGCCGCGCCGAATGCCGCCTGCTTTGTCGTGCCGAATGTGACCACCCTTTCGGACTACCGCGCCAACAAGGGCAGCGCACAGCAGGATTGGGCGAATGTGGCGCAGCGGCAGAAGGTCGGGATCTTCGCCCCCTCCGACGCTTCGGCGCAAGAGGTCCGGGACTGCCTGCATGAGGAATTGGCCCAGGCCATCGGCCCGCTGAACGACCTGTACCGGCTGTCCGACTCCGTCTTCAACGACGACAATTTCCATTCGGTGCTGACGCCCTTCGACATGGCCATCCTGCGCGCCTATTACGCGCCGGGTCTGGCGTCAGGCATGTCCCGGGCCGAGGTGCAGTCGCGCATCAGCGGGATCATGGCGGGCATCGTCGCCTCGGACGGCTGGGGCACGCCGGACCTGTCGGCCACGCCGCGCAGCTGGACCCAGGCGATCGAGGGCGCGCTTGGCGGCAAGGGCAGCGCAGGCGCCCGCCGCGGGGCCGCAGAACGCGCGCTGGCGATCGCAGCAGCGCAGGGCTGGCGCGATGGCCGCATGGCCTTCAGCCATTTCGCTCTGGCCCGGCTTCTGGTCAGCACGGACCGCGCCCGTGCGGTTGAGGAATTCACCCGCGCCTCTGCCATCTACCGCGGCCTGCCGGGCGGTGCGGTGCAGGTGGCCCATATCGACATGCAGCTGGCCGCCATCGCCGTGGCTTCGGGCCAGCCGGAACAGGCGCTGCGCTTTGCCGACCGTGCGCTGCCGGTGATCCGCGCCGCCGAAAACCACGCGCTGGCCGCCACCGTCCTTCTGATCCGCGCCGAGGCTCTGGACCTGCTGGGCCGCGGGGCCGAGGCGGCACGGGCGCGTGTGGACAGTCAGGCAGACGCGCGCTATGGCTTCGGCACGGAAGCGCAGATCCGGGCCCGCACACGAGAGATTGCGGCGCTTGGCGCGCGCGGATCGCGCGGCTAGGGCACCTTTGCCCCTGCCGTCAGACGACAGCGGGGGCAGAGATGATCGTGATCGGCGGCTTCATTCTGGGGGCCTTCATCGGCGCCGCCAGCGCGCGGCGGCAAAAGGGCAAGGCCGTGGATATTGCGCAATATGCCTTTGCCCACGGCATCCTGCTGGCGCTGATCGGGCTGTTCCTGACCATCGTCATCGACCGGATGACCTGACCTCTGCGGGGGAACCGGCCATGTTCCTGCCCTTCTTCGAAACCCTGCGCCGCGAAGGTGTGCCGCTCTCCCTGCGGGAGCATCTGGCCTTTCTGGAGGGGCTTTCGGCCGGTCTGGTGACCTGGGACAGCGAAGGGTTCTACCATCTGGCCCGGACGGCGATGGTAAAGGACGAACGCCATCTGGACCGCTTCGACCGCGCGTTTTCCGCCTGTTTTTCGGGGCTGGAGCATCTGCCCGACGAGGCCGTGCTTCAGGCGCTGAACCTGCCCGAAGACTGGCTGCGCAAGCTGGCCGAACGGCATATGACGGATGAGGAAAAGGCGCAGATCCAGGCGCTTGGCGGATTCGATGCGCTGATGGAGGCGCTGAAGAAGCGGCTGGAGGAGCAGAAGGGCCGCCATCAGGGCGGCAACAAATGGATCGGTACCGCCGGAACCTCTCCCTTTGGCGCCCATGGCTACAACCCCGAAGGCATCCGTATCGGGCAGGAGGAAAGCCGCCACCGCCGCGCGGTCAAGGTCTGGGACCGGCGCGAATTCCGCGATCTGGACGACCGGGTCGAGGTGGGCACCCGCAACCTGAAGGTGGCGCTGCGCGCGCTCCGCCGGTGGGCGCGCACCGGCGCGGCCGAAGAGCTGGATCTGGACGACACGATCCGCGCCACCGCCCATCAGGGCTGGCTGGATGTGAAGACCCGGCCCGAGCGGCGCAATGCCGTGAAGGTGCTGCTGTTTCTGGACATCGGCGGCAGCATGGACAGCCATGTGCAGGTGATGGCCGAACTCTTCTCCGCCACGCGGTCCGAATTCCGCACGCTCGAGGTCTATTACTTCCACAACTGCCTCTATGAAGGCGTCTGGCGCAGCAATGCGCGGCGCTGGTCGGAACAGACCCCCACATGGGATGTGCTGCGCAGCCATGGGCCGGACTGGCGGGCGATCTTCGTGGGCGATGCCGCGATGAGCCCCTATGAGATCACCCATCCCGGCGGCGCGGTGGAGCACTGGAACAAGGAGGCGGGCGCCGTCTGGCTGGCGCGCGCCACGGCGCAATGGCCGCATCACCTGTGGATCAACCCGGTGGCCGAACGGTATTGGGACCATACCCATTCGACGAAACTGATCCGTCAGGCCATGGGCGGACGCATGGTGCCGATGACACCGGAAGGCATCGCCCGCGGGGTGAAAGAGCTGCGCTGAGCGCCACCATCGCGGTGCGGGCGCGGATCCCTGCTTCGGGGCGTGTTCCCGTCCGGCGCAGGCCTTCGGCTTGGGGCGGTTTCACTTTACAGACACCACAACGGTCGCAGGCCTGAGCTGGAATTCCGTTCTGGCGAGACCTGAACCACTTGGTCTGCACTCGTATCCTTGGCCTTCCGGCGGCGGGACCAAGGCAGTCGATCCAGACCGGGAATTGCCGCGACGGCTGCGCCCCGGACAGTTGGCCCTTTCCCCTGCACCCGCAGCGCCCCATATTGGCGGTATGATCCGGCTTCTGATCCCCGTTCTTCTGGCCGCCGCCTTCGCCTGGGCGATGATGCGGTTTTCGCTCTGGCAAACCCGCCGTAAGCTGGAGGCTGAGGCCGTGCCGCTGCGCGACCCTGCGCTGGAGGCACAGGCCGCGCGCCTTGCCCGTGCCTTGGGGCTGGAACGGGTTGAGGTCCGCATCCTGCCGACCGAGGTGGTGAATGGCCTCGCCGATGCCGATGGCCGCATCTACCTGACCCGCGGTTTCCTGACCCGCCGCGCCCGGGGCGAGGTGACGGATGAGGAACTGGCCTCCGTCATCGCGCATGAGCTGGGCCATGTGGCGCAGGGCCATATGAAGCGGCGGATGATCGACGTGACCGGACAGAACACCGTGCTGATGGCGGTGTCCGGGCTGTTGCACCGGGTGCTGCCCTATGCCGGCCCGTGGCTCGCGCGGCACGCGCTGTCGGCGCTGATGGCGGGCCTGTCGCGGCGGGATGAGTTCGAGGCGGATGCCTGGGCCTCGGCCCTGCTGATCAAGGCCGGGATCGGCACTGCACCACAGAAGGCATTGTTCCAGAAGCTGGACCGGCTGAGCGGCAACGCGGGCGCCGACATTCCGGCCTGGCTGCGCAGCCACCCGACCGCTGCCGACCGCATCGCTGCGATCGAGCGGAACGAGGCGCGCTGGCTGGGCGCGCCCAAGGCGGATTAGACTCCCATGGCCTTGGCCAGCCGGTACAGGCGCAGCCGTTTCAGGATGGCCTTCACCGTCACGGGCTGGCCGGAAATCGCCTGAGCTTTCGCGCGGGACGCTTCCACAATGGCGGCCATGGTTTCGGGCGCGCCGGACTGCAGTTCCCACAGGAACCCGTCGGGGTCACGCCGGGCAATGCCTTCGGCGGCCAGGGCATGGCCGGGGAAATCCTGCGCGTTGAAGGTCACGATGGCATCGGCATGGCCCGCAATCGCCACGGCCAGAACATGCAGATCGGCCGGATCGGGCAGGATAAGGCGGGATTCGATATCGGGCCGGGCGGCGATCCGCCCGCGCGGAAAGGCGGCGGCAAAGGCAGCGGCCTCTCCTTCCGCCACGGCCTGCGCGCCGGGACCCAGCTTGGCCGTGGCCCGGGTCCATTCGCCAAGGATACGGTCGGACCACAGCGGTTCATAAAGCCCCGCCGCCCCTGCCGCCTGCAGGATTTCCCGCAGGATGGTGGGGTAAAGAACGCAGGCGTCCAGAACGGCCTTCACGCAGGCCTCAGCCGTCCAGCCGGAAGGCCAGCGCCTTCAGATAGCCCCCCTCGGCCAGTTGCGGCAGGACCGGGTGATCCGGCCCGGCAAAGCCGGTGTAGAGGAGCTGCGACCGCCGCCCGCCCCGGCCGATACCCCGGGCGCTGGCATTGCGGAACGCCGACAGATCCGCGGCGTGAGAGCAGGAGCAAAGCACCAGACAGCCGCCCGGCGCCACAAGGGGTGCCGCCAGCCGGGCAATCCGTTCATAGGCGCGCAGGCCCGCCTCCAGCGCGGGTTTCGCGGGGGCAAAGGCGGGCGGGTCGCAGATCACCAGATCGAACCGCGCGCCTTCGGTCCCCAAAGCCTCCAGCACGGCAAAGGCATCGCCCTGCCGGGTGGAGAAGCGCGCACCCAGACCCGCCGCTTCGGCCCCGCGGGTGGCAAGGTCCAGCGCGGCGGCGCTGGCATCCACGGCCAGCGCGCTTTCGGCGCCCTGCGCCAGCGCCGCAAGGGCAAAGCCGCCGACATGGGAAAACACGTCCAGCACCCGCGCGCCATGGGCCAGCCGGGCGGCAAAGGCATGGTTCTCGCGCTGGTCGAAGAACAGGCCGGTTTTCTGGCCGCCCATCAGATCGGCCATATAGGTGGCGCCGTTCATCGTCACCGCAACCGGACCTTCGGGCGCCGGGCCATGGACCACGGCCATCTCCTCAGCCAGCCCCTCCAGCCCGCGCGACCGGCCGGAGCCGTTCTTGATCACCGTCTGCACGCCGGTGACCGCCACCAAGGCGGCGACCAGCGGCTGCAGCAGCATCTCGGACCAGGCGGCATTGGGCTGCACCACGGCCACATCGCCGAAACGGTCGATCACCACGCCGGGCAACCCGTCCGCCTCGGCATGTGCCAGCCGGTAGAAGGGTGCCGCATACAGCCGCTCCCGCAGGGCCAGCGCGCGCGACAGGCGCAAGGTGAACCATGCCTCGTCAATCTGCGCCTCGGGGTCGCGGTCCAGCATCCGGCAGGTGATCTTGGACGCGGGGTTCACCGTGACCAGCCCCAAAGGCCGCCGCTCGGCATCCTCCAGAACGGCCAGCGTGCCGGGGGTCAGCGCCTGCGTGCGGCGGTCCAGCACCAGCTCATCGGAATAGACCCACGGGAAACCATGGCGGATCGCCCGCGCCTCGGCCTTGGGGCGAAGACGGACGACGGGGCGGGCGGGGCGGGCGGAATGCGAAAGGGAGGGCTCCATGCCCTCCCCCATATCCGGTTCCGCAGGGGCCGGAAAGTCTCAGTTCGCAGCCAGGGCCACCGGATCGGCGGCACCGCGCGCGGTCAGCCCCGCCACCGCAGGATCGACATTCAGGGCCTTCAGCTCGCGCCGGATGACATTGGCCAGCCGCTGGCGCACCACATCGCGCTGCGTGATCCCCTCATAATCCTGTTTCACCGCCGCCTGACCGCCGGGAGCAGCCACATCGGCATTCACCACGCGCGGACCGGACAAGATCTCGCCCGTCTCGGCATGGCGGATGGTCAGCAGGAAATGCAGCGAATGCACCCCGCCAAAGGTATAGCGGGTCTTGTCGGTGACGCAGTGGAAGCGGGTCACCTCGATCTCGGCCACGACCGGAATGCCGGATTTCAGCGGCGCCACCGCGGCAGTGGCGGCCTCGTCATAGATCGCCTGAATCTGGGCATAGCGGTCGCCCCGCGGCTCTCCGCGCCAGACGATATCGGCGATGGGATAGAAGACCTCGGCCTCGCTGACGCGCAGGTCGCGCGGCACGGTCACCGTGACGGCGCGCACCTCCAGCGGCATCGTCACCGTCTGCACGCCATGGCCGGGCTTGCCGCCCCCTGCCGTGGCCAGCGTCACACCATGCGGCGCAGGCGTTGCCGCCCGTGTCGCCGGACCGCCGGAGCCGCAAGCCGCCAGAGCCGCCACCAGCCCCAGAGCTGTTCCCAGTTTCACTGCCGTCCCGAAGCGCTGCATGTCCCTACTCCGCCTCTCTGGGCCTTCTGACCCGTTGCTTGCCGCCAATTTCCCTCCGGATTGCGGCGAAAATGGGCAGGCATCGGTCCGGCTTCACGGCGGCCTGCGGGTATTATCGCGGCAACGGAAACAATTGCGACCGGGGTCGTGCACATCCCGGCAAAGCGCGCTAGACTGCCGTCGTCACCGGCGCATTCGTGCCGATGCCCGCCCCGCTGCCCTCCCCCGATCCGAATGTCGGGCAAGGGGATTGTTAGCGCTAACACATTCTGCTAGTCTCTGCGCGCCAGCCCGCCAGCGTGAGGACCCGATGACCCTCCATCCGACCATAGCCCGCGTCACCGACCGGATCCGTGCCCGGTCCGAACAGACCCGCAGCGCCTATCTTGACCGCATGGCCCGCGCCGTGGCCGCAGGTCCTGCCCGCGCCCATCTGACCTGCGGCAATCAGGCCCATGCCTATGCCGCGATGGAAGAGGACAAGGCCCCGCTGGCCGAAGGCCGCGTACCGAACATCGGCATCGTCACCGCCTATAACGACATGCTGTCCGCGCACCGCCCGTTTGAAAGCTACCCCGAGCGGATCCGCGCCGCCGCCCGCCGTGCGGGCGCCACGGCGCAGGTTGCGGGCGGTGTCCCGGCCATGTGTGATGGTGTGACCCAGGGCCAGCCGGGGATGGAACTATCGCTTTTCTCCCGCGATGTGATCGCCCTCGCCGCCGGCGTGGCGATGAGCCACAATTGCTTTGACGCCGCGCTCTATCTGGGTGTCTGCGACAAGATCGTGCCCGGGCTGATCATCGCGGCGGCCACCTTCGGCCATGTGCCCTCGGTCTTCGTGCCCGCCGGGCCGATGACCAGCGGCATTCCGAACGACCAGAAATCCAAGGTCCGCAACGCCTATGCCGAGGGCAAGGCCACGCGCGAAGAGCTGATGGCGGCCGAGATGGCCAGCTATCACGGCCCCGGCACCTGCACCTTCTATGGCACGGCCAACACCAACCAGATGTTGATGGAGGTGATGGGCCTGCACCTGCCCGGCGCCAGCTTCGTCAACCCCGGCACCCCCCTGCGCGACGCCCTGACCGAGGCCGCCGTCGCCCGCGCCGCCGAAATCACCGCCCTTGGCAATGACTTCCGCCCGGTGGGCGAGATTCTGGACGAAAAGGCCTATGTCAACGGCATCGCCGGGCTGATGGCCACCGGCGGCTCGACCAACCTGATCCTGCACCTGCCCGCCATGGCGCGGGCCAGCGGGATCCTCCTCGACCTTGAGGATTTCGATGACCTCTCCGGCGCGGTGCCGCTGATGGCCAAGGTCTATCCGAACGGTCTGGCCGATGTGAACCATTTCCACGCCGCGGGCGGGCTGCAATATATGATCGCCCAGCTTCTGGACGCGGGCCTGCTGCATGAGGACGTGCGTACCGTCGCGGGCGATGGCCTCACCCCTTACCGGCAGGAACCGAAGCTGATCGACGGCCGCCTCAGCTGGTCGCCCGCCCCGGCGGACAGCCTGAACGACAAGATCCTGCGCCCCGCCTCCGACCCCTTCGCCGTGACCGGCGGGCTGAAACAGCTGGCGGGCAACATGGGCCGCGGCGTCATCAAGGTCTCGGCGGTGGCGCCCGAACGCCATGTGATCGAGGCGCCCGCCCGCATCTTCCACGATCAGGCTTCGGTGAAAGAGGCCTTCAAACGCGGCGAGTTCACTTCCGACACCATCGTCGTCGTCCGCTTCCAGGGCCCGCAGGCCAATGGCATGCCGGAACTCCACTCGCTGACACCCGTCCTCTCGGTCCTGCAGGACCGCGGCCTGCGGGTGGCGCTGGTCACCGACGGCCGGATGTCGGGCGCCTCGGGCAAGGTGCCCGCGGCGATCCATGTCTCGCCCGAGGCGGCCTCCGGCGGCCCGCTGGCCCGGCTGCGCGACGGCGATCTGGTGCGGCTGGATGCGGTGGCGGGCACACTCTCCTGCCTCGCCGAGGATTTCGAAAACCGCATCGCCGTCACCGCCGATCTCTCGGCCAATGGCTTCGGCATCGGCCGCGAGCTCTTCGAAGCCTTCCGCCGCAATGTCGGCCCGGCTGAAACCGGCGCCGCCGTGGTGGTCTGACAAAACCCCCTGCCCCTTTCCTCTTGATCCAAATACTCTGCGGGGGTCCGGGGGTGCAAAACCCCCGGCTTTCCGCCCGAAACCACCGGAGCCCCCGATGACCCCCGCCGAACAATCCGCCGCCGCCCTTTCCGTCTGCCGTCTGGCCCCCGTGGTCCCGGTTCTGGTGATCGAGGATCTGGCCCATGCCGCGCCTCTGGCGCAGGCTCTGGTGGCGGGCGGCCTGCCCGCGCTGGAGGTGACCCTGCGCACGCCCTGCGCGCTGGATGCGATCCGCGCCATGGCCGCGGTGCCGGGCGGCGTCGTCGGTGCGGGCACGCTTCTGACCCCCGCCGATGTGAAGGCCGCCAAGGCCGCGGGCGCCACTTTCGGGGTCAGCCCGGGCGCGACCGAACGGCTTCTGGATGCCTGCGCGGAACATGACCTGCCGCTCCTGCCGGGCGCTGTGACCGCGTCGGAGATCATGGCGCTGCTGGAAAAGGGCTACAATGTGCTCAAGTTCTTCCCGGCCGAACAATCGGGCGGCGCGGCGTTTCTGAAATCCATCGGCTCACCCATCCCGCAGGTGAAATTCTGCCCCACGGGCGGCATCGGGATCAGGAATGCGGGCGATTATCTGTCGCAGAAGAACATCCTCTGCGTCGGCGGAAGCTGGGTCGCCCCCAAGGATGCCATGGCCCGCGGCGACTGGGCCGCGATCACCGCGCTGGCGGCCGAAGCCGCCAAACTGCCCCGCGCCGCCTGAGGTCTGACCAAGGCCCGAGGGCGCCTAGCCCTCGGCCTGACGCATCCGTGCCATGCGCCCGCCGCGCCGTCCGGTGGCGGCGGGCAGGCCCAGCCCGGCCTCCAGCACGCCGTTCATCGGATGGCCGGGCGTGGGCAGCGCATATTCCGCCATCAGCGTGCGGATCGCATCGGGCACGTCGCGGCCCGCGGGCAGGCTCAGCGACCAGTCCAGAAAGATCGACCGGCATTCGCCGAGGGTGATCCCCTCGATCCGATAGCTTTCCCGGACCAGCCCCTTGGGGTCCGCCTCTTCCAGCCGCATGGCCCGTCTCCCCATCCTGCCGCCTCCGCTTTCAGGCAAAGTGCCGTGCCGCCACGACGGCGGCAAGCTCGGTTACCGACCGAAGACGTGCCGAAAGCGCCGCCGCGCTGGTTTCGCCGGTCTCGCGCAGCAGAAACGCCAGCCCACCTTCGCCCAAGGCCTCCGGTGCCAGCGGCTTTTCGGTCAGCAGACGCGCTGAGCAATGCAGCTGCCACAGGAACCGGAACGCCATGAGCAGCGTATTGCGGTCATCGGCGGGCAGCACGTCCTTGGCACCCGCCAGCTGCCGCTCCACCGTGCGGGCCGGGTTCGCGGTGATCAGCGCCGCCATTTCCGCCATCAGCTCGATATCCATGATCCGGCCGGGGCCGTTCTTGGTCTCCCAGTCGCCCTTGGCGGGCTTGGCCTCCTGCAGGCGCAGGCGCATGGCCGCCACATCGGCGCGGACCTGCGGGCCCTGCCCTTTTTCGGCAATGATCTCGCGCCGCAGCGCCTCGACCTCAGCGGCAAGCTCCGGCGCACCCGCCATCACCCGCGCGCGGGTCAGGGCCAGATGCTCCCAGGTCCAGGCCTCGGTCCGCTGATACTCGCGCCAGCCCGACAGCGGCGTCGCCACCGGACCCTGCCGGCCCGAGGGGCGCAGCCGCACGTCGACCTCATAAAGCCGCCCCTCGGCGGTATGGGCCGAGAGCGCGGTCACCATGGCCTGCGTCAGCCGGGCATAATAGGTCCGCACCGCAAGGGGCTTGCGCCCCTCGGACTGTTCGGCCTCACCCGCGTCATAGATCAGGATCAGGTCAAGATCGGAAGCCGCGTTCAGCTTGCCCGCGCCAAGGCTGCCCATGCCCAGAAGCACCGCGCCGCGGCCGGGCATATCCCCATGCTTCTGCGCGAATTCGGCCAGCACGCAGGGCCAGACGCAGGCCACCACCGCCTCGGCCAGATCGGCATAGCTCTTCCCGGCCTCGAACGCGTCGATCAGGCCGCGCAGATGGTGCACCCCCACCCGGAAATGCCATTCCTTCATCCAGCGCCGCGCCGCATCCAGCTGGCGTTCGTAATCCGGCACCGCGGCCAGCCTCTTGCCCAGATCGGCCACCAGCCCCGCCACGCCGGGCCAGGGTTCGAAGAACGATCCGCCGATCACCGCATCCAGCACGCCCGCATTGCGCGAGAGATAGGCCGCCAGCGCGGGCGCGGTGCCCGCGATATCCACGATCAGGTCGATCAGCGAAGGATTCGCCTCGAACAGCGCGAAGACCTGCACCCCGGCGGGCAGGCCCGCAAGGAAACCGTCCAGCGCCACCAGCGCCTCATCGGGGTTGGCGGCGCGGGCCAGCCGCTTCAGGAACTGCGGCGACAAGCGGCGGAAGATGCCCTGCGCCCGGTCTGACCGCAGGCAGGGGTAATGCTGCCAGCCCGCCACGATGCCCCGCGCCTTCTCCGACAGATCCGGCACCGCCTCGGCCGCACCGGGCGAAAAGAACCCCTCGGTCAGCCGGTCGGTGCGGTTCAGCCGGTCCAGAAGGTCGCGCCGGAAGCTGGCCTCGTCCTGCCCCATGAAGGCGGCGATCCGGGCCACGCCCTCGGCCGTGGGGGGCATGGTCTGGGTCTGGGCGTCGTTCACCATCTGAAGCCGGTGCTCCACCTCGCGGTGGTAACGGTAAAGCTCGGTCAGCTCTCCGGCCACCTCGGGCGGGATCCAGCCCTTCTGGGCCAGCGCATCCAGCCCGCCCACCGTGGTGCGGTCGCGCAGGTCGGGGTCTCGCCCGCCCGCGATCAGCTGCCGGGTCTGGGTAAAGAACTCGATCTCGCGGATGCCACCCGGCCCCAGCTTCATGTTGTGGCCTTCGACCCCGATCGCATGCAGCCCGCGGTGGTCGCGGATGCGCAGGCGCATGTCATGGGCGTCCTGAATGGCGGCATAGTCCAGATGTTTGCGCCAGACAAAGGGCGTCAGCGAGGTCAGGAACCGTTCCCCCGCGGCCAGATCGCCGCCGCAGGGCCGGGCCTTGATATAGGCCGCGCGTTCCCATGTCCGGCCCTCGGCCTCATAATAGCTGTAGGCCGCCGCCATCGACAGGCAGACCGGCGTGACGCTGGCATCGGGCCGCAGCCGCAGGTCGCTGCGGAAGACGTAACCCTCCGCCGTCACATCGGACAAAAGCGCGGTCATCTTGCGGGTGACGCGGATGAAGGCCGCGCGCGCCTCCTGCCAGTCCTCGCCATAGCGGTCCTGATCGAACAGCGCGATCAGGTCGATGTCCGAGGAATAATTCAGCTCTCCCGCACCCATCTTGCCCATGGCCAGCACGGTCAGCCCCGCGGCATCGGCGGCATCCTCCGGTCCCGCCCCGGGCAGTTTGCCGCGGCGGATTTCTTCCGCCACCAGCCAGCGGACCGACAGGTCCACCGCCGTATCGGCCAGCGCGGTCAGCGCGGCCGTCACCTCTTCCAGCGGCCAGACGCCGCCCAGATCGCAAAGCGCGGTCAACAGCGCCGTCCGCCGCTTGGCCTGACGCAGGGCAGCGCCCAGAGTGTCCAGCCCTGCCTCGCGCGGTTCGGTCAGGATCGAGGCCATGGCGTCTTCGGGCGCACCGGCAAGGGCGGCGCGCAGCCACTCCCCCTCGCGCCCCATCAGCCCGCGCAGATAGGGCGAGCAGCCCGCGGTTGCGGACAGAAGTCCCCGCAGTTCAGGCGCCAGATCGCCAAAGGCGCCCGCGGTATCCCGCGCCGCCTCAGGGTCAAAGGGCAGCGGCTGACGGGTCAGCCGTGCGGCAAAGGGCGGCAGGTCGGCGGGCAGAAGATCGGGGGCGGAACTGTTCATGCCGCGCACCATTGCGCGAGCCCGCGCCCGCGGTCAACGGGGCGCGGCAGCACAGGGCCGGCGCCGCTTGCCCCCGGCCGCGGCAGGGTCCAGAACAGCGGGGCCGATGACGGAGACCGCCATGTCGAAAAGCCTTGCCCGCGTGACCGCCGCCCTTGCCGCAGCAGGACTGCCCGGCCGCCCGGTCGAGATGGCGGAAGAGACGCGCACCGCTGAACAGGCCGCTGCGGCGGCCGGATGCGCGCTGGACCAGATCGTGAAGTCGATCCTGTTTCAGGGCGTCAGCGGGCGGCTTTACCTGTTCCTGACCGCGGGCGGCAACCGCGTGGATGCGGACCGCGCCTCGGCCCTTGCCGGAGAGCCGCTGGGCCGGGCCGACGGCCAGACCGTGCGGGCCGTGACCGGCTTTGCCATCGGCGGCGTGGCGCCGCTTGGCCATCTGACGCCCCTGCCGGTGTGGATGGACCCGCGGCTGACCGAATTTGCCGAGGTCTGGGCCGCCGCGGGCACGCCGCGCCACATCTTTCCGGCCGATCCCGACGCGCTGGCCCGCGCCGCAGGGGCCACGGTAGCCGCCTTCTGCGCAGGCTGATCCGCAGGGAAACCGGCGGAAAATCGCCTGAAACCACTTTATGTGAATATTCTTAACATACCCACTTGAAACGAAGCCCAATGGCGCGCATCTTTGCGATGTGAAAGCAATTCACATGAACGCAACGGGAGACACCGCCGATGAACACCACCACCACCTTCAGCGCCCCCTCCGGCCCCCTGGGCTGGCTGCGCCGCGCCGAGGCCTGGCTGGACGCGCGGGGCAGATGGGCCTGGATCGCCGCCATGGTGGCGGGATTCGTCTTCGTCTGGCCCGTCGGCCTTGCCCTTCTCGCCTATATGATCTGGGGAAAGAAAATGTTCGGAAAATCCTGCCGCAACGGCCATGACCGCCACCACCATGCCGCCCGAGAATGGGCGCGCGAATGGGGCCGCCCCGACCGCGCCGCCTTCCGCCCATCGGGCAATGCCGCCTTCGACAATTACAAGTCGGACACGCTGCGCCGGCTGGAGGAAGAGCAGGAGGCCTTCGAATCCTTCCTCAAGCGTCTGCGGGAAGCCCGCGACAAGCAGGAGTTCGACCGTTTCATGGACGAGCGCGCCCGTGCCGGACGTGATGTGACGGAGGCCGACACGGCAACGGCTGCGGCCGAAACCCCGGCTGACGCCCGCCGTGGCGAATACTGAGGCGGATACTGGGGCAGCTGAACCGCAGCCCACCCCGCAAAAGCATCCTGCCCCGCCCGGAAACGGGCGGGGCTTCGCATTTGTGATACATGCCCCCTTTGCGGCACAGCGCGGGCTTGCTAGGCTCTTGCCCGACCGTCATTCTTTCATCAGCCCCTCTCCTTCCCAGATCCTTTCACCCGATGCGCCATACGCTTCCCATTGCGCCGCAGTTCTATGTGACGGCCCCGCAGCCCTGCCCCTATCTGGAGGGGCGGATGGAGCGGAAGCTTTTCACTGCACTGCAGGGGGAACATGCGCAGCGGCTGAACGACAGCCTGTCGAAACAGGGCTTCCGCCGCAGCCAGAACGTGCTCTACCGGCCGTCCTGCGCCGAATGCTCGGCCTGCCTGTCCGCCCGCATCCGGGTGGCGGATTTCGAACCCACCCGCACACAGCGCAAGATCATGCGCCGCAACGCGGATCTGCGCCGCAACGCCACCAGCCCCTGGGCCACCGACGACCAGTTCGCGCTGTTCCGCCGCTATCTGGACCAGCGCCACGCCGATGGCGGCATGGCCGACATGGATATCTTCGAATTCGCCGCCATGATCGAGGAAACGCCGATCCGCAGCCGGGTGATCGAATATTCCCGCCCCGCGGACGAGGGAGAGGCCGGCCGCCCGCTGACCGCCGTCTGCCTGACCGATGTCTTCGACGACGGGCTGAGCATGGTCTATTCCTTCTACGATCCCGACCTTCAGGCCCGCAGCCTGGGCACCCATGTGATCCTGGACCATGTCGCCATCGCGCGTGAGGCGGGCCTGCCTTACGTCTATCTGGGCTACTGGGTGCCTGGCAGCCGCAAGATGGGATACAAGGCCGGTTTCAGCGCGCTGGAAATCTACAAGGGCAGCCGCTGGATCCCCTTGGGCGACCCGGCCGACCACCGGACAGAGCTTCATCCCCTCTCCGTTGACCCGATCGCCGAACAGGTCGCGCGCATCAGCCTGCCCGAAGCGCGGGCGGCCCGGGAATGACGTTGCGTCACCTTGGGCCTCTCCCGGGTGTGCGGGCCAAATTGGTCAAATTTTCTTACCACACCTGCGTTGACGCAGGTTTATGGCCCCGCTAACAGAACTCTGCCGCGGCAGAGCAGGCTGTATATGCTCTCGGACGGAAAACGGCCATCAGAGTCGTTTGCAACTGTATAAAGGGGAGGCTCAATGACAGCTTTACTGGCATTGTCCCGGCTGATCGACCGGGTCAATGAAATCATCGGCAGGGTCGCAGGCTATGCAATCCTGCTGGCCGTCCTGATCAGCGCGGGCAATGCGGTGATCCGCAAGGTGGCACCGCAATATTCATCGAACGCCTGGCTTGAGGCGCAATGGTATCTGTTCGGCGCGGCCTTCCTTCTGGCCGCCGCGCTGACGCTAAAGCAGAACGAACACATCCGGATCGACATCGTCTATGGCCTCTGGCGGCGCCGGTCGCAGCACTGGATCGACCTCTTCGGCCATGTGCTTTTCCTGCTGCCGTTCTGCATCGTTATGCTGATCTACCTGTTCCCCTATGTCTCGCGCTCGTTCAACTCGGGCGAGGTGTCCACCAATGCGGGCGGGCTGATCATCTGGCCGGCCAAGGGCCTTTTGCTGGTGGGCTTCATCATGCTGACCGCGCAGGCCATTTCGGAAATCATCAAAAAGATCGCCGTCATGTCCGGCGTGATCGAAGACCCCACGCCTTTCGTCTCCTCGCATGATGCCGCCACGGCCGAGGCCGAGGCCCTGATCGAGGAGATCAAGAAATGATGGAGCTTATCGCGCAGAACATGGCGCCGATCATGTTCCTGTCGCTGATCGTGTTTCTGCTGCTGGGCTATCCGGTGGCGTTCTCGCTGGCGGCACATGGCCTGTTCTTCTTCGTCATCGGCGTCGAACTGGCACCCCTGTCCGAGGGCACGATCAACCTTTCATGGCCGCTGTTGCGGACCTTGCCCGACAGGTTCTGGGGGATTCTGTCAAACGAGACCTTGCTGGCCATCCCCTTCTTCACCTTCATGGGGGTGATCCTTGAACGCAGCGGCATGGCCGAGGATCTGCTGGACACCATCGGCCAGCTGTTCGGCCCGGTGCGCGGCGGTCTGGCCTATGCCGTGGTTCTGGTGGGCGCGCTTCTGGCCGCAACCACCGGCGTCGTCGCGGCCTCGGTCATCGCCATGGGCCTGATCTCGCTGCCGATCATGCTGCGCTACGGCTATGACAGGTCCACCGCTGCGGGGGTGATTGCCGCGTCAGGGACATTGGCGCAGATCGTTCCGCCCAGCCTCGTGCTGATCGTCCTGGCCGACCAGCTGGGCCGTTCGGTGGGCGATATGTACACCGGCGCGCTGATCCCGGGTCTGGTGCTGACCGGGCTTTACATCGTCTATATCTTCGTCATGTCGATCCTGCGGCCGAACAGCCTTCCGGCCCTGCCGATTGAAGCGCGGACGCTCGGCTCGGGCGTCACCTCGCTCTTTGTGGCACTGGCCGTGGGCGCGGGCATCACCTATGCCGCCTATAAGTGGATGGCCGCCACCTATGGCGATGCCAATGCCGAAATGGCGGGCTTTTCCATCGCGGTTCTGGCGGTCTATGCCTATGCGCTGATCGACAAGGGCCTGAAGATCAACCTGATGAGCCGTCTGGCCCAGCAGGTCATCATCGTGCTGATCCCGCCGCTGGCGTTGGTATTCCTTGTCCTTGGCACCATCTTCCTTGGCATCGCGACCCCGACCGAAGGCGGCGCCATGGGTGCCACCGGCGCGCTGATCCTGGCTGCGGCCAAGGGCCGGCTGAACTGGGGCGTTATCAGCCATGCCGTCGCCTCGACCACGCGGCTGTCGGCCTTCGTGCTGTTCATCCTAATCGGCGCGCGGGTGTTCTCGCTGACCTTCTACGGCGTGAACGGCCATCTCTGGGTCGAACATCTGCTGGTCTCGCTGCCGGGCGGAGAACTGGGCTTCCTGATCGTCGTCTCGGTTCTGGTGTTCTTCCTGGCGTTCTTTCTGGATTACTTCGAACTGGCCTTCATCATCGTGCCGCTGCTCGTCGCACCTGCGAATGCGCTTGGCATCGACCTGATCTGGTTCGGTGTGATCCTGGCCGTGAACATGCAGACCTCGTTCATGCACCCGCCCTTCGGCTTTGCGCTGCACTTCCTGCGCTCGGTCGCGCCGCGGGTGCCCTATCTGGACAAGGTGACGGGCAAGACCATGGCCCCGGTCTCGACCATGCAGATCTACAAGGGCGCAATCCCGTTCCTGTTCATCCAGCTGTTCATGATCGGCGTGGTGATCGCCTTCCCGCAGATGGTGATGCACTACAAGGGCCCGGTCGTGGACATGACCAATGTTGAAGTGGTCATCCCGCAGGGCGGCTTCGGTGAAGGTCTGGGCGGTGGATTGGGCGGCTTGGGCGGTGGTCTGGGTGGCGGCCTCGGCGGCGGTCTGGGCGGCGCCCCGGCTCCCGAAGGCGGCGCTGCGCCCGCCCCGGCTCCGGCCGATGGTGGTCTCGGCGGTGGCTTGGGCGGTGGCGCGGTTCCGCCGGGCCTTGCCCCCGCTCCGGCTCCGGCCCCCTGACAGGATATGAAAACGGAAAACGGGCGGCGCGATGGCGCCGCCCGTTTGCATTCGGACCGCCCGGTCTCAGCCGCCGAACAGTGCCCGCAGCCAGCCGCCCGGCCCCGGAGGGGCGACAGCCGAGCTGCGGTCCGCCGTGAAATCGACCGGCACAGTGACGGTCCCGCGATAGCCCGTGGCCGGATCGCCCGTCATGGCCAGCATCTGCTGCGCCAGCGCCGCAGGGGGATTGTCGCCAAAGACATTGTCCCCGGCCAGCGTGATCCGGCCCAGATTGCGGGTGCCGTTGGAATAGCGCGGATCGGCCGCATAGACCGCCGCACAATCCGCCTCGGGCAAAGCGATCTGCGCGGTCAGTACCGAGGCCTCACCGGAGACCGCCGCCTCGGCCGAACGGAACACCTCGAAATGGATATGCGGCCAGCGCCCGTCATAGCAGCCCGGGAAAATGGTCGTGAACCGCACCTGCCCCGCCGCATCGGCAATGCCCACGCCGCGCAGCCAGTTTGCGTCGGTCACGTCGTAAAGCGAATATTTCCCGGTCGTATCGCAATGCCAGACATAGATCGCATGACCCGCGAGCGGCGTGCAGCCCGCGGCATCCTGCAAGGTGATCTCCAGCTCCAGCGTCACGCCTTCGGCGGCCGCGCTCATCCCCGCGAAGGAGCCGCGGATGTCCTGCCGGACCACCCCGCTTTGCGTCAGCGCGTTGACCGTCTGCCCTGCCTTGGCATTGCTGCCATCCGCCGGATAAGGCCCCGCGGTTTCCCACGGCAGGGCCACACATTCGGCTGCCATCCCCCGCCCCGCCGAGACGGCCAGCGCCAGCCCGGCCGCCAGCGACAGGACGTCGCGCCGCCCGATCATGCGCGGCAGGTCATGGGCAAAGCCCAGATCGTGGTCATCGGTGTGAGAGAGGTGATCTTCGGTCATTATGCGGTCCTTGCCGTATCTTCGGCGGGGTGGCGTTCCGGGAATGATACGCCTGCCCTGCCCTGTTCCGTCGCGCAAAGAAAAACCCCGGCACCTTGCGGCACCGGGGCAAATCCGATCAGACGGGGCAGGCCTTACAGCTTGCCGGCGTTCTGCTGGATCATCATGAAGGTGTCGTAGTTGTATTCCGCAACCTGCGACCAGGTGTAGTATTCCGAGCGGAAGGCCTTGATGGAGTCCCAGATCTTCTTGAACGGAGCGTTGGTGGCTTCCATCTCGGCATAGGTGGCGTTGGCCGCCTCGAAGCAGGCTTCCAGAACCTCTTTGGTATAGGGCCGCAGCTGCGTGCCCTGCGCCACCAGCGATTTGATCGCCGTCGGGTTCTTGTAGTCATACTTCTGCAGCATGTCGGCATCTGCCGCCTGTGCGGCGGTGCGCAGCAGCGACTGATAGGCCGGGGTCAGGCCTTCATAGGCGGCCTTGTTGAAGTAGAAGTGGACCGTCGGGCCACCTTCCCACCAGCCGGGGTAGTAGTAGTAGGGCGCGACCTTGAAGAAGCCGAGCTTTTCATCGTCATAGGGGCCGACCCATTCGGCGCCGTCGATGGTGCCCTTTTCCAGCGCCGGATAGATGTCGCCGCCCGCGATCTGCTGCGGCACGACGCCCAGACGTTCCAGCACCTTGCCGGCAAAGCCGCCGACGCGGAATTTCAGGCCCTTCAGGTCTTCGACGGTGTTGATTTCCTTACGGAACCAGCCGCCCATCTGCACGCCGGTGTTGCCGCCGGGCAGCGCATAGATGTTATGGGTGGCCATGAACTCGTTATAAAGATCGATGCCGCCGCCATGATAGTGCCAGGCGTTGATGCCGCGCGCCGAGAGCGAGAACGGTACCGCCGCGGCCAGGGCGAAGGTCGGATCCTTGCCGAAATAGTAGTAACCCACCGTGTGGCAGGCTTCGACCGCGCCATCGGTCACGGCATCGGCGGCCTGCAGACCGGGGACGATTTCGCCCGCGGCAAAGACCTGGATCTGGAAATTGCCGTCCGTGGCTTCCGACAGGTATTTCGACAGGACTTCCGCACCGCCATAGATCGTATCCAGCGATTTCGGGAAGGACGAGGTCAGACGCCAGGTGACCTTGGGGCTGCCCTGCGCGATGGCCGGGGCCGCCAGCGCGGCCGCACCGGCCGCCGCCGTGCCACCGATCGCGGCCTTGGTCAGGAATGAACGACGATCCATATGCTCCTCCGGGTTGGGGGACCCGCTCTCCCGGCGGGTCTTCATGGAAAAGCACCGTAACGGTCTGGAACGCTTATGCAATCCGCTTTTGGCAGGATCGGCGAAAAGGCCGTGATTTTCGCCCTCATCCCGGTTGCGGGGCAAGTCCGGCCCGCTGCCGCACCCGGCAGAGCTGCGGTTTTCGGCGCCGATTGCTGCCTTGTTCAGCAGCTTTCCGCCTCCCTGCCCGCAGCAGGGCAAAGGGCACCCCAGTTGACGCAGCGTCACCTTTCATGGTGCCGCGGAACGGGCAATTGCATCCCGGGCGCTGATTCTGGCCACCCAGACATCCGACTGTATCTTTGCGGAAATTGCGGAGAAATCCGGCGTATAGAAAGAAAATTCCAAAATTCTGCCATCGGGCGACACTTTTCGTGCCGATTTGCCATTGACGGTGCCTGCGGCGCGTCCTAGTTTCCGCCGCGGGCCCGGTGGAACCTTTCCCCGGGCAAGGAGCGACGATGCAAGCCCTTCTTCTGGTAGTCATTGAGGTTTGGCGCATGGGCCGGTGACGGTTGACCATAATGGTTCCCATGCGCCCCCGGAATGAACCCCGGGGGCTTTTTGTTGCGCGGATCGGGCGCAGAGATTTCGGGGCCGCAGGGGCGGCAAGAGGTGTGGAATGAGCGACAAGGTGATGACCGGCGCAAGGATGGTGGTGCAGGCCCTGAAGGATCAGGGTGTCGAGGTGGTCTTCGGCTACCCCGGCGGCGCCGTCCTGCCGATCTATGACGAGATCTTCCAGCAGAACGACATCCGCCACATCCTTGTCCGCCATGAACAGGGCGCGGTGCACATGGCCGAAGGCTATGCCCGTTCGACCGGCAAGGTGGGCGTGGCGCTGGTGACCAGCGGCCCCGGCGCAACCAATGCGGTGACCGGTCTGGTGGATGCGCTGATGGATTCGATCCCGATCCTCGTGCTCTCGGGTCAGGTGCCCACCTTCATGATCGGCACCGACGGCTTTCAGGAAGCCGATACCGTGGGCATCACCCGCCCCTGCACCAAGATGAACTGGTTGGTGAAGGACACGGAAAAGCTGTCGGAGACCATCCATCAGGCGTTCCATGTGGCCAAATCCGGCCGTCCCGGCCCGGTGCTGGTGGACATCCCCAAGGATGTGCAATTCGCAACCGGCACCTATTCCCGCCCGGAAAAGGCGAAGACCGACCATTACAAGCCGCGGGTGAAGGGCGATATCGACGCCATCACCCGGCTGGTGGAGATGATGGAAACCGCCGAACGCCCGGTGTTCTATACCGGCGGCGGCGTCATCAACTCGGGCCGCGCGGCCAGCCAGCTGCTCCGTGAATTCGTGGATGCCACGGGTTTCCCCATCACCTCGACCCTGATGGGTTTGGGCGCCTATCCGGCCAGCGGCAAGGGCTGGCTCGGCATGCTGGGGATGCACGGCCTTTATGAAGCCAACCTCGCCATGCACGGCTGCGACCTGATGATCAACGTGGGCGCCCGTTTCGACGACCGGATCACCGGCCGGGTGAAAGATTTCTCGCCCCGGTCGAAAAAGGTGCATATCGACATCGACCCGTCGTCCATCAACAAGGTGATCCGGGTGGATGTGCCGATCATCGGCGATGTGGGCCATGTGCTGGAAGACGCGCTGAAGATCTGGAAGGCCCGCGGCCGAAAGGTCAACAAGGCCGGGCTGGCCAAATGGTGGGCGCAGATCAATGAATGGAAGAAGGTCGACTGCCTGGCCTTCACCCCCTCGCAGAAGTCGATCAAGCCGCAATATGCGCTGGAACGGCTGGAGGCGCTGACCCGCGGCCGCGACCGCTATATCACCACCGAAGTGGGCCAGCACCAGATGTGGGCCGCGCAGTTCCTGCACTTTGACGAGCCGCACCGCTGGATGACCTCCGGCGGTCTCGGGACCATGGGCTACGGCATCCCCGCCTCGATCGGCGTGCAGGTCGCCCATCCGGAGGCGCTGGTGATCAACGTCGCGGGCGAGGCGTCGTGGCTGATGAACATGCAGGAGATGGGCACCGCCATGCAATTCCGTGCCCCGGTGAAGCAGTTCATCCTGAACAACGAACGGCTGGGCATGGTGCGCCAGTGGCAGGAACTGCTGCACGGTGAACGTTACTCGCATTCCTGGAGCGAAAGCCTGCCCGATTTCGTGAAGCTGGCTGAGGCCTTCGGCTGCAAGGGCATCCGCTGTTCGGACCCGAAGGATCTGGACGATGCGATCAACGAGATGCTGGCCTATGACGGCCCGGTGATCTTTGACTGCCTGGTCGAGAAGCATGAGAACTGCTTCCCCATGATCCCGAGCGGAAAGCCGCATAACGAGATGCTGCTGTCCGCCGACGCCAGCGCCTTCAAATCGGGCGCGGTTCTGGTGTGATGCGTCGCAGTGGGGGCTTTGCGCCCCCACACCCCCGCAGGATATTTTTGAACAGATGAAAAGGCAGAAGAATGTCTGCGTTGAATATCAAAAAAGGCTCCACCAGCCATTCCGCCTATGACCTGCGCGATCCGCATTTCGAGGTGGAGGCGAGCCACACCCTTGCGGTGATCGTCGAGAACGAGCCCGGCGTGCTGGCCCGCGTGATCGGCCTGTTCTCGGGCCGCGGGTACAACATCGACAGCCTGACCGTGGCGGAGGTCGATCATACCGGCCACCGGAGCCGCATCACCGTCGTGACCCGCGGCACGCCTGCGGTGATCGACCAGATCGAGGCGCAGCTGAGCCGGATGGTCCCGGTTCATGCCGTCCACGACCTGACCGCCGAAGGGCCAAGCGTGCAGCGCGAACTGGCGCTGTTCAAGGTGTCGGGCAAGGGTGATCACCGGATCGAGGCTTTGCGTCTGGCCGAGATCTTCCGGGCGAATGTGGTGGATTCCACGCTGGAAAGCTTCATCTTCGAGATGACCGGCACGCCCGAAAAGATCGACGCCTTTGCCGAGCTGATGCGCCCGCTGGGCCTGCGCGAAATCGCCCGGACCGGGGTTGCGGCGCTGGCGCGCGGCGCCGAGTGATCAGCGGGGGCGGCGGCTCCGCCGCTCCTCCACCCGGCCCTTGACCAGCCAGGCCACGGCAAAGGCCCAGATCGCGATGGCCTCGAACCACAGGACCAGAAGGCCGCCTTCGACCACGGCCTTCGGTCCCTCCGGGCCGCGAATCTTGAACCAGCTGGCCACGATCACCGCCACCGTCATCAGAACGATCAGCCAGCCACAAGCCCGGTAGATCCGGCGGCGCAGGGGCCGCGACGTGCGGGCGAATTTGCGCAGGCACATGGCCGCAAGCCCCGAGAGAAAGACGATGGCGCTCAGGTAATGGGCCGCCGCCGCCAGCTTGTAGCCCAGCATCTGCTGGGTGATGGAGCCGAGGAGATTGGCGTTGGTCCGCACCTCGTTCGGAAAATAGGCCACGCCGAAGGCGGCGATTCCGGCCACCGTGGTGATCAGATCGTCCGACACATGCTCGCCCCGGGCCGGATCATGGCCGGGATAGGCGATCAGAAAAAGGCCGATCGCTGTCAGAACCCCCACGAAGGCATCCCGCATCAGCGTGTGGTAGTAATCCGAGATCGACGGCTCCACCGCGCCCTTGGACAGCCAGCCCCCCAATATCAGGACGAAGGGCAGCGCCACGCCCAGCCAGCCCAGCATCCGCCGGATCCGGTAATAGGCGCGGACGACATCGTCGCGTTCGGGGTCCATCGGGCTCTCCTTTCCGGCCGCACCCTAACCCCGCCTGCGGCAAAGGAAAACCGCAAGCCCCTTCATCTTGGCACAAATATCCCCGGCGGAGCCCGCCTGAGCCTGCGCCGCCCTGCGGCGCGGGCGAGGCAAAAGGCTTGCGCGTCAGCGCACCTTGAGATCAGGTTGCGGCGGGGATCAGCGGCCCGAAAACAGCGGCGGGCGCTTTTGCAGGAAGGCCGTCACCCCTTCGGTGAAATCGGCCGACCGCCCGCATTCCCCCTGCAGCCGCGCCTCTTCGGTCAACGCCTGAGGCAGCGTCAGGTCGAAACTGCGGCGCAGCGCCTGTTTCAGCGCGGCATAGGCCGTGGTCGGCCCCTTCGCCAGATGCGCCGCCCGCGCGCCCACGGCGGCGTCGAATTCGGCATCAGGCACCGCCTCCCAGATCATGCCCCAATCCGCCGCCTGCCGCGCGCTGATCTTTTCGGCAAACAGCGCCGCGCCCATGGCCCGGGCCAGTCCGATCTGCCGTGGCAGCCAATGGGTCCCGCCCGCATCCGGGATCAGCCCGATCCGGGTAAAGGCCTGAATGAAACTGGCGCTTTCCGTGGCGATCACCACATCGCAGGCCAGCGCCAGATTGGCCCCTGCCCCGGCCGCCGCCCCGTTCACCGCGGCGATAACGGGCACCCGGGCCTCGGTGATCCGGGTCAGCAGCGGCCCATATTCCTCATTCAGGATGCGCTCGAAATCCACCGCGGCGATGGATTTCGCATCCTGCAGATCCTGCCCCGAACAGAAGGCGCGTCCCGTCCCGGTCAGCACGATCACCCGCGCTTCGGTGGCCGCGTCGAAGGCCGCGATCAGCTCGCGCCGCATTTGCGCCGACAGCGCATTCATCACCTCGGGCCGATGCATCGCGATTGTGGTGATGCCGCCGGTCGCGGTCACGCGGATGGTCTGATAATCCATGAAGGCCTCCCTTTGCCGGGAACCCTAGCAAGCCGGACGGCGGCGCACAGCGGAAACGCTGCGTCAGTCCTGCAGCAGGTCCTTCAGCCGCGCCTCTTCCTCGGGCGTCAGCCCGTCATCCGGTACTGGCCGGCGGCGCAGTGCCAGAACCGCGATGCCCCCCGCCACCAGCAGCATGACCGGCCCCGCCAGCCAGAGGATCAGGTTCGACCCCGTTGCCCGCGGATTGAACAGCACGAATTCGCCGTAGCGGGCGACGATGAAATCCACCACCTCCTCGTCGCTATCTCCCGCGACCAGCCGTTCGCGGATGATCAGCCGCAGGTCTCGGCTGATGGGCGCGTTGGAATCGTCGATGGTCTCGCCCTGACAGACCGGGCAGCGGATGTCGCGGCTGATCGCCCGCGCCCGCGCCTCCAGCGCGGGATCGGCCAGCATCTCGTCGGGCTGCACCGCAAGGACGGGCGTGGCCAGCAGGCAGAACAGGGCCAGCAGCAGGTGTTTCATTCCGCAGGCACCCCCTGAGCCGCCCCGCGCCGCGCACCTGCGGCCACGCGATAGCGCCGGTCCGACAGGCTCAGGAGCCCGCCAAGCGCCATCAGCCCGCATCCCGCCCAAAGCCAGTTGGCAAAGGGCTCGATATAGGCGCGGACCGCCCAACCGCCGCCGGCCTGCGGATCGCCGATCACCAGATAGATGTCGTTCAGCAGGCTGTAGCCGATGGCCGCCTCGGTCGTGGGCATGGCCTGGACCGGATAGATCCGCTTTTCCGGCTGGAGCACGAAGATCTCGTTCCCGCCGCGGAGGACGGCCATCGTGGCCATGGTAGAGGTATAATTCGGCCCCTGCACCTGATCCACCTTGTCCAGCCGCACCGAATAGCTGCCCAGCTCGAAGCTCTGGCCCTCCTGCACCACCAGAACCTTTTCGACCTTCCAGGCGTTCAGCGCGGCCACGGCAAAGATCACCATCCCCATGCCGCCATGCGCCACAGCCTTGCCCCAGTCGGCCCGCGGCAGGCGGGCCAGCCGACCCAGCCGGTCGCCGCCGCGCCCGGTGCGCGACCAGAGGTCCACCACCGCCCCGAAGACCACCCAAGCCCCCAGCAGGACGCCAATGGGGCCGAGGGCCGACCGCCCGGTCTGCATCGCAAAGGCCAGCAGCGCCAGCGCCGCCGCCGCGATCATGGCCGGCACCAGCGACCGCAGCACCCGGTTCAGATCGCCCCGCTTCCACGCCAGCATCGCGCCCGCGGGCAGGATCAGCGCCAGCAGCACGAAGAAGGGCGTGAAGGCCGCGTTGAAGAACGGCTCTCCGACGGAAACGGTGCGGCCCATGAACAGCTCGGCCAGCAAGGGCCAGATCGTGCCGATGAAGACGACGAAGGCCGCGACGGCCAGAAGGACATTATTCGCCACCAGCGCGCTTTCGCGGCTGACCAGGCCGAAGATCCCTTTCGCCTCCATAACCCCCGCGCGCCATGCATAAAGGACCAGCGCCCCCCCCGTGAAGAAGGCCAGGATCCCAAGGATGAACACCCCCCGCTCCGGATCATTGGCAAAGCTGTGCACAGAGGTGATGACGCCCGACCGCACGATGAACGTCCCGATCAGGCTGAAGCCGAAAGCAAGGATCGCCAGCAGGATCGTCCAGCTTTTCAGGCTCTCGCGCTTTTCCACCACGATGGCGCTGTGCAGCAAAGCGGCGGCCAGCAGCCACGGCATGAAGCTGGCATTCTCCACCGGGTCCCAGAACCAGAACCCGCCCCAGCCCAGTTCGTAATAGGCCCACCACGAGCCCAAGGCGATGCCGATGGTCAGGAACACCCAGGCCGCCAGCGTCCAGGGCCGCACCCACCGGGCCCAGGCCGCATCGACGCGGCCTTCGATCAGCGCGGCCACGGCAAAGGAAAACGCCATGCTCAGGCCCACATAGCCCAGATACAGGAACGGCGGATGGAAGGCCAAACCCGGGTCCTGCAGCAGCGGGTTCAGGTCCTGCCCATCCAGAGGGGGCACCTCCAGCCGCCAGAACGGGTTGGAGGTCAGGATCAGGAAGGCCAGAAACGCCACCCCGATCAGCCCCTGCACCGCGATCACCCGCGACCGCAGCCGCGCCGGCAGATTGCGCCCGAAGACCGCGGCCGAGGCGCCGAACAGCGCAAGGATCAGCACCCAGAGGAGGAGCGAGCCTTCATGGTTCCCCCAGACCCCGGTGACCTTGTAGAGCATCGGCTTCAGCGTATGGGAATTCGCCGTCACCACCGCCAGCGAGAAATCCGACACCACGAAGGCCCATGTCAGCACCCCGAAGGCCACGGCGACCAGAAGGAACTGTGCAATCGCCGCCGGCCCGGCCAGCGCCATCAGCACCGGATCGCCGCGGCTCGCCCCCCACATCGGCACCACGGCCTGCACGCAGGCCACCATCAGGGCAAGGATCAGGGCGAAATGCCCCAGCTCGACAATCATCTGGCTCTCCTCATGTCGCGGTCAGTCTAACCGGCCCGGCCCCCGCTTCCAATGCCCTGCGCCGATGCGTCGCAAAGGCGTGAGCGGCGCGGTATCGGAGCGCGGCCCCGTGGACCCTGCGCGCGCCGGGAAGACCCCACGGACGGCCGCATCTGCGGCCCTGCGCCCTTGCCCCGGCGCGACCCCTCTGGCCCCCGCGCGCGGCTGCCGCTAGGCTGCGGCCAAGCATATCCGGAGGACCCCATGGCCCGCACCATCCTGATCGGCGCCCCCATCGACAGCGGCCAGCGCCGCCCCGGCTGCCTGATGGGCCCGGCCGCCTATCGCGTGGCGGGTATCGCGCGCGAGATCGCCTCGGAACTGCATCAGGTCGAGGATTGGGGCGATCTGGCGCTGCAGGACCTGCCGCAGGTCACCTGCGCCAATCTCGCGGTGGACCAGCTGGCGGAGACGGTAGGCTGGACCCGCGTGCTGATGGGCCGGGTCGATGACGCTCTGTCCCAGGGCGGCTTTCCCATCGTGATGGGGGGCGATCATTCGCTGGCCCTCGGCTCTGCCGCCGGGGCCGCGGCCTATGCCGAACGGCAGGGGCGGCCGCTGTTCCTGTTGTGGCTGGACGCGCATTCCGATTTCCACACGCCCCTGACCACCACCAGCGGCAACCTGCACGGTACGCCCTTGGCCTATATCAACGGGCGCGACGGATTCGATGCCTTCCCGCCCTTCCCCGCCCCCGTCCCGGCCGAGCGGATCTGCATGTTCGGCATCCGCTCCGTCGATCCCGCGGAACAGGCGGCCATGCAGGAGCGCGATATCCAGATCAATGATATGCGGGTGATCGACGAACGCGGCATCGTGGCGCCCTTGCGCGAATTCCTGACCGCGGTCCGCGCGGCGGGCGGCATGCTGCATGTCTCGCTGGATGTGGATTTCCTCGACCCCTCGATCGCGCCCGCCGTGGGCACCACCGTCCCCGGCGGCACCACCTTCCGCGAGGCGCATCTGGTGATGGAGCTGCTTCACGAATCGGGCCTCGTCACCTCGCTGGATCTGGTGGAGCTGAACCCCTTCCTCGACGACCGCGGCATGACCGCCCGGCTGATGGTCGATCTGGTGGGCAGCCTGATGGGCAAGAAGGTCTTTGACCGTCCCACGCGCGCCAAGTGAACCCCGTCGCCGCGGGGGCGCTTCGCCCCCCGCACCCCCCGAGGATATTTATGAACAGATGAATGGGACAAAGGTCATTCATCTGTTCATAAATATCCCGGGGTCCGGGGCAGCGCCCCGGCGGGCAGGGATCAGAGATCGCGGTAGCTATGCCGGGCACCATTCGGGTCGGTGACGATCCAGCTGCCATCGCTCTGGCGCTCCAGATAGCCCGGGCCGACCGGCACCTTGCCGTGGCCGCCGGGGATGTCCAGCACATAGGTGGGCAGCGCGGTGCCCGAGAGGCGGCCCCGCAGCGCCGCCATGATCGCCTGACCCTCGGCCAACGGCAGGCGGAAATGGCCGGTGCCTTTCGCCAGATCGGGGTGGTGCAGGTAATAGGGCTTCACCCGGTTGCGGATCAGCGCACGGAACAAGGACTCCAGCGTATCCGGATCGGCATTCACGCCGCGCAGAAGCACGGTCTGCGACAGGAGCGGGATGCACGCGCGGGTCAGCCGGGCGAAGGCGGCTTCGGCGGCGGGGGTGATCTCATCGGCGTGGTTGGTGTGCACCACCACCCAGACCGCGGGCCGCTGGTCCAGTGCGGCCACCAGCGCCGGGGTGATCTTCTCCGGCGCGACCACGGGGATACGGGTGTGAAAGCGGATCACCTGCACCGAAGGGATGGCCGACAGCCGGTCCAGCATGTACTTAAGCCGCCGGGCGGAGAGGACCATCGGATCGCCGCCGGTCAGGATCACCTCCCAGATCTCGGGGTGGTCGCGCAGATAGGCCAGCACGCGGGCGAATTCCTCTTCGGCCAGCGTCCCCGCTTCGCCCACGGCTTCGCGGCGAAAGCAGAACCGGCAATAGACCTCGCAGGTCTGGGTCGCATGCAGGATCACCCGGTCGGGGTAACGGTGCGTCAGGCCCGGCACGGCCGCGCCGTCCGTCTCGGGCCGGTGCACGGCATCGCCGATCGGATCGGCCAGCTCTTCGGGCAGGATGGACAGCTCTGCCCCATCGGGCAGGAACTGCGCGCGCACGCCAGGCGCCGCATTCGCCGCCACCTCCGGCGACAGGCGCACCCGGAATTCCGCGGCCACACGGTCCAGCACGGCTCGCCCCTCAGCCGGGACCTGCCCGTCACGGATCAGGTCGTCAACGCCGGTCAGGGCACGGATCGGGGGGCGCAGGGCTTCGGTCATGACCCGCGCGCCCTACCCGTGACGGGCCCGCGCCGCAAGGGTCAGTGCAGACGGAACTCTCCCTTCACATGGCGCCATTCCGCCGGGCCGATCAGCTTCCGGTGGGTGAAACGCACGGAATGCAGCGGACCTTCGATCTTTTCCTGCCAGAATTCGATGAAGCGGAACAGCACCGGATAATCCGGCGCCAGATCGTAGTCCTGCCAGACATAGGTGTTCAGGACATGGCGGTAATCGGGCATCCGATAGGTGAATTCGGCGGTGGTCAGGCCATAGCCTTTCAGCATCAGTTCCGTCTCGGTTCCGGTCATGGGGATTGCCTCCTTTGTCCTCCCATGACGAAAGCATGACAAAGATGAAGATGAGTTCAATGAAAACAATGCGTTATCACTCATCCCCCAATGCTGCTGCCATGGCGGGCCGGGCAGCATTGCACCCCAAGGGCGGTATGGTGTAGTCTGCCGCCAACAAGATATGGCCCCTCTTTGGGCCATCGAAGAACAAAGAAGGCTGGCCGTGGCGGATACCCCAGAAGAGACTGAAAACAAAGGCGAAAACCCGGAACATCCGGTCGCCCCCGGCCCGCAGATCGACATCGCGCAGGAGATGCGCACGGCCTATCTGGATTACGCGATGAGCGTGATCGTCAGCCGCGCGATCCCGGATCTGCGCGACGGCCTGAAACCTGTGCACCGGCGCATTCTTTATGCGATGAGTGAAGTGGGCAACACCCACGACAAGCCCTATCGCAAGTCCAGCCGCCCCGTGGCCGATACGATGGGCAAATATCACCCGCATGGCGACAGCGCGATCTATGACGCGCTGGTGCGGATGACGCAGGATTTCTCCATGTCGCTGCCGCTTCTGGACGGTCAGGGCAACTTTGGCAGCATGGACGGCGACCCGCCCGCCGCCTTCCGCTATACCGAGGTGCGGCTGGAGAAGGCGGCGCTGTCGCTCTTGGATGACATCGACAAGGACACGGTCGATTTTCAGGACAACTACGATGGCAAGGACCGCGAACCGACGGTCCTGCCGGCGAAATACCCGAATATGCTGGTCAACGGGTCCGAAGGCATTGCCGTCGGCATGGCGACCCGCATTCCGCCGCACAATCTGGGCGAGGTGATCGACGCCACGCTGGCGATGATCGCAGAGCCCGACATCAGCATGGAACGGCTGATGGAAATCGTGCCCGCCCCCGATTTCCCGACGGGCGGCATGATCCTTGGCCGCTCCGGCGCGCGGAAGGCCTATCTGGAAGGCCGCGGATCCGTCCTCATCCGGTCGAAAACCCATGTGGAGGAAATCCGCAAGGACCGCTGGGCAATCATCGTCGATGAGATTCCCTATCAGGTGAACAAGGCCGCGATGATCGAAAAGATCGCCGAGGCGGTGCGTGACAAGAGGATCGAAGGCATCGCCTCTGTCGCGGACGAATCCGACCGCGTGGGCGTGCGCGTGGTGATCGAGCTGAAACGCGATGCCACGCCGGATGTGGTGCTGAACCAGCTGTGGCGCTTCTCGCCCATGCAGGTCTCGTTCGGCTGCAACATGCTGGCGCTGAACGGCGGCCGGCCCGAAACGCTGACCCTGCGGGATTTCCTGTATTACTTCCTGCAGTTCCGCGAAGAGGTGGTCGCCCGCCGCACCGCCTATGAACTGCGCAAGGCCCGCGAGCGCAGCCATATCCTGTGCGGTCTGGCCGTGGCCGTGTCCAACGTGGATGAGGTGGTGGCCACCATCCGCTCCTCCAACGATCCGGCCGAGGCGCGGGAACGGCTGATGACGCGGCGTTGGCCCGCCCATGACATTGCCGCCTATATCAGGTTGATCGACGACCCGACGCACAAGATGAACGAGGACGGGACCTATAACCTGTCCGAGACGCAGGCCCGCGCCATCCTTGACCTGCGGCTGCAACGCCTGACCGCCATGGGCGTCAAGGAAATCACCGACGAGCTGGAAGAACTGGCCGCGAAGATCAAGGATTACCTCGACATCCTCGGCTCGCGCGAGCGGATCATGGCGATCATCGCCGATGAGCTGACCGCCGTGAAGACCGCCTTTGCCGTCCCCCGCCGCACCCTGATTGCCGAATGGGAAGGCGACATGGAGGATGAGGACCTGATCGAGCGCGAGGATATGGTCGTCACCATCACCTCGGGCGGCTATATCAAGCGTACGCCTCTGGCCGAATTCCGCAGCCAGAACCGCGGCGGCAAGGGTCTGGCCTCGATGCAGACCAAAGAGGATGATGTGGTCACCACGCTGTTCGTGGCGAACACCCATACCTCGCTGCTGTTCTTTACTACCGACGGCATGGCCTATCAGATGAAATGCTGGCGCCTGCCGCTGGCGGGCCGCACCGCCAAGGGCAAGGCCATGGTCAACATCCTGCCCATCGGGCCGGGCGTGTCGATCGCAGCGCTGATGCCGGTGGATGTGCCGGAACTGGAATGGGACAACCTTCAGGTGTTCTTCGCCACCTCGGACGGCGATGTGCGGCGCAACGCCTTGTCGGATTTCACCAACATCAAGCGCAACGGCAAGATCGCCATGAACCTGCCCGAGGGCACCAGCCTGGTGAACGTGCGGATCTGCGACGAAAACGATGATGTGATGCTGGTCACCATGCAGGGCCGCGCCATCCGCTTCCCCACGACCGAGGTGCGCGTCTTCCGCGGCCGCGATTCCACCGGCGTGCGCGGCATCCGTCTGGCCGAAGGTGACCGCGTGGTGTCGATGTCGGTCATCCGGCATTACGAAGCTAACCCCGAGGAACGCGCCGCCTATCTGAAACAGCGCCGCCTGATGGCCGGCGTGACCGAGGATGAGGCGGCGGATGACGACGAAGAGGTCGTCGCCGCGGGCCAGCTGTCGCCCGAGCGCTATGCCGAATTGTCGGCGGCCGAGGATCTGATCCTGACCGTCACCACCGGCGGATCGGGCAAGCTGTCCTCCAGCCACGATTACCCGGTCCGCGGCCGCGGCGGCATGGGGGTCAAGGCCATCTCTCCGGGGCCGCGCGGCGGGCGCATCGTCGCCTCCTTCCCGGTAGATCTGGCCGATGAGATCATGCTCGCCACCTCGACCGGCCAGTCGATCCGCGTGCCGGTGGACCAGATCAGCTTCCGCTCCCGCTCCGCGGGCGGGGTCCGGGTGTTCAACACCGGCCCGGATGAGGATGTGGTTTCCGTCGCCCGCGTGGCGGAACAGGGCGATGAGGCTTGAAGACCGCCTCGCCGCGCTGGCCGCGGCGGGGGAGACCATCACCTATGGCGCACTGGCCCGCGATCTGGGCCTGCGCATGGCCGAACTGACCGCCGCGCTGGAACAGCTGATGGAAGAAGACGCCGCCGCCGGACGCCCCTTGCGCGCGGCGCTCTGCCGGGGGCGGCTGTCGGATGGCCTGCCCGCCCGCGGCTTCTTCGACAAGGCGGCGGAACTCGGCTACGACACCTCTGATCCCGCGACCTTCGCCCTGTCCCACCGGCGCGCTGTCTGACGCCGCGCGACCGGGCATCAGGACAGCGGTTTTCATGCCGCTCAGCGCGTTAGCCCGGGCTTTGGATGCAATAGGATTGAGGACGGAGGGCCGGGACAGAGCGGCCAATCTTCTCCCCCGTACTCTTTGCCGATCCCTTGTTCTCATTTCACATCAAAAAAGACCACCGCCGGGGCCTGAGATCGGTTCAACGCGGATCGGTGGTGGCATCGACATGCCCTCGGTTGCCGTTTGCACGCTGCCGAGCAAAGCGATGCGCGTCACCGGCCTGCCCAAGGCGGTATGCCTTCCAAGCCATGTCGAACCCGCGCCGCACTGCACCTGTCATCATGGCGTCCGGCGCCAGAAAGGAGCGGCTGGCACCGCTGGCTGCCTCGGTGCAGGTCTGGACGATGCTCCAGCCCGCCCGCGCCGCCACCGGCCTCAGGCGAGCGAGGCCGGATCCGGTGCCGAGCCGCCGGCGGCCACCCGAGCCGCGGCGGAGAGCGCGCCGTCGCCATGGGGAATGGACAGCGCCTTCAGCCCGGCGTCCATCACGGCAAGCGCGCCGAGCGTCATATGGGCATTCACATGGCCCATATGCGCGACCCGCAGGAAGCCGTCGGCATTCGGATCCTCGGCGCTGTTCATGCCAAGACCGATGCCCAGCGTGACGCCGGCCTGCGTCTCGCACCAGTTCCGCAGCCGGGTGCCGTCCTCGCCGCCGATCCGCGCCGCCGTGACCGAGCGGCCGCGCCATTCGGGCCGCGCCGCATTCAGCCGGATCGCCGGATTGCCCGCGCCCCAGGCGTCGAAGGCCGCCCAGACGGTGCGGGCCAGCGTGTCATGCCGGGTCCAGACCTGCGCAAGACCTTCCTCGAAGATCATGTCCAGCGCCTCGCGCAGACCATAAAGCGTGTGGGTCGGCGCTGTGCCGAACCAGTATTGCCAGAATTCCTCGGGGGCGGCGCGCGGTCCCCACCGCCAATAGGGGGTGGACAGGTCGCTTTGCCCGCATTGCACCCGCGCCTTTTCCGAGAACCAGACGAAGGCCATGCCCGGCGGCGTCATCAACCCCTTCTGGCTGGCCGCCACCGTGACATCGACACCCCATTGGTCCATCCGGTATTCATCGCAACCCATCGAGGCGATGCAATCCACCGCGAACAAAGCCGGATGCCCGGCCGCGTCGATGGCAGCGCGGATCGCCGGAACATCGGTCCGGATCGAGCTTGCCGTGTCCACATGCGTGGTCAGCACGGCCTTGATCCGGTGGCCGGTATCGGCGCGCAGGGCGGCCTCGACCCGGGCGGGATCGGCCGGCGACGCGGTGCCGAAATCCAGCAGCTCCACCTCGATGCCCATATCGCGGGCATGCGCGGCCCAGCCGTGGCCGAACCGGCCGCAGGACAGGACCAGCGCCTTGTCGCCGCGGTTGAACATATTGGTGTTCGCCGCCTCCCACGCGCCATGACCATTGCCGATATAGGCCGCCACATGATTCGCCGTGCCCGCCAGCCGCTTCAGATCCGGCCACAGGCTTTCCACCATCTCGACCAGCTGGCCTTCATAGATGTTGGGGCTGGTGCGGTGCATCGCCCGCTGCACCCGGTCCGGCGTGACCGAGGGCCCGGGGATCGCCAGATAGGGGTGGCCATGGGCAAGGCTCATCGCATGTCTCTCCTGATGTGGTCCGCCTTGGCTACGCCTGCCCCGGAGGAAGGTCAACGCCAGGCAGGACAAACCCGCCCGGCCCTACCCCGCCCCGGCCCGGCCCGGCTTGAGCCGACCCCGTTTCCCGGCTAGACCGCAAGGGGACCGCAACCGCAGGAGGCTCCGGCCCGTGACCCCCGCCGACGCCCCTCAGGATATCGCCCCACAGGATGCCGCCCTCTCCCGCCGTCCCGGTCTGATCCGGCGGTTCTGGAGCGATTTCCTGCGCCCGCGCGCCGGGCTCATGGGGGTTGCCCTGCTTCTCTCCGCCGTCGAGGGATCGACGCTTGGCGCGCTGTCCTGGATGCTGGAACCGCTGTTCGACGAGGTGTTCTCCTCTCGCTCCACCGCGGCACTGGTCTGGGTGGGCTTCGGCATCCTCGGGCTGTTCCTGCTGCGCGCCACGACCTCGGTGCTGAACCGCTGGCTGCTGACGCAGGTCAATCAGGGCACCGCCGCCGCGATGCAGAAAGAGCTTCTGGCCCATCTGCTGACGCTGGACGGCGCCTTCTTCCAGAAGAACCCACCCGGCACGCTGATCGAACGGGTGCAGGGCGACACCGCCGCCGCGCAGGGGGCGACCACCTTGGTCATCACCGGCTTTGGCCGGGACGCCGTATCGCTGGTGGGGCTGTTCGTGGTGGCAATGAACATCGACTGGCGCTGGACGCTGGCCGCGCTGGTCGGGGCGCCGCTTCTGCTGGTGCCCGCGGCCGTCCTGCAACGCTACATCCGCAAGAAATCCGTGCTCAGCCGGGTGCAGGCCGGGCTGCGGGCCACCCGTCTGGATGAAATCTTCCACGGCATCCAGCAGGTGAAGCTGACCCGGACCGAAGCCTATCAGCGCGACCATTTCGGCCAGATTGTGGACCGCATCGCCCGGGCCGAGGTAAAATCCGCCGTGGGCCGCGCGACCATGCCCGCACTGGTGGATGTGGTGACCGGCATCGGCTTTTTCGCCGTCCTCATGCTGGGCGGCCGCGAGGTGGTGGAGGGAGAACGCACGACTGGCGAATTCATGGCCTTCTTCACCGCCATGGCCCTGACGTTTCAGCCGATCCGCCGCCTGTCCGACCTCGCCGGATACCGGCAGATCGCGCTGGCCTCGCTTGAACGGATCTATGGCCTTCTGGACGCCGAACCCGCAGCCCAGCTCCGCCCGGCCGCCAGTGCCGCCCGCCCTGACCGCCTGCCCCCGGCCATCGCCTTCAATGATGTGCAATTCGGCTATGGCGACGGGCCGGTGCTGAACGGCCTGACTTTCACGGCTGAGGCGGGCCGCGTCACCGCACTGGTCGGTGCCTCGGGTGCAGGGAAATCCACGGTCTTCCATCTGCTGACCGGGCTGGCCGATCCTTCGGCGGGCGAAATCCTGATCGGGGGGGCGCCGGTCGGCGCCATGACACTGGACGACCAGCGCCGCCTCTTTGCCGCAGTCAGCCAGGACACATTGCTGTTTGACGAGACGCTGCGCGAGAATCTGGTGCTGGGCCGCACCGGCATTGCGCCCGAGGCGCTGGAGGCCGCGCTGCGTGATGCCAATGTGGCCGAGTTCCTCTCGCGCCTGCCACAAGGGCTGGAGACGCCCGCGGGGCCGCGCGGATCGTCCCTGTCGGGCGGGCAGCGGCAGCGGGTGGCCATTGCGCGCGCGCTTCTGGCGGATGCGCCGGTGCTGCTTCTGGACGAGGCAACCTCGGCGCTGGATGCCGCCTCGGAACAGGCGGTGACCGAGGCTTTGGCCCGCGCGCAGGAAGGCCGGACGACACTGGTCATCGCCCACCGGCTGGCCACCGTGCGCGACGCACACCGGATCATCGTGATGGACCAGGGCCGCGCTGTGGAACAGGGCACCCATGAGGCGCTGCTGGCGCAGGGCGGGCTTTATGCGAAACTGCACGCGCTGCAGTTCCGCGACGGCTGATCCCGCATTGCGCCGCCCCGCGCCAGGCCTATATCAAGGGCCGGACGGGAGATGCGCATGGCCGAGACAGCAGATAACCGGGTGATCTGGCGGGTGACGGGCCGCGATGCGGTACCGTTCCTGCAGGGTCTGGTGACGAATGATGTGGCTCCGCTGCAAAAGGCGCCGGGGATGGTCTGGACCGCGCTGCTGTCACCGCAGGGCAAATATCTGGCCGATTTCTTCGTGGCCCGCCGGTCGTCCGATCCCGCCGGCACATTGCTGATCGACATTCCCGCCGATCTGGCCCCCGCCACGCTGCGCCGCCTGACGCTGTACAAGCTGCGGGCCGATGTGCAGATCACCGAAACCGCCCTCTTCGCCTTGCGCGGCACCGGCCCCGCGCCCGCAGGCGCCCTGCTCGACCCGCGCCACCCGGCGCTTGGCTGGCGCCAATGGTCAGACAGCCCCGGTGAAGACGGCACAACGGATTGGGATGCGATCCGGGTCGAACATCTGATCCCCGAATATCCCGCCGACCTGCGGGTCGAGGACAGCTATATCCTCGAATCCGGGTTCGAACGGCTGCATGGCGTCGATTTCCGCAAGGGCTGCTACGTCGGGCAGGAGGTGACGGCCCGGATGAAGCACAAGACAGAGCTGCGCAAGGGCCTTGTCCGGCTGCGGATCGAAGGCGCCGCAGCGCCCGGAACCCCCATCACCCTGCCGGACGGGCGCGAGGCCGGAACACTGGGCACCGTCGCCGGAAACCGTGCGCTGGCGCATCTGCGGTTTGACCGGCTGGCCGGCCCGCTGATCGCGGGAGAGGCCCGGCTTTTCGCCGAAACCGCCTGACGCGGCGTTCACAAACCGCCCGTTCCTTGCGCAGCCCGCCGAGTCACGGAACCGCGAGGAACGCAAGAGCCGGGGCGCATTCTGCCCGACCACATTTGCAAGGATTTCGCGGCTGGTGGTTGAAACCTTAACAGCCAAACCCATATTTCGTCAGCATTCTGACGCTAACACGACTAGATACAGTGGACGCAGCCCCCAGCCATGCGCTACACGCATGACCGACATTCCAAACGGCGCAGCCCGAATCGTGATCAAATCGTTACAAGCGACGGGCGCAACAAAGATCAAAAAACGACCAAGGATTACGAGTGATGCTCGATACCATCGACAGCACGGCCTTCAACTTCGAACAGGGTCAGCGCGCGCGCAAGCTGTTCGCGGCCGTTGTTCTGGCGGCACTGGATGATGCCATCGCCGATGACAAGAAATACGGCAACGGCCCCGAACAGATCGCCCGCTGGGCGCGCTCGCGCGATGGACGCGAGGTTCTGTCCTGTGCCGGGATCGACCCGAACGAACGGGTCGTGAAGGGCCTGATGGAATTCGTCGCCAAGGGCGTGCGGACTTCTGTCGCGCTCAGCCGTGAAGAATCGGAACGCCGCGCGGCGCTGGATTCGGATCACGCCGAAGCGGCCTGATCCGGCCTGCCGGACAAGCGAAAGGCGCGCCTCTTGCCGGAGGCGCGCCTTTCGCTTTGTGCCGGCCCTGTCCGGCGCCGGGAGACGGCCTCAGCCGAATTCCCGTGCGGTCAGCGCGCGGTTGACCTCCATCCGCACCAGCTTGCGCACATTGCGGGTGATCCGTTCGCCCAAGGTCCCGGCCAGTTCCTCACGAATGATCTCGCGCACCAGATCGCGCAGCATCTCCTCATCGAAGACGGGCTCATCCTGATCGAAGATGCCAGATGCCGCGGCCGCTTCGGCCTCCAGCTCCTCCTCGATGGTGATCTCCGCGGTGTCAGAGACGGCATCCGGGCGGATGATCTTCGGGCCGCTTTCGCGCAGCGTGGCATGGACCTCGGCCTCGGCCCGTTCGGCCCATGCCCTGGCCAGCGGCTCTTCGGTCATCGCGGGGGGCACATCGGCCCGACGGGGATGGGCGGTGAAGGGCACCGGCTCCTCGTCGATCCATTCCGGTTCCGCCTGCAGCCAGTCGGTGCCGGGCAGGGTTTCCTCAAGGCTGTCGGCAGGCCAGTCCTGCGCCTCATCCACCGGGGCGCCGGGCGCGGCCCAGACCTCATCCCCGGCCGGATCCTGCATGGCGGCCACGCGCAACGCGCCAAGCCCGTTGTCACCCAGATCCAGCCCGTCATCGTCATAGACTTCTGCGGCAGGCGGGGCCGCGGCCTCCACCGCGCGCGGCGCCGGGGTGGCCATCGTCCGGCTTTCCCCCACGACCCGCAGCGACGGCGTCAGGAGAAGCTTGCTGTCATCCCTTGCAGCCACCGGTGCGGCCACGGGCACCACCTCCTCCGCCCGGGTGACGGGGCGAAGCTCCTCGGAGACGAGGCGGCGGATGGAGGAGAGCACATCCTCGATCTCATGCGAACTGAGCGGTTCCGACATTCTGCCCTGCCATCGGATTATACGGGTTTTCGAAACAGTCTAAAGCCAACCGGCCGCAGTGACAAGAAATTCACAGGGGCGCGTTAACTTTTGGTCAACGCGCCCCGTCCATTCTGTGCAAAACGGTGGCTATTCCGTCACTTTCTTCAGGATCCGGTCCAGCTTCTTGCCCTGGACCGAGGTCGGGGGCGCGGATTTCACCGCATTGTAATAGGCCTCGGGATCATAGGTCGGAATGCCCAGATTCAGATGCTCCACCGTCAGCAGCCCCATCGAGGACAGCACCTGATAGACCGCGACGTAGCGGCCAGCCTCGGCCTCCAGCCGGCTGGCTCGGGCATCCAGCAGGTCCTGTTCGGCGTCCAGCACATCCAGCGTGGTGCGTGCGCCCAGCGACGCCTCTTCGCGCACGCCATCGAACGCCGCCTGTGCCGCGGCGATCTGCTGGCGCGACGCCTCGATAGAGGCCGTATAGACGATCAGCGCGGACCAGGCATTGCCAACACCCTGCTCGACCAGAAGCACCGTCTGCTTCAGCGCCGCGCGCGCGCCTTCCTGCCCGGCCAGTGCCTTGCGGTACAGCGACGACAGCCGGCCGCCCGCATACAGCGTCTGCGACATGCTCAGCCCCAGCTGCGCGTTCAGGCTGGCCGTGTCATTCCCCGCGATGGAGCTGTCGGCGGTGGAATTGCCGATCTGCCCGCTCAGCCCGATCGACGGCTTCATGTTCGCGCTGGCCAGCGCAACCTGACGCTCCGCGATCACCACCTCATGCTGGGCACGCAGGATCGACGGATGACCGCGCACGGCCACCTTGCGCGCCTCGTCCAGCGATTTGCCGATGGCGGGCGCCGCCGGCAGGGCCGCCAGATTCGAAGGATAATGGCCGATGGCAGCCTTGTAGGCCTCGCGCGCGACCAGAAGCTCCCCCTCGGCGGCGGCCAGACCGGAACGCGCGGCGGCCAGTGCGGCTTCGGCGATGGACACATCGGTGCGGGTGATTTCACCCACATCGAAACGGTCGCGCGCCGCCCCCAGTTCCGAGGTGATCAGCCGCACGTTCGACTGCCGCAGCGCCACGATTTCCTGCTTCAGCTGCACATCGACATAGGCCGAGACCGCGGCCAGCAGCACCTGCTGCTCGACCGAGACCAGCGCCTGCCGGGTGGCCAGCACCGCCTCTTTCGCCATTTCCACGGCCAGACTGTTGCGGCCGAAGTCGAACAGCACGAAATCCACCGACAGCGCGATCGAGGTGCTGAGGCTGTCGAATTCCGTGGTGCTGAAATCCGTGGTGCGCTTGGTCCAGCTGGTCCCTGCACTCACCACATAGGATACCACAGGCCGCAGAGAAGAGACCGCGATGGCCACATCCTCATCCGCCGCCCGCAGCACCGCCTGATTCTGTTCCAGCAGGTTCGAATTGCGATAGGCCGAGATCAGCGCATCGGTCAGCGTCTCGGCCTGCGCGGGCAGGCTGGTCAGCGCCGCCGCCGCCCCGATCACAAAGGCCCTGAACCAGTTGCCCATTCCGCTCGTCCTCTCTCGTTACCGGACCGGGCCCATGACCCGGCCTGCTGTTTGTTGCCGTGCCGCGGCCGGATCACAGCGCGAAGGCGCGGACCCGTTCGAAGCCCGGAATAACCGGGGCTCCGGCATTGAACGCCGGACGCCAGTCGATCCGTCCCCCGGCCTTCAGGCCGATGCGGACCGTGCCAAGGCTGCCTTCCATGAACAGCGCCGCGATGCGGCCGCCATCCTTCAGCTGATTGGTGACGGCCTCGGGAACCTGTTCCACGCCGCCTTCGATGGTGATCACATCATAGGGACCATGCTTCGGCGCCCCGGCCGTCAGCGGCCCGGCGATCACGACGGCATTGTCCACGCCTTCCTCTGACAAGAGGCGCTGCGCCTCGGCGGCCATGGCCTCATCGGATTCGACGGCAACCACCGTATCCACCATCCGCGCCAGAACCGCGGCGGAATAACCAAGGCCGCAGCCCAGATCCAGAACCAGATCCCCGGGGCGAAGATCCAGCGCATCCAGCATCTTGGCCAGCGTCCGCGGCTCGGGCAGCACACGGCCCGGTCCGATGGCGATGGTATCGCCCACATAGGCCGCCTCACGCTTGTCGGCCGGAACATAAAGCTCTCGCGGCACCGAAAGCATCGCCTCGATGATCGGGTATTTCGTCACATCGGACGGGCGGATCTGGTTGTCCACCATCATCATGCGCCGGACAGCGAACTCGCTCATTCTGAACCCTTCGGTTTAGATCGTGGCTATTGAATGTATTGCACAGGCCTGCAGGGCAGGCAACGGGCAACACCACAGCCTTTCTGCCCGAGCGCGCAGGATTTTGCCAGAGCCTTGCGCCCCTGTTGCAGAAGCGTCGCAGAGGGGCCTGCCGCACCGCGGCACGGGTTTCGGCACTGCCGCAATTCCGGGCAGTCAGGCCAGCTTTTCGGGGAAGCCCCCGGCCCGCAGCGGGGTTTGCAGCGCATCCTCCAGCAGTTTGACGATCTGCGTCGATTGCGCGGCGCCGCCATAGACCGCCCGGCCCCGCAGGAAGGTCTGCGTCACGGCCGAGGCCAGATCCAGCGGCACGCCGAATTCCCGCCCGAAGCCAAGCGCAAAGCCAAGGTCCTTCAGCGCAAGATCCATGGTGAAGGCCACGTCATAGCTGCCGTTCAGGATCAGCTGGCCCTCGGTCTCATGCACGAAGCTGCTGCCGGAGGAAGCGGCAATCGCCTCCCACGCGGTCTTCAGGTCCAGCCCGCCGCGCGCCGCCAGCATCAGCGCCTCGCCATCGGCGACCAGATGGATGAAGGCCAGCATGTTGGTGATGACCTTGATCACCGCCGCGCTGCCCAAGGGCCCCATGTGGAAGATGCGGCTCCCGATCGCCTCCAGCGCGGGGCGGTGCATCTCATAAAGATCGGCGTCGCCCCCGGCCAGAACGGTGATTTCGCCCCGCGCGGCCAGATGGACGCCGCCGGTCACCGGCGCCTCCAGCATGCGCACGCCGCCCACCCGGGCCAGTCCCGCCAGCCGCAGCACATCGTCGCGGCCAAGGGTGGAATTCTCGATCCAGGTCGCGCCGGGCGGCAGGAAGGTCATCAGCTCGGCCAGCACCGCCTCGCTGGCGGCGGGCTTGGGCAGGCAGGTGAAGACATGGTCCACCCGCCCCTCCATCTCCATCACAGAATGGGCCACCCCTGCCCCCATGGCGGCCAGACGTTCGGCCTGCGCGGGGTCGCGGTCATAGACCGTCACCTGATGCCCGGCCCGGATCAGGCTGGCCGCCAGATGCCCGCCCAGATTGCCCAGCCCCACATAGCCGTATCTCATGCGCCCCACCCGACGATGCCCTTGACCTCGCAGAAGTCATGGATGCCCCAGCCCGCATATTCCCGGCCATTGCCGGATTGCTTGTAGCCGCCGAAGGGCGCGAAGGTGTCCCAGTCCGGGTAGTTCAGGTTCACCGTCCCCGCCCGCAGCCGCCGCGCCACCGGCCGCGCCTCTTCGACCGGGCCGGCGATATAGGCGGCCAGCCCGTAGGGCGTGTCATTGGCGATGGCCACCGCCTGATCCACATCGTCATAGGGCAGGATCGACAGCACTGGGCCGAAGATTTCCTCACGCGCGATGGTCATGTCATTGGTCACGTTGCCAAAGATCGTCGGCTGCACGAACCAGCCGCGGTTCAGCCCCGCAGGGCGCCCGGTGCCGCCGCAGACCAAGGTCGCGCCTTCGTCGATCCCGGCCTGGATCAGCCGCTGCACCTTGTCGAACTGGGTCTGAGAGATCAGCGGCCCCATGGTCGTGGCCGTATCGCGCGGATCGCCCACCACCACCTCAGCCGCGGCCGCCGCCGCAATCTCCAGCGCGCGGTCGTGCAGGGCACGGGGCACCAGCATGCGCGTGGGTGCATCGCAGCTTTGCCCGGTGTTGCCAAAGCAGCCCGCCACGCCGCCCGCCACCGCCGCCTGAAGATCGGCCGAGGGCAGGATGATATTCGCGGATTTTCCGCCCAGCTCCTGCGCCACCCGCTTGACCGTGGGGGCCGCCGCCGCGGCCACCGCCGTGCCCGCACGGGTCGATCCGGTGAAGGAGACCATGTCCACCTCGGGGTGCGAGGACATCCGCGCGCCCACCTCCGGCCCGGTGCCGTTGACCAGATTGAACACGCCCGGCGGCACCCCCGCCGCATGGCAGACCTCGGCGAACAAGACGCCGGACAGCGGCGCGATTTCCGAGGGTTTCAGCACCATGGTGCAACCCGCAATCAGCGCAGGCGCCACCTTGCAGGCGATCTGGTTCATCGGCCAGTTCCACGGCGTGATCAGCGCGCAGACACCGATCCCTTCATGCACGATCCGGGTCCCGCCCCGCATTTCTTCCCAGACCATCTGTTCTGCGGCAGTGATGGTGCTTTCGATATGCACCTGCCCCGCCCAGGCCTGCGCGCCGCGCGCCCATTCGATGGGGGCCCCCATCTCGGTGGACATCGCCTGCGCGAATTCCTCATAGCGGCTGTTGTAGACCTCAAGGATGCGCTTCACGAATGCGATGCGCTCGGCCACCGGCACCACGGTCCAGCCGTCAAAGGCCGCCCGTGCAGCGGCAATCGCCCGGTCGGCATCCGCCGCCGTGCCAAGCGCCACCTGCGCCACGATCTCTTCGGTCGCGGGGTTTTCCACCCCGGCCTGCGTCGCACCGGGCAAGGGATCGACCCATTGCCCGCCGATGTAGAACTGTCCCAGATGCGGCGAAACGGTCATGGGCTTTCCTCCTCAGGGGGGCCGGATCAGGGGCGCGAGATTTCGTCCAGATACCAGCTGATGTAGCGTAGTTCGTTCTGCTCCATCGGCGCAATCGGTCCGGGACAGTAATATTTCGACCGCACCCCGCGCGAGGTATGTTCAATGATCTTCTTGTCCTCTTCAGTGGTCACGGTCCAAAGCCAGGTCAGGCGCCGGAAGTCGTAATCCTGCCCTTCGACCGCCGCGCCGTTCACCAGCCAGATCAGCTCCATCTCGCAGCGTTCAACGCCGGTGGGGATGAAGCGGTAGATCATTCCATGATCGGCATAGCAGACAAGAAATGTCGTGCCGCCCAGATGGATCGAGGTCACGCCACCGTCGAACCCGGTGAAGCGCCCCATCAGCGGCGCAATCGGCTGGCCATCCTCGGATCCGGTCGAAACCCCGTCATAAAGCGCATAGCGGAAGGCATGGATCGCCTCGCGTCCTTCGCGGCTGGTCTGCCAGGCATCGCCCTGCCCGATGTCGATGCCAAGCGCGCAGGTCCGCGCCTCCATCGCGGCATTCAGCTCGGCAATCCGCTCCAGCGGCTGTTCCAGCGCATGGGTCTGGCTGTATTCCGGATGGGCTGGGCCGCAATGGTAGCATTCGACATAGTTCTCGACCGCCAGCTTCCAGTTCGCATCCAGCACATAGCTTTCCCGATGCGCCACCCGCGCCGCACCCCAGCCATACTGGCCACAGGTCGCGCGCAAAAGCCGCTCCACCTCGGTGAAATCCAGCGGATCGTCGGCGAAGGAGATGAAGACCAGCCCCGCCTCGACCCGGACATGCAGGCGGCGCAGACCATGATCCTCGCGCCGGAAATCCTTGGGCATCAGCCGCGCAGCCTTCAGCCGACCGTCATTGCCGTAGGTCCAGGCGTGATAGGGGCAGACGAAGGCCTTGGCATTGCCCTTCTGGCTGGTGCAGACCTCGGCGCCACGGTGACGGCAGATGTTCAGCAGCGCATGGATCCGCCCCTCGCCGTCGCGGGTCAGGATCACCTGCTCGCTGGCCATGCGGAACAACTCATAATCATTCGGGTTCGGGATCACGCTTTCATGGGCGATGCAGTGCCAATGGCGGCGGAACACCCGGTCCAGATCACGCTCATAAACCTCGGGATCGGTGTAGAAGGCGCGTTCCAGCGCCATGCCCGGCACATGCGCGGCGACCATCCGGTCGATCCGGTCGCCGCCTGCGGGCGGAAGGCTGGCGAAAGAACTGTCCGTCGCTTGCATCTCCAACGTCCTCCTGTGCCGGAATGCGCCGGCCCGCCCTGCCGCATTCATCTGTTCAGAAATATCCTCCGGGGGTCCGGGGGTGGAAAACCCCCGGTCCGCCCGCTGTCACTGGCGCACCCTTTCCGCCTTCGGATCATACATCGGCGCCAGCGACGCCACCGCCCGGTGCCGCACCCCCGCCACCTCGATCTCATAGGAGGAGGCCAACACCTCTGCCGCGCTTTCGCCCTTGCAGGGCACATAGCCCAAACCGATGGCCCCGCCGAGGAAATGGCCGTAATTGGCCGATGTCACCGGCCCGACAATCCGGCCGTCGCGCACGACCGCCTCGTTGTGGAACAGCATCACCTCGGGGTCCTCCAGCCGGAACTGCACCAGCCTGCGGGAAAGCCCCTCGTCCGCCTTCCGCAGCACCGCCTCGCGCCCGATGAAGCCGGGTTTGGTCTTCGACACCGTAAAGCCCAGACCCGCCTCCAGCACATGGTCTTCGTCGGTGATGTCATGGCCCCAGTGGCGGAAGCCCTTCTCGATCCGGCAGCTGTCCAGCGCATGGATGCCGCAAAGCGCCAGTCCCGGCTCCGCCTCCAGCAGCGTCTCGAACACATGGGCCGCCTGATCGGCGCTGACATACAGCTCCCAGCCCAGTTCGCCCACATAGGTCACCCGATGCGCCCGGGCGAGGCCAAGGCCGATCTCCACCTCGCGCGCGGTCCCGAACGGATGCGCGGCATTGGAGAAATCGGCGGGTGAGACCTTGGCCATCACCTCCCGCGCGCGCGGCCCCATCAGGCACAGCACCGCCTCCGCCGCCGTCACATCGGTGATCACGGCGAAATCATCCCCCAAATGCCGCCGCAGCCAGGCCAGATCGCGCTGCAAGGTTGCCCCCGGCACGACCAACAGGAAGGCCCGCTCGGACAGGCGGGTAACCGTCAGATCGCTTTCGATCCCGCCGCGGGCGTTCAGCATCTGGGTATAGGTGATGCGCCCCGGCGCCACGTCCATCTCCGCCGCGCAGACCCGGTTCAGAAAGGCGCAGGCATCGCGCCCCTCGACCCGGATCTTCCCGAAGGAGGACATGTCGAACAGGCCCACATCCTGCCGCACCGCCAGATGTTCCGCCCGCTGGTTGGCAAACCAGTTCGGGCGGCCCCAGCCATATTGGTATTCCGCCGCCTGCCCCGGCGTGGCGAACCAATTCGCCCGCTCCCACCCGGCCACCTCGCCAAAGACCGCACCCCGCACCTTCAGATGCGCATGCAACGGCGTCCGCCGCACCCCGCGGCTGGTGGCCATCTGGCGATAGGGGTAGTGGTCAGCATAGAGGAGGCCCAGGGTCTCGGTCACCCGCTCGCGCAGATAGCGCCGGTTCTTCTGGAACGGCTGCGCCCGGCGCAGGTCCACATCCCACAGATCGAAGGGCGCCTCTCCGGTCGTGATCCATTCCGCCAGCGCCATCCCCGCCCCGCCGGAGGAGACGATGCCGATGGAATTATACCCCGCCGCCACCCAATAGCCGCCGATCTCGGGCGCAGGCCCCAGATAATAACGGTCGTCCGGCGTGAAACTCTCCGGCCCATTAAAGAAGGTGTGGATGCCCGCGGTCTGGAACAAAGGCATCCGGTTCGCCGCATCCTCCAGAATGGGCGCGAAATGCTCCCAATCCTCGGGCAAAGTGTCGAATTCGAAATCCTCGCGGATGCCGCCCATGCCCCAGGGCTTGGCCACCGGCTCGAAGGCGCCGACCATCATCTTGCCCGCATCGGTCTTGTAATAGGCGCATTCGTCCGGCACCCGCAGCACGGGCATGTCCGTCAGCCCGGGCACGGGTTCCGTCAGCAGATAGAAATGCTCGCAGGCATGCAGCGGCAGCGTCACGCCCGAGCTTGCCGCCAGATCGCGCCCCCACATGCCGCCGCAGTTGATCACCACATCGGCGACAATATGGCCGGCCCCCTCCGGCCCCGCATAATCCACCCCGGTCACTCGCCGCGTGCCGCCGGGGCCCACGCCCTCGGTCACCCGCGTGACCTTCACCCCCTCGCAGATCGTGGCCCCCGCCATCCGCGCGCCCTTGGCCAAGGCCATGGCGATATTCGCGGGGTCGCATTGCCCGTCCCCCGGCAGCCGCACCCCGCCGACCAGCCCGTCGAGGTTCAGCAGCGGATACATCGCGCCAATCTCGGCAGGCGAAATCTCCGCCACCTCCACCCCGAAGATCCGCGCCACCGTGGCCTGCCGCCGCAGTTCCTCCATCCGGTCCGCGGTCTTGGCCACCGTCATCGACCCCACCCGCTTCAGCCCGGTCGCCACCCCGGTCTCCGCCTCCAGCCGGGCGTAAAGATCGGCAGAATATTTCGCCAGCCGCGTCATGTTCTGATTCGCACGCAACTGCCCGATCAGCCCTGCCGCATGCCATGTCGTGCCCGAGGTCAGGCGCTTGCGCTCCAACAGCACCACATCGCGCCATCCCGCTTTCGCCAGATGATAGGCGACCGAGCAGCCGGAAATCCCGCCCCCGATCACCACTGCCCGCGCCCGTTCCGGAACCATCACCACGGTCCGCCCTTTCATCTGTTCATAAATATCCCGGGGGTCCGGGGGCTGGCCCCCGGGCCGCGGCCCGTCACCCGCGCAGCCGTTCGTTCTTCGGATCCCACAAAGGCCCGTCCGCCTGCACCACGGCAGGCACCCGGCGGCCGAAGACCTCGACCTCCACCGCCTGCCCCGGATGGTTCAGATCGGCCCGCAACATGCCCAGCCCGATGCAGGCGCCGACCCGGTGGCCCCATCCGGCGCTCGTCACCTCGCCCACCACCTGATCGCCGGACCAGATGGTGGACATATAGGGCGGATCATACTCACCCGGCTCGATCACCAAAGTGCAGAAGCGTTTCGCCACCCCCCGCTGCCGCTCTGCCTCCAGCGCCGCACGCCCGCGGAACTCCGGTTTCGCCCAGTCGACGAACCGCTCCAGCCCGCCTTGCAGGACGGAGTAGTCGGTGGAGAGATCGCCCTTCCACGCGCGATAACCCTTCTCGATCCGCAGACTGTCCAGCGCGAACATCCCGAAGGGCCGCAGGCCATGCGGCGCCCCCGCCGCCATGACCGCATCCCAGACCGCGGGAGTATCCTCCGGCCGCGTATGAATCTCCCAGCCCAGCTCGCCCGCAAAGCTGACCCGCGCCAGCCAGACCGGCCGCCCGGCGATCCGCGCCGCCTGATGGCTCAGCCATGGGCGCGCCAGATCGGCCTCGGCGCCCGCCGCCTGCAACACCGCCCGCGCCAAGGGCCCGGTCAGAATCTGGCACGACCAGTCCGCGCTTTCGTCCGACAGCGACAACCCCGGCGCCAGATGCCGCTCCAGCCAGCCACGGTCATGCAGCTGCGCCGTGGCCGCGGTGATCAGCAGGAATTCCTCCGCCCCCATCCGCGCCACCGACATTTCGGTGACGATCCGCCCCTTGTCGTCGGCGAAATAGGCCAGCCCCAGCCGCCCTTCACCCGGCAACCGCCCGGTGATCTGCCGGGTCAGCCACTCCGCCGCGCCCTGCCCGCTCAGCCGGAACCGTGAAAACCCCGGCAGATCCAGAATCCCGCAGGCATCGCGCACCGCGGCGCATTCCTCGGCCACCGCCGCGGCCCAAGGCCCCTGCCGCGCCCATGTCCTTTGCGCGGCCTCGGATGTGTCATCCCCCGGCCGCGCATACCACAAAGCCCGCTCATAGCCGTTATACGGCCCGAACTGCGCGCCAAGCGCCGCGGTCCGGTCATGCACCGCCGAGGTCCGCTTCATCCGCCCCGCAGGCCAGGCGTGATGCGGGAAATGCACCGCATATTCATGGCCATAGACTTCCTTGCCCTTGGCCACGCAATAATCGTGATCCTCCCAGCCGGTGAAGCGCCGCGGGTCGCAGGACCACATGTCCCATTCCGTCGCGCCCTCGGTCACCCATTCGGCCAGCACCTTGCCTGCGCCGCCCGCCTGACAGATGCCGAAGGTGAAGACGCAGGCCTCGAACGCGTTCGGCACCCCCGGCATCGGCCCGATCAGCGGGTTTCCGTCCGGCGTGTAGGGAATGGGGCCGTTGATCACCTTCTGCAGGCTGGCCTTCTCCAGCAGAGGCACCCGGGCCATGGCATCGGCGATATGCCATTCCAGCCGCTCCAGATCATCGGGGAACAGCTGAAAGCTGAAATCTTCCGGAACCGGATCATCCGGCGTCGCCCAATGCGCCCGGCAGGGGTTTTCATAGGGCCCAAGGTTGAACCCCATCTTCTCCTGCCGCAAATAATAGCTGGAATCCACATCGCGCAGCAGCGGCAGCTTGTGCCCCACCTCGGCCGACCATTGCGCCAGTTCGGGGATGGTGTCGAACAGCAGATACTGATGGCTCATCACCATCATCGGCACCCGCCGCCCGAACAAGGCCCCCACCTGCGCGGCATAATAGCCGCCCGCATTCACCACATATTCGGCCCGCACCTCGCCCTTTGGCGTGGTCAGCACCCAATCCGCCCCGGTCCAGCGCGCCGCTGTCACCGGGCAGAACCGCTCGATCCGCGCGCCCATCTGGCGCGCGCCGGTGGCCAATGCCTGCGTCAGCTGCGCCGGGTCGATGTCGCCGTCATAGGGGTCATACAAGGCACCGGTCAGGTCGTGGGTCTCGACAAAAGGATAGCGCCCGCGCAGGTCCTCCGGCCCCAGAATATCAAGATCCATGCCCTGATACCGGCCCATCCCCGCCACACGCCGAAACTCCAGCAGCCGCTCGGCCGTATGGCCCAGCCGGACCGATCCGGTGACATGATAATTCATCGGATAGCCGACCGCGTCCCCGAGGCCGCGATAAAGCTGCGCCGAATAGCGCTGCATGTTCATGATCGACCAGCTGGAGGAAAACGTCGGCACATTCCCCGCCGCGTGCCATGTGCTGCCCGCCGTCAGCTCGTTCTTCTCCAGAAGGATGCAGTCGGTCCAGCCCGCCTTGGCCAGATGATACAGCGCCGACACCCCGACCGCGCCGCCGCCGATCACCGCCACCCGCGCGCTTGCAAATTCCGTCATCGGCCGCTCCCTCTTCCGCTCCGCCAGCATCGCGCGAAGCCCTGCCCCTTTCAATTCGGCCGTCCGGCGGCTATTGATCGGAAAACCCGATCAGCCCCTTCCTCTTGATCCAAATACTCTGGGGGTCCGGGGGTGAAACCCCCGGGCGCAGCCGATGCAGACCGACCTTCTCGATACGTTCCTCGACCTTGCCGAAACCCGCAGCTTCCACCGCACGGCGGAACGGATGGGGATCACCCAATCCACCGTCTCGGCCCGGCTTCTGGCGCTGGAGACCGCGCTTGGCGTGCGACTCTTCGACCGGTCCCGCGCGGGCACCGACCTCACGACCGAGGGGAAAAGGTTCGAACCGCATGCCCGCAGCCTGCGCCATGAATGGAACGAAGCGCGGCGGCGCATCCTTGTGCCCGCCGGCGCCGGACATCTGGCGCGGCTCGGCATCCAGAACGATCTCGCCGCGATCCATCTGGGCGACTGGGTTGCCGATTTCCGCCGCGAATATCCCGAAACCGCCTTTTATATCGAGCCGGATTATTCCAACCAGATGTGCGCGGATCTTCTGACCGGCACGCTGGATTTCGCGGTGATGTTCAGCCCCAAGCCGCACCCCGACCTGCATTTCGAGACGCTGGGCGATGTGGGCTACCGCATGGTCTCCACCCTCACCGACCGGCTCGCCGATGTGCGCCCCGAGAGTTTTGTTTTCGCGCATTTCTCCCCCGCATTCGAGGAGCTGCACCGCCAGACCACTCCACAGCTGACCACCTCGCCCGTCTCGGTCGGGCAATCCGGCTCGGTCGTGTCGCTGTTGCTGGCCATGGGGGGCACCGGCTATGTGCTGGATCAGACCGCGCAGGAACTGATCGCTGCAGGCCGCGTCCGCACGGTGGAAGAGGCGCCGGTGCTGCGCCAGCCGGTCTATGCCGCCATGCATATCCGCCACCGCATCACGCCGCTGCACCGGCGGCTGACGCGGATCGTCGGGCGGCATCTGGCGCGGCGGATCAAAGCTGCATCACCACCCGATAGCCCGGGACATGAGACTGACGCACCAGCGTGATCGGCCCGGCGGTGCCTACGGTCACCCGCTCGGTCACGAAGACCGGGGTGTCCGGGGCGATGGCCAAGGCTTGCGCCGCGGCCCCCGCGGGCCCCGCGGAAAAAACCAGATCGCCCGAGACGAAGGGCACCTCGGCCACCAGCCATTCATTCGCGGTGACCGTGGCGAAATCCGGCAGCGGCGGCAGCGCAGCAGGGTTCAGCCACCGCGTCTCGAACACCTGCGGGCGGCCGTCGGCAAGATGCAGCGTTTCGAGATAAAGGCCGGGCGTGCCGCCGGGCAGTCCCATCCGCATCGCGGCTTCGTCAGGGATCGGGGCCTCATGGCGCGCCAGCAGGCGGAAGGCATAGACGGCACCCGTCGCCTCCACCTCGCGCCGCAGGACGGGGATATCCAGCCGTGCCCGGCGGGTGGGCAGCGCCGCCACCCTTGTGCCCGCGCGTTTCTTCCGTTCGACAAATCCCTCATCGGCCAGCGCCTGCATCGCCCGGTTGACCGTGGCCCGCGCCACGCCATAATCCGCAGCGATCTGCTCCTCACCCGGGATCAGCGCGCCGGGCGGCCATTCCCGTGCGCGAATTCGGTCCAGAACCGCGGCGCGGATATCCTCCCACCCCATCACAGGGCCCCGCGCAGCCGCTGAAGCACCTTGCGGAATCGCGCCGCCACTGCGTCGCGCGCGATGTGCCGCCCGTCCTGCACGATATGCCGCCCGGCCGACCACAGATCGGTGACCAGCCCGTCGTCGCCCGCAAAGACGAAAGCGTCCAGTACCGCATCGCCCTGCAACCCCTCCAGCGCCAGCGACCGCGTGTCCAGCAGCGTCAGATCGGCCCAAGCCCCCGGTGCGATCCGCCCGGCATCGCGGCCCGCCGCCTGCGCCCCGCCGCGCGCGGACTCCTCGATCAGCACCCGCCCGGTGGAGCGGGCATCGGCCAGCACCGCCCGTGCGCGGTCACGCAGCCGCTGGCTGTACTCCAGAAGCTGCAGCTCTTCGCGCAGCGAGATGCGGACATTGCTGTCCGATCCCACGCCCCAGACGCCCCCCGCTGCGCGCCAGCCGGTGCCGTCAAAAATGCCGTCGCCCAGATTGGCCTCGGTGATCGGGCACAGACCCGCCACCGCGCCGGTGGCGGCCAGCGCGGCGGTCTCTCCCGCGGTCATCTGCGTCGCATGGATCATGCACCACCGCCCGTCCAAGGGCAGGTTGGCCAAGGCCCAGTCCACCGGGCGGGCACCATAGGCGGCCTGCACCTCGGTCACTTCGGCCATCTGCTCTGCAATGTGGAGGTGGACCGGCCCCGATGTCAGCCCGGCCACCTGTGCCAGCGACCCGCGCGACACCGCCCGCAGCGAATGCGGCGCGACACCGGTCCGGCCATCCGGCAGCACCTTCACATGCTCAGAAGATGCTTCAAGAATGTCATAGTAAGATTTGAAATCATTTCCAAATCTCAGTTGTCCGCCCGCCAGTTTCCGCCCGTCGCAGCCCCCCTGTTCATACAGAACCGGCAACAGCGTCAGACCCAGTCCGGTCTCCTTTGCGGCCTGCACGATCCGGGCTGCCATCTCGGCCGGGTCGTCATAGATTTGCCCGTCAACCCCATGATGCAGATAGTGAAACTCGGCCACCGCACCAAACCCGGCCTCGGCCATTTCGACCATGACCTGCGCGGCAATGGCCTGCACATCCTCGGGGGAAAGCTGCTCCAGAAAGCGGTACATCAGCGTCCGCCAGGTCCAGAAACTGTCCTGTCCAGCGGTCCGTGCCTCCGTCAACCCGGCCATCGCGCGCTGGAACATATGGCTGTGCAGGTTTACGGGCGCCGGGATCAGGCAGCCCCGCCCGCCCGGCACATCCCGCTGCACGGTGGCAATGCGCCCGCCCGCCACTGACACCACCACATCCCGCGCCCACCCCTCGGGCAGAAGCGCCTGTTCCGCATGGATCCGCATCGAGACCTCGCTTGACGGATGAATTATGTATAGACATATTAAACGCCGACTCGGGCGAAAGGCAAGTCCGCAATGCTTCTGACAAACGCGCTTCTGGCCACAGATGGCCCCGCCACTCCCGGCCATGTGCTGCTGGAGGGCGACCGTATCCTGTCCTGCGGCCCGGACTTGCCGGCCCCTTCCGGCCCGCGGCTGGACTGCGGCGGCCGCCTGCTGACCCCCGGCCTGATCGACAGCCACAGCCACGCGGTCTTTGCCGGATCGCGCGCGGCGGAATTCGAGGCCCGGCTGAACGGCGCCTCTTATGAGGAAATCGCACGTCAGGGCGGCGGCATCCTCTCTACCGTGCGCGCCACCCGCGCCGCGTCCGAGGCGGAGTTGCTGGCGCAAAGCCTGCCCCGCATCGACCAGATGATCGCCGCGGGCGCCACCACGATCGAGGTGAAATCCGGCTACGGCCTGACCGTCGCGGGCGAGTTGAAGATGCTGCGCGTGGCCCGCGCCATCGAAGGCGCGCGCCCGGTCCGGGTCGTGACGACCCATCTGGCCGCCCATGCCCTGCCGCCCGAATTCACCGACCGCGCCGCCTATATCGCCGAAGTGGCGATCCCCTCGCTGCGCGCAGCCCATGCCGAAGGTCTGGCGGATGCCGTCGATGCCTTCTGCGAGGGGATCGCCTTTTCGCCCGACGACCTGGAACCGCTGTTCACCGCCGCCCGCGCCCTTGGCCTGCCGGTCAAACTGCATGCCGAGCAGCTGTCGAACCTTGAAGGCGCCGCCTTCGCCGCCCGCCATGGCGCGCTGTCGGTGGATCACGTGGAATATCTCTCGCCTGCCGGGATCGCGGCGCTGCGGGCTGCGGGCACCGTCGCTGTGATCCTGCCTGGCGCGTTCTATACCCTGCGCGAGACGCAACAGCCCCCGGTCGCCGCCCTGCGCGCGGCGGGCGTGCCCATGGCGGTGGCCAGCGATCTGAATCCCGGCACCTCTCCGCTGGCCTCGCTGCCCTTGGCGATGAACATGGCCTGCACCCTCTTCCGCATGACCCCGGCCGAGGCTTTGGCGGGCGTCACGCATCACGCCGCCCGCGCGCTCGGACTGACCGACCGCGGCCGCATCGCCCCCGGACAGCGGGCCGATCTCATCCTCTGGGACACCGACCACCCGGCTGAACTCAGCTACCGGATCGGCGGCCCGGCCATCCACACCCGCATTTTCGGAGGCCAGATTGGCTGAAATCCTGATCCCCGGCGAAACCACCCTTGCACAGCTTGAACGGATCTGGCGCGACGGCGCGGCGGCACGGCTGGACGACAGCGCCCGCCCGGCCGTCGAGGCCGCCGCTGCCCGCATCGCACAGGCCGCCGCCGGCGATGTCCCGGTCTATGGGGTGAACACCGGCTTCGGCAAACTCGCCAGCCTGAAGATCGCACCGCAGGACACGGCAAAGCTTCAGGAAAACCTGATCCTCTCGCATTCCTGCGGCGTGGGGGAACCGATGCCCCGCGCCACCGCCCGGCTGATGATGGCGCTGAAGCTCCTTTCGCTCGGCCGCGGCGCCTCGGGCGTGCGCTGGCAGGTCATCGCACTGTTGCAGGACATGCTGGCCGCGGGCGTCACCCCGGTGATCCCGGCGCAGGGTTCGGTCGGCGCTTCGGGCGATCTGGCCCCCTTGGCCCATATGGCCGCGGTCATGCTGGGGCATGGTGAGGCAGAGTTAGCAGGACACATCCATTCCGGCGCCGAAGCCCTTCGTCTGGCAGGTCTTTCTCCGATCATCCTTGGCCCGAAAGAAGGGCTCGCACTGATCAATGGCACCCAGTTTTCCACGGCTTACGCGCTGGCAGGCCTCTTCGACGGCTGGCGCGCGGCGACCGAGGCGCTGACCGTCTCAGCGCTCTCCACCGATGCGATCATGGGATCGACCGCGCCGCTGGAGCCGGAAATCCATGCCCTGCGCGGCCAGCCCGGCCAGATCGCCGCCGCCGCCTTCCTGCGGGCGGCCCTGACCGGCAGCGCCATCCGCGACAGCCACCGTGAAGGCGACAGCCGCGTGCAGGACCCCTATTGCATCCGCTGCCAGCCGCAGGTGACCGGCGCCGCGATGGACGTCCTGCGCATGGCCGCCCGCACGCTGGAGACCGAGGCGAATGCCGCCACCGACAATCCCCTTGTCCTAAGCGATGGCCAGATCGTCTCCGGCGGGAATTTCCATGCGGAACCCGTGGGCTTTGCCGCCGATATGATCGCCATGGCCCTGGCCGAGATCGGCGCCATCGCGCAACGCCGGGTGGCCCTGATGGTGGACCCGACGCTCAGCTTCGACTTGCCCGCTTTCCTGACCCCGAAACCGGGCCTGAACTCCGGCCTGATGATCGCCGAGGTGACCACCGCCGCCCTGATGAGCGAGAACAAGCACCTCGCCCATCCGACGGTGATCGACTCGACCCCCACCTCCGCCAACCAAGAGGATCACGTCTCCATGGCCGCCCATGGCGCCCGCCGTCTGGGCCGGATGGTGGCGAACCTCCAGCACATTCTGGGGGTCGAGGCGATGTGCGCCGCGCAAGGCGTGGAATTCCGCGCGCCGCTGCTGACCTCCGCTCCCCTCCAGCGCAGCCTCGCCGCCCTCCGCGCCGAAGTCCCCGCCCTGACCGATGACCGCTACATGGCCCCGGATCTTGCCGCCGCCGCCCGGCTGATTGCCGAAGGCGCCCTTGGCACCGCCACCGGCCTGCCGCTTCCGACGCTCTGATTTCATCTGTTCACAAATATCCCGCGGGGGTCCGGGGGCTGCGCAAGCCCCCGCTCCGCGGCCAGCCAGGGAAACCGACCATGACCAATCCGCGCCACAACGCCCGCGACATCTTCCCCCCGACCGGCCCCGAGATCACCGCCCGTTCCTGGCAGACCGAGGCGGCGATGCGGATGCTGATGAACAACCTCCACCCCGATGTGGCGGAAAACCCGCATGAGCTGGTGGTCTATGGCGGCATCGGCCGCGCCGCCCGCACCTGGGCCGATTTCGACCGCATCGTCGCCGCGCTGAAAGACCTCGGCCCCGAAGAAACGCTGCTCGTCCAGTCGGGCAAGCCGGTCGGCGTCTTCCGCACCCATGCCGATGCGCCGCGGGTGCTGATCGCCAATTCGAACCTCGTCCCGCATTGGGCCAACTGGCAGCATTTCAACGAATTGGACCGCAAGGGCCTGATGATGTACGGCCAGATGACCGCCGGGTCGTGGATCTACATCGGCACGCAGGGCATCGTGCAGGGCACCTATGAAACCTTTGCCGAAGCCGGGCGCCAGCATTACGGCGGCAACCTCAAAGGCCGCTGGATCCTGACCGGCGGCCTTGGCGGCATGGGCGGCGCACAGCCCCTCGCCGCCGTCATGGCCGGCGCCTGCTGCCTCGCGGTCGAAGTGGACGAGACCCGGATCGACTTCCGCCTGCGCACCCGCTACCTCGACGCCAAGGCCCGCACGCTGGACGAGGCTCTGGCGCTGATCGCCGACTGGACCGCGAAGGGAGAGGCGAAATCCGTGGGCCTTCTGGGCAATGCGGCCGAGGTCTTCCCCGAGCTTCTGCGCCGGATGAAAGACGGCGGCCCCCGCCCGGATATCGTCACCGACCAGACCAGCGCCCATGACCCGCTGCACGGCTATTGCCCCGCGGGGTGGAGCCCGGCCGACTGGCGCGCGAAACAGGAAACCGCCCCCGCCGAGGTGGAACAGGCCGCCCGCGCCAGCATGCGCGCCCATGTCGAGGCGATGGTCGGCTTCTGGAATGCGGGCGTGCCGACGCTGGATTACGGCAACAACATCCGTCAGGTCGCGCAGGACGAAGGGCTGGAGAATGCCTTCGCCTTCCCCGGCTTCGTCCCCGCCTATATCCGTCCGCTGTTCTGCAAGGGCATCGGCCCGTTCCGTTGGTGCGCCCTCTCCGGCGACCCCGAGGATATCCGCAAGACGGATGCCGCGATGAAGCGCCTGTTCCCCGACAATGCCCACCTGCACCGCTGGCTGGACATGGCGGGGGAGCGGATCGCCTTTCAGGGCCTGCCCGCCCGCATCTGCTGGATCGGCCTCGGCGACCGCCACCGCGCCGGGCTGATGTTCAACGAAATGGTGGCCAGCGGAGAGCTGAAGGCCCCCATCGTCATCGGCCGCGACCATCTGGACTCCGGCTCCGTCGCCTCGCCCAACCGCGAGACCGAGGCGATGATGGACGGCTCGGATGCCGTATCGGACTGGCCGCTCCTGAACGCACTCCTGAACACCGCCTCGGGCGCGACCTGGGTCAGCCTGCACCATGGCGGCGGGGTGGGCATGGGCTTCAGCCAGCATTCCGGCATGGTCATCGTCGCCGATGGCACCGATGAAGCGGCCCGGCGGCTGGAGCGGGTGCTGTGGAACGATCCCGCCACCGGGGTGATGCGCCATGCCGATGCCGGCTATGACATCGCAAAAGACCATGCCCGTGCCATGGGGCTGACCCTGCCCGGCATCCTGGGCTGACACGGCGGGCACTTCGGACGCGGGCGCAAAGACGGGGGGCCAGCCCCCCGGCCTTCGGCTCCCCCCGGGATATTTGGACAAAGTGGAATTGCAGTTCCAGTTTGCACAAATATCCCCGCCGGAGGCCTTCCCGAGCCGGTTGGCGCTTGCGCCAGAGGCGAGGCAAAAGGCGTGCGGCCGCGCGCGGATGCGCGGCCGCTCCATTCTGCGACGGGTCAGTCGCGCCAGACCGGGTTGGTCCAGGCCCGCCGTCCCGCCGCGTCGACCACAACGGCCCGGATCCACGGGCTTTCGCCGCGCCAGCGCAGCGGCACCTCGGCCCGGGTCATCGAAGCCCCATGCACCGCATTGGCCGACACCCCCGACCCGAGCGCGATGACCGATACCGCGGCCGAGCATTCCACCACGATCCGGTCGCCCTCCACCCGGAAATCCCGGATCTCTGGGCCTTGCGTCGCGTAGAAATCGCCGCGTTTCAGCGCGGCCAGCAGTGCCTCGGGCGTGTTCTCGGTGGATTTCACCATGGTCCAGCCGCCGAAATGGTCCGGCTCGTGGAAATGCGCATCATCGGTGGCGATGAGCGAGAGCCTGCGCCCCTCGGTCAGCAACAGATCCGCAATCGCCGCGCCATCTGCCCGGTCGGCCCCGGTCGCGCAGCCGTGGTTGTAGATTTCCACCGCATGGGCGGCGGTGATGCCGCGGGCATCCTCCAGCGTCAGGCCGGACCATTGCGGATGGGCGATGGCGACGAAAGCCCCCGCCGCCACCGCACGGGCGGCAATCTCGGCCCCGGTTTCCTGCCCGGGCTTCGGGCTGAAATCCGGGCTGTCGGAGGGGGCGAAATCCGCGGGCAGCCCCACGGCCAGGATATGCCACAGCTCTCCGTTCGCCATGGCACCGGAATGCAACTCAGCCCCCAGGATGGTGGTAAAGCTATCGGTGCGGAACGGCACGGTATCCACCAAAGGATAGTCGTACGCGCCGACGAAATGGTCGGTCAGGGCAAGGAAATCATAGCCTTCGTCGCGGTAGCGGCGGCAGACCTCCTCGGGCTTCAGCACCCCGTCCGACCGGCTGGAATGGGTATGAAGGTTGCCGCGCCAGAAGCGGCCCGGGGCGGTGAAGGCGGAATGGCGGATCATCGGTCTCTCCTATCGGGGGCGGCCCGTGCCCGGCGATCCTTGCCGGGCGCGGCGCCTTCCGCAAGCGGTGTTGCACAGCGCATCGGGCCTGCCCATGGCCGCAGGGTTGCGGACATGCTATGGCATACATAACTTCACATTCAGAGATGTGACGATGATGACGGACAGCCCCCTTTCCCTGCACGACACCGATCCGTCCGCCCCTGCGGCACGGGGCGGTTGCGACAGCCTGCCGCCCGAGGAGATGCTGCGGCAGGCCACGGCGGCGGCGGGCTTTCTCAAGGCGCTGAGCCATGAGGGGCGGCTGATGATCCTGTGCCATCTGGCCGCGGGCGAGAAATCGGTGACCGAGCTGGAGCAGCTTCTTTCCAGCCGGCAGGCCGCCATCAGCCAGCAGCTGGCCCGGCTGCGGCTGGAGGGGCTGGTGGCCACGCGGCGCGACGGCAAGGCGATCTTCTACTCGATCCAGGACCCCAAGGTGCGCCGCACAATTGAACTGGTCTATGACATGTTCTGCCGGCCCGCGGCGGGCTAAGGCCGATCAGCCCCGTCCGTAAAGCGGCATGTCGCGGGCCATCACCGTCAGGAACGGGATGTTCACGTCCAGAGGCAGCCCGGCCATATGCAGCACCGCATCCGCCACATGGGCCACATCCATCACCGGCTCGGCCCGGATGGTACCATCCGCCTGCGGCACGCCCTTGGGGAAGGCCGCGGCCATCTCGGTCAGGGCATTGCCGATGTCGATCTGGCCGCATGCGATATCGAAATTCCGCCCGTCCAGCACAAGCGTCTTGGTCAGCCCGGTCACCGCATGTTTCGACATGGTATAGGGCGCCGATCCCGGCCGCGGCCGGTCCGCGCTGATCGAGCCGTTGTTGATGATCCGCCCGCCCTGCGGGGCCTGCCGCCGCATCAGGCCAAAGGCCGCCCGGGCACACAGGAACATGCCGGTGATATTGGTCTGGCACAGGCGCAGCCAGTCCTCCACCGCGATCTCGTCAATCGGGCGGCCGGGGAGAGAGGTGCCCGCATTGTTGAACAGCACGTCCAGACGGCCCCATTCGGACTCGAGTGTCGCAAAGGCGGCCTCGACCGCGGCCGGATCGCCCACATCGGCGGGCAGGATCAGGGCGGGGGCGGCCCCGGCTGTCTCCTCCAGCGCAGCCACCCGGCGGCCCATCAGCGCGACCTGCCAGCCCTCGTCCAGAAAGCGGCGGGCGACGGCGCGGCCGATGCCCGCCCCCGCCCCGGTGATCAGGATGGTCTTCATTCCGCCTCCCCGGCATAGCCATATTTCATCAGCCACAAAAGCGCCCGCGCCACGGCGCGCTGGCCCAGACCGCCCGCCTTTGCCGCCCCGGCCACCGTCAGGCCGGCCCGCCCGGCACTGGCCAGGGCGTCCAGCGTGCGCTGCACCGTTTCGGCACTGTCGAACTGGCGCCGGGTGGCCGCATAGTCGCGCAGGAGGAGCATCTGGGCCACGGCGGGCAGATCGGCCCCGGTCGCGCGGTAGCGCCGGGCCGGATCGGGGCCGGTGCGGCTGGGATAATCGGCAAAGAACAGCCCCGGCGCCGGGCCGGGTGGCAAGGCACCCGGCCGGTAGGCCGGCGGGGCGGAGTCCGCGGCCAGCGCCGCCGCCGCCATCGCCGCCTGTTCGGCCCAAAGCGCCTGATACTGCGGGATCACCACCGACCAGTCATAGAATGCCCGCACCCGGGCCCGGCCGGCCGCGCCCATCTGCCGCCGCAAGACAGGATCGCGGGCCAGCGCCACCACAGCCGCCGTCAGCGGCCCCAGTTCGATCCGGGTCATTGCCGACAACTGGCCCAGATATTGCGCGTAATTGTCGGTCCCGCCAAAATAGCGGCTGCCCAGATGCGCCGTCAGATCGGCCCGCGCCGCCTCGGTCGGGATACGGATGCCGCAATCGGGTGTCACCGTATCCTTCATCCCGTCCCAGTCCGACACGATGACCGGCAGGCCCGCGGCCATGGCCTCGATCGGGGCAAGACCAAAGGTTTCCTGCACATTGTCGATGGGAAAGAGGAAGATGTCAGCCCCGGAAAGGGTGGCACGCCGCTCTGCCGCATCGCCGCCATCCAGAAGATGGAAGCCCACCTCCGGCATCAGCGCCGCCGCACCGTTTGCAAAAACCGCATGCGCAGCCTTGTCGCGGAACTGGCCGCACAGGAACAGATGCAGGCGCCCTGTCCCCACAAGTTGCCGCTGCGCCTCGGCCAGGGCCAGATAGACCGGCAGCGGGTCGAATTTCTCATGCGGGGTCAGCCGGGCGATGATGGCGCAGGCCACATCCTCGGGCCCCAGCCCGAGCCGCTTGCGCAGGGCCTGGCCCGCCGCGGGATCGGGAGTGAAATCGCCGGAATTCACCCCCAGCGGAATGACCGGTAGCAGGGGCCGCGGCGGCACAGCACCGAAACGCGCGGACAGATGGGCATCCGTCAGTTCCATCTGCCCCGAGACCGAGGCATGGACCGCGCGCGAGGTGCAGATCACCGCATCCCATGGCATCTGGGGCGCGGCGCGCAGGTCGAACAGGCCCTGCATCACCGCGCTGGTGGCGGTCGTATGGGTGATGCCGCAGATCGCCCAGGCTGCCCCGCCGGACATGGCCCGGCGCCAGCATTCGATGGCGAAATTCGGGCTGGGAAAGCTGACGACCGACAAGGGCGCAATGTCCACGGGCCGTTCCAGCCGGGCGCCGCGCACGGGCCGGGTCACGCCTGCCCGGGCGGCAAATTCCCGGAAATGCGCCTCATCGCCCGAGCCATGGGTCAGGCAGACGAATTCCTCTGCCTCGGCATGGGCAAAGAACCCGCGCAGAAAGCTTTCGCCCGCGACACGGCGGCCGTTGATCCCCTTGGATTTCGGATCGTATCCGTCAGGGGCATACCAGATCGCCGCATTGGCCGTCCGCCCGTGCCCCTGATCCTGCATTCTGACCTCCGCTGCCCCTGCGCCCATGGTTAGGGGGACGGGGCAACGGGGGCAAGCGTGGTGTGGCGACGACGGGCCCGTGGCTGTCAGGGGGCGACTGCCCGTCTACGACCGTCCGTCAGTCCGCTGCGCGCGACAGGCGCCGCGCATTGGCGCGGGTGCGCCGCCGCACCGGCTTCAGCGCGGCCTCGGCCACGGCGGCCGCCGATCCGCCGCGCGCCATGGTGTTCAGCGCGGCCATCTGCGCCTCGTGCAGGGCCTCCAGCTTTTCGGTCACCATCCGCATCCCCTCGCCCGAGGAGACCGGCCAGAACCCGGCAAAGCCCATCAGGCGCAGGGAAATGACCATCTGCGCTTCGGACAGCATGGCGGTGGACCGCAGCCCAAGGCTGAGCATCTCGGCAGGCGAGGGGAAAAAGGGGCTGGCGAACATGGCGGGCGGGGTCCTTTTGGGTCGTAATGCGGGCGCAGATTGCAGCGTGCAGAAGGGGCCGCCGGTCAGGGCGGGTGCCCCTGCGGACGGCGCACCACCGGAGGGGACCCCGCCGCCATGGTCAGACCAGCGCCAGAACGCGCGCCGGGCCGCCGGTGCCGCCCGCATGTTTCGGTGCCCCGATGAAGACGGTGGCCCCCTTCGCGGGCACCTGATCCAGCCCGGCCAGACATTCGATGCCAAAGCGCCCGCCGGGCAGCCAGCTGGTGTGCACCGCGAAATCGGCCGAATTGCCGGGGTCCAGCGACAGGCTGTCCACCCCGATGCAGGCCACATCCATCGTGGCCAGAAGATCCGTCGCCGCCTTGGAGAACCCCGGGAAGGCAAAGGCCCCTTCCGGCGTGTTGCGGAAAGCGGGCGTCGCCACCTTGTCGGCCCAGCCAGAATTCATCGCCACGCAGGCGCCCGCGGGAATTTCGCCATTGGCTGAAATCCAGGCCTCGATATCCGCGGGCTCGACCATGGCATTCGCATCTTCGGCGGCCTTGGCCTTCAGGTCGATCACGCAAAGCGGGCAGACCAGCCGCTCCACCGGCAGATCGGCGACCGAGGTGCCGTCGGCGGTGAAATGCAGCGGCGCGTCGATATGGGTGCCGGTGTGTTCGTAGATGGTCAGCTTCCACAGCTGATAGCCCGAATCCTCGAACTTGACGGCGGGTTCGTAGATGATGCCGGGCACGCCGTCGAAGGTGGGAAAGCTGCTGTCATATTTGTGGGTCAGGTCCACGACCTTGCCCGCGGCCTGCGCCAGCGCCGGGCGGGCGGTGACCAGCGCCGAAGCCATGACCGCAGCGGTCGTGGCCGCAGCCCCGCTGAACAGAGCCCTCCGCGACAGCATCGAGGATTTCACGGAATCGATCACGCAGGCGTTGCACATGAACCTTGTCCCCTTTGTCCCCATTGCGGCCCTTTGACACCGCCGGATGGATTGCGTTGCACCCCGGTCACATCAGCGTGCCGGTTTTGTAACGTTCCATCCCGATGCGGGCGAGGTCAAGCCGTCAAAGACGCACCACAGATGTCGCAAATGTGCGACGATCCGCACCGGAATTCAGTTGACGGGGCGGGCCGGACCGCGACCTACCACTGAATGACGTCGGCCAGCGCCTCGCGGTGCTTCATTGCATGGGCGCGGACAAACGGGCACAGCGGCACGATCCGCTGTCCCTTGGCGCGGGCGTCGGCGATCAGCCGTTCGGCCAAAGCCTTGGCCACGCCCATGCCGCGCATGCTGTCGGGCACATAGGTGTGGTCCGCGATGATCAGCTTGTCCGTCACCTTGGAAAGCGTCAGCTCCCCCTCGCCCGCGGCCCCCGGGGCGGTGGCGGCATATCGGCCCTTGGTCTCGGTCTCGGTGAACGTGATGGTCAGGTCGGCCATTGCAGTCTCCTTCAGCAGGGTCAGAGTTTCGAGACCAGAACCTTGTCGATCCTGAGCCCGTCCATGTCGATCACCTCGAACGAATGGCCCTCCACCCGGACCAGATCGCCAAGCGCGGGCATATGGCCCAGCTGGTGCAGCACCAGCCCCGCCACCGTATCGTAATCCCCGGCCAGACCGCGCGGCAGGCCCATCCGGTCACAGAATTCATCGGCCGGCATCCAGCCCGCCACCAGAAGGCTGCCATCGCCGCGTTCCACCAGCGCGGGCTCGTCGCCCTCATTCGCGGCCTCGGCCCCGGTGATCGCCTCCAGAAGGTCGGCCGTGGTGATGATGCCTTCGAAATGGCCGTACTCATCATAGACCAGCGCCAGCCCGTGATCGGACTTTTGCAGCACCTCGACCACGTCCAGCGCCTCCATCCGGTCATGCACCACCGGAACCTCGCGCACCAGCGCCTTCAGATCCACGGTTTCGCGGCGCGAAACGGCCTGGAACACATCGGCCAGCAGGACGATGCCGACGATATCGCCCGCTTCATCCGCCACCGGCATGCGGGCCCGGGCAATCTTGCGGATCGCGGCCACCGCTTCGGTCGAGGTGGCGTTCAGCGGCAGCGCCTCCACCTCTTGCCGCGGCGTCATCAGGCTGCGCGCCATCCGGTCCGACAGGCGCATGACCCCGGTCATCATCGCGCGCTCTTCATCCTCCAGGACGCCACCTTCCTGTGCCTCGGCCAGAAGGACATGGACCTCTTCCTCGGTCACACGGCTGTCGCTGGCGCCCCGCTGGCCCAGCAGCCAGAGCACCGTCTTACCCGAGATATCGAGGAAGAAGACGATGGGCGCCGCCACGATCGAGATCACATGCATCAGCGGCGCCACGCGGATCGCCACCGCCTCGGGGTTGCGCAGCGCCAGCTGCTTGGGCACCAGTTCACCCACGATCAGGCTGACATAGGTGATCGCCACCACGACGCCGCCCACGCCCAGACGACTGGCCCAGACCGGGTCCATACCCTGCAGCGCCAGCCAGTCCTCCAGCCGCTCACCCAAGGTATCGCCGGCCAGCGCACCCGACAGGATGCCCACGGCGGTAATGCCGATCTGGACCGAGGACAGGAACCGCCCCGGATTCTCGGCCAGACGCAGGGCGATTCGCGCGCCGCGGCTTTTGCCCTCCTGCGACTTCAGCCGCGCGGGGCGTGCGGAGACGATGGCCAGTTCAGACATGGCCAGAACGCCATTCAGCACGATCAGCGCCAGAATGACGAGGATATCGGTGATCATCGGGGTCCTTCCCTGCGGGAAGTGCCCCGCCTTCGACTTCGGGTGGTCATGTGGCGACCCTCACGCCTTCGCGGGCGGCAAGGTCACAGAAGAATTGCCAGGCGACACGGCCCGAACGCGCGCCGCGCGTGGCCTGCCATTCGATGGCTTCGGCGCGCAGGCGGTCTTCGGGCACGGTCACGCCATGGGCGGCGCAATAGCCGCGTATCATCTCAAGGTAATCGTCCTGCGAACAGGGGTGGAAGCCCAGCCACAGGCCGAACCGGTCCGACAGCGAGACCTTTTCCTCCACCGCCTCACCGGGGTTGATCGCGGTCGAACGTTCGTTGTCAATCATGTCCCGCGGCATCAGATGGCGGCGGTTCGAGGTGGCGTAGAACAGCACATTCTCCGGCCGGCCTTCGATCCCGCCATCCAGCACCGCCTTCAGAGATTTATAATGCTGGTCGTCATGGCTGAACGACAGGTCATCGCAGAACAAGAGGAAACGGTGTTGCGGCGCCGTGCGCAGATGCGCCAGCAGGCGCGTGACCGAGGGCAGATCCTCACGGCTGAGTTCGACGATCTTCAGCGGCAGCCCCTCATGCCGGATCTGCGCATGGACCGCCTTCACGAGGCTGGATTTCCCCATGCCCCGCGCGCCCCACAAAAGCGCGTTGTTCGCGGTCAGCCCGCGGGCAAAGTGGCGGGTGTTCTCCAAGAGCGTATCGCGCGACCGGTCCACGCCGACCAGAAGGCCGATGTCCACCCGCGACACGCGCGGAACCGGGACCAGCCGGTCCGGCGCGGTCTGCCAGTGAAAGGCATCCGCCGCCCCGAAATCCGGGGCGGCCTGAGGTGCAGGAGCCAGCCGCTCCAGGGCGGCGGCAATGCGACTAAGGGGGTCCTCGGCGCGACTTTGCGTCCCGGTCTCGGTCATGCGGCAGGCTCGTCCTCGTCCCATTCCCCGTTGGCGCGCAGTTCCGCCTCTTTCTTCTTCTCGAAGCGGCGCACCAGAAAGATTGAGATTTCATACAGCGGATAAACCGCCGCGAAAAGGATGATCTGCGACATGAAGTCGGGCGGTGTGACGACGGCGGCCACGATCAGGATGATCACGATGGCATAGCGGCGCACACCGGCCAGACCGGCCGAGGTCACAAGACCCGCCCGCCCCATCAGCGTCAGCAGAACCGGCAGCTGGAAGCACAGGCCGAAGGCAAGGACAAAGCTGGTGGTCAGCGCCAGATAGCTTTCCATGCTGCCCTGGAAGACCACACCCACAGCCTTGTGCGCCTCTTCCGCGACCTTGGCAACGCCATCGGCAGCCGGCGCGGCACCGGGCGTTGCCATGCCGGTGAGGCTGTCGATCACCGGTTCCACCCCGGCGCCCGCCCCCTGCTGGAAGGACAGGAAGAAGTTGAAGGCAATGGGCAGCACTGCATAATAGGCAAAAGCTGCGCCCAGAAGGAACATGATCGGGCTGGCGATCAGGAACGGAAGAAAGGCTTTGCGCTCGTTGCGGTAAAGCCCGGGCGCCACAAAGCGCCACATCTGATAGCCGATGATCGGGAAGGACAGCGCGATGCCGCCGATGACCGAGATGCGGATGGCGACGAAAAAGCCTTCCTGCAGCTTGATCAGCACCAGCCCGCAATCCTGCTGGCGCGTCGAAAGCGCATCGCAGATCGGCGCAGTCAGAAAGTTGAAGATCGGGTTCCAGACCGTGAAGCACAGGATCATGGCCACCAGAAACGCGGCCAGAGACCACAGGATGCGGTTCCGCAGCTCGATCAGATGCTCGATCAGCGGGGCCGAGCTGTCGTCGATCTCGTCAGTTTTCATTGCGGGTCCTTCGCCGCGGTCTTGCGGGTCGCGGGTTTGCGGGCAGGCTTGGCAGCAGCAGGCGCAGGCGCAGCAGCGGGCGGCGCGGCTTCCGCCTTGGGCGCCGTGCTGCGGGTGCGGCCACGCTTGGCGGGCGCGGGTTCGGCCGCGGCGGCAGGCTCTGCCGTGCGGGTGGCGCGGAGCTTCTCGGCCGCCTCGGCGGCAATGCCTTTGCGCAGATTGGTCTTTTCCGCCAGCGCGGCGGTCGCAGGCCCCATCGGCGCGGCGGGTGCAGCAGCCGGGGCCACGGGAGGTGCCAGATCCGAGGCGCTGACCGGCGCGGGCGCGGCGGTTTGCGCAACAGGCGCGGCGGCGGCGGCCGGCACGGCAGAGGCCGCAGCCACAGGCGCGACCGTCGCAGATGGGGCCGTCGCACCCGGACGGGTGCCCTTCAGCGGGTCCCATTTCTCGAACTTGTCGGCGGCCGATTTCACCGCCTCAAGGCCCATGGATTTGGGGCTGGCCACCTTGCGCAGGTCGTCGGCCACATCCTTGACGCCGGTCTCACGCGCCGCATCCTCCATCGCCCGCGAAAATTCGCGTGCCATGGACCGCAGCTTGGCAGTGAACCGGCCAAGGGTGCGGAACATCTCGGGCAGATCCTTCGGCCCGATGACGACAAGCGCCACCACACCGATGACCAAAAGCTCGGACCAGCCGATCTCCATGCGGGAAACTCCCTCTTCGTCCGGTCTCAGACCTTGTCTTTTTCAGCCACCGGAGTGACCACGGGCGAGGCCGGCGTGATGTCGCGCGCGGCATCGGCCTTTTCCTTCTCGATCTCGGCCGTGCCATCCGACACGCCCTTCTTGAAGGCGGTGATGCCCTTGCCCACTTCGCCCATCAGGGACGAGACTTTGCCCTTGCCGAACAGCACAAGGACGACAACAGCGATGAGGAGAAGGCCGGGAAGGCCGATATTCTGGAACATGGAAACCTCCATTCTGTGGGCCGCAGCGGCAGCCCGTGATCTGATTTCCTGAAACCTAGGGCCAGCGAAGGGGCAAGGAAAAGGGCCATTCCGCTTGCCCCGCCCCCGCAACTGACAGTATTTTGTCAGTTGCCCAGACCCGCCCCAGCCCCGATCCGGCCCGATGAAACGTGACTCCCGCCTTTATGACCTCGTGCAGATCCTGCGCGACGGCAAGCTTCACACGGCCGAGGAACTGGCCGGACGACTGGGCGTTTCAACCCGGACGGTCTGGCGCGACATGGCGATGATGGCCGCGACCGGCCTGCCCGTCACCGGAGAGCGGGGGCTGGGATATATCCTGCGCGCCCCCTTGATGCTGCCGCCCACCGTGCTGACCCCGGACGAGTTGGACGCGCTGGCCACCGGATTGCGCCATCTGGAGGCGAACGATCCCGCCCGCGCCCGGGCGGCGAAGTCGCTGCTCTATAAGATTTCCACCTTGCTGCCGCAGGCCAACCTCCCGCGGGAGGAGGAGTAACCCGCTTGACCTTGGCAGCCCCGCATGATCGCGTGCGCGCGACATCCGACGAAAGGCCTGCCGATGCAGCTTCTGTTCCCCGCCCCCGCCCCGGTCACCCTTCCAGTTCAGGGCAGCGATGCCCGTTTTCCCGTGCGGCGGGTCTATTGCGTGGGCCGCAACTATGCCGAACACGCCCGCGAATTCGGCCATGATCCCGACCGGGAGCCGCCGTTCTTCTTCATGAAGCCCGCAGATACCCTGCGCAGCGACGGGATTTTCCCCTATCCGCCGCAGTCGCAGGATGTTCACTACGAAATCGAGCTGGCGCTGATGATCGGCACCGGCGGCCACGACATTCCCGAGGCGCAGGCCTCAGCTCATATCTTCGGCTATGCCACCGCGCTGGACATGACGCGGCGCGATCTGCAGGCCGTGGCCAAGAAGGCTGGCCGCCCGTGGGAGGCCGCCAAAAGCTTTGACCATTCCGCCCCGGTCACCGCCATCGTTCCGGCGGATCAGGCCGGCGATCTGACCGGATCGGCCATCACCCTTTCGGTCAACGGCGCCCTGCGGCAGCAGGCCCGGATCGGCGACATGATCTGGTCGGCGCCCGGCATCGTGGCGCAGCTTTCCACCCTGTTCGAGCTTTTCCCCGGCGATGTGATCCTGACCGGAACCCCGGCCGGGGTGGGCGCCGTCGTCCCGGGCGATGTGATGGAAGGCCGGATCGACGGCCTGCCGGTGCTGACCGTCACCGTGGCCTGATCCGGCAGGGTCACGGCTGCGTGATCATCGGGCGGCGCCGGTAACGCCGCCCGCTTTCCCCGCGAATGGACATCTGAGGGCCGCAGGACGCGCCCTCTGGTCCGACACACGAGGAGAGAGCGACATGACCGACACCACCGCGAATCTGGGCTTCGGCGCCCTGCTGATCTGCGCGCTTGGCGCCATGGCGGCGACCGAGGCCGCGGCCGAAGACATGGAAAAATGCTACGGCGTGGCGATGGCAGGGCAGAACGACTGCGCCGCCGGACCGGGCACCACCTGCGCGGGCACGGCGAAGGTGGATTATCAGGGCAATGCGTGGAAGCTGGTGCCGGCGGGCACCTGCCTGACGATGGAACTGCCCGCGGGCACCGACGGCATGGCCCGGATGGGCGCGCTGGAGCCGCTGATGCGCGACATTCCGGCCTGACATCCGGGGGCGCGTGCCCGGCACCGGGCCGCGCCCTGCTGTTCCCGAAAGGTCCCGCCATGCCGTCTTTTGACCTGAGCGCCGCCCCCCGGCCCATTCCCGCAGCGCCTTCGGCCGCCCGGCCATCGCCTACCCCCTTCGGGGGCATCGACGGCGGGCTTCCCGCCGCCCCCGGTGCCGGGTTCAAGCCTGAGCATTTCGCCGCTTTGCGCACCGAACCCGGCCCGCTGGGGTTTCTGGAGATCCACGCCGAGAATTACATGGGCGCGGGCGGTGCCCCGCATGCGATGCTGCGCGCGCTGCGGCGCGACTGGCCGCTGTCGGTGCATGGTGTGGGCCTGTCGATCGGCGGAACCCGCGGGTTGGACCCGGCGCATCTGGCCCGGCTGAAAACTCTCTGCGACCGGTATCAGCCCGAAAGCGTGTCGGAACATCTGGCCTGGTCCAGCCACGGCGCCGCCCATCTGGCCGATCTTCTGCCGCTGCCCTACACCGAAGAGACGCTGGCCCTTGTCTCTGCCCATGTGGACCAGCTGCAGGACAGGCTGGGCCGCCGCATCCTGCTGGAAAATCCGGCCAGCTATCTGGCCTTCGCGCAATCCACCCTGACAGAGCCGGAATTCCTGCATCAGGTCGCCCGGCAAACCGGCTGCGGGCTTCTGCTGGATGTGAACAATGTCTTCGTCAGCTGCACCAACCTGCGCACTGCGCCCGCGGATTATCTTGCCGCCTTCCCGCTGCATCTGGTGGGCGAAATCCATCTGGGCGGTCATGCGGCCGAGGATCTGCCCTCCGGCCCGCTGCTGATCGACACCCATGGCGCGCCGGTGGCCGATCCGGTCTGGGCCCTGCTGGCCACGGTGATCGCGCGGACAGGACCGCTGCCGGTTCTGGTGGAATGGGACAATGACGTGCCGGACTGGCCGGTTCTGCGGGCCGAACTTGCACGGGCGGCGGCGCTTCTTGGTCAGGGAGGGCAGGCCCGTGCCGCCGCCCGCTGAGCATCCGGCCTTCTTGCAGGGATTTGCCCGGGCGCTGGCAGGCGGGGCGTTGCCCCAAGGCCTGACCGCGCCGGGGGATGAGGCCGCGCGCCGCTTTGCCGTCTACCGCAACAATGTGGCGGTGGCCCGGGCCGAGGCTTTGGCCGCGCGCTTTCCGGTGATCCGGCAGCTGACAGGGGCGGAGTTCTTTGCCGCTCTGGCGCGTGTCTTCATCGCCGCCCATCCGCCGCAAGGCCCGGTGCTGCAGGAATGGGGCGCGGCCTTTCCCGGCTTCGTCAAAGACTTTCCGCCGCTGGCCGGTCATCCCTATATGGCCGACGTGGCCCGCATCGAATGGGCGCGGGGCGAGGCCTTTAACGCCGCCGATGCGACGCCCCTGCCGCCCGCCGCCCTGACCGGGGCGGACCCCGCGGCATTGCACCTGCGCCTGCACCCCTCGCTGCGGCTTTTGTATCTGGACCACCCGGCCGTCAGCCTCTGGGCCGCGCATCAGCCGGGTGCACAACCCGCGGCCCTGCCCCAAGGTCCCGAAGTGGCGCTGGTGCTGCGCGATGCGGGCTTTGCGGTGCCGGTCTGGCGGCTGTGCCCCGGCGATGCCGCACTGATGGCTGCCCTGATGCGGGACGAGACGCTGGCCACCGCCGCAGAGGCCGCACAGATGGCCGAGGCGGGGCATGATCCTGCCCCCTTTCTTGTCCGCCTGATGCGGGCGGGCGCCTTTGTAACCGGAGCGACGCCATGACCGTCCCCCTGCCCCTGCGGCCCACCCTTGGCCGCGTGAACAATCTTCTGCACCGCATCCCGCCCGATCCGGTCCGTCTGATGCTGCGGGTGTTTCCGGCGCTGGTCTTCCTGCAATCGGGCCGCACCAAGGTGGAGGGGCTGTTCACGATCCGCGAAGCGACCTTCTATCTGTTCGAGCATGAATATGCCCTGCCGCTGATCCCGCCGCAGGCCGCCGCGGTGCTGGCTGCTACGGCCGAGCATCTGCTGCCCGCGCTGATGATCGCGGGGCTGCTGACCCGGCTGTCGGCGCTTGGCTTTCTGGGTATGACCGCCGTCATCCAGATCTTCGTCTATCCCGACGCCTGGATGACGCACGGGCTTTGGGCGGCGGCGCTGCTGGCGGTGGTCGCGCAGGGGCCGGGCCGCTGGTCGCTGGACCATATGCTGCGGCTGGAGCAATGATCGCGCTGGCGGCACAGGACTGCTATGCTGTCCCCGGCGCGGGCAGCGGACCGGACAAGCGGCACAGGACGATGGAACGCAGGGACGATCTGGAAAGCCTTCTCAGGGCCGCCAATGCGGGCGACGGGCGGGCCTTTGCCCGTTTCCTGATGGCCGTGACCCCGGCGATCCGGCGCATCGTCACGGCCCGCGGACAGGGCCTGCCGCCTGACCAGCACGAGGATATCGTGCAGGATGTGCTTCTGGCGCTGCATCTGAAACGCGGCACATGGGACCCGGCGCAGCCCGTCCGCCCGTGGCTTTATGCCGTGGCGCGGCACAAGGTGGTGGATGCCTTCCGCCGCCGCGGCCGCCGTCTGGACCTGCCGATCGAGGATTTCGCCGAGATCCTGCCCGCCGAGGACGGCCCCGACCCGCTGGCCGCGCATGAGGCGGCGGCGATGCTGGCGCGGATCGACGCCCGCTCGGCCAGGATCGTGCGCGAGATCGAACTGGAAGAGCGCAGCACCGGCGAGGTGGGCGCGCGGCTTGGCCTGACCGAAGGCGCTGTGCGGGTGGCGCTGCACCGCGCGCTGAAACGGCTCGGCGAGATCGGACAGGGAATGATGCGATGACAGGCGCACCGGACAGGACGGCACAGGACAGAACTGAGGCGCTGATCGCGCGGCTGGCGGCGGCCCCGGTGCCCCCCGGTCCCGGACGGCTGCGCCCGGCGCTGCTGATGGCGGCGGCGCTGGTTCTGGCCGCGGTGCCGGTGCTGGCGGTGATCGGGCCGCGGGCCGATCTGGCCACCGCTGTTGCCACGCCCGAGGTTGCGGCAAAATGGCTGCTGGCCGCGCTGGCCCTTGCCGCCGCGCTGCCCGCGGCACTGGCGCTGGCCCGGCCCGCCGCGCCGCTGCGGCTTTGGCCCCTGTGGATCGCGCCCGCGGCGGGGCTGGCGCTGATTCTTTGGCGGATGGGGGAAATCCCGTCCGGAACGCTGGCGGCCGAGGTCGAAGGCACGTCGCTCTGGCGCTGTCTGGGGGCGATCCTCATGTTGTCGGCGCTGCCGCTGGCCGCAGGTCTGGCCGCATTGCGCCGCGGGGCGCCCACCCGGCCCGCGCTGACCGGCGCGGTTCTGGGGCTGGCCGCAGGCGCGGGCGCGGCTTTTGCCTATGCCTTCCACTGCACCGAGGATTCGCCGCTGTTCTATGTCACCTGGTATGGGCTGGGCATTGCGCTGGCCGGGGGCGCAGGTGCCGTGCTGGGCGCGCGTATCCTTCGGTGGTAAGGGCTCACATCGGCTCGGGCAGGTCGCAGGCCGGGTTCGCGCCGGTTTCCCGCGCGCAGCACAGGGCCGCCGCCCGCGGCCCCCAACCGCCCGGATAGCAGGCCACCCCCGCCACCCCGTCGCCCGTGGGCGGGCTGAAAACCGCCGCGCCCGCGCCGATCTGTTCGGCCGACAGCCGGTTCAGATGGTCGATGGTGCGCGCCGCGCGGCCCGTCTCGGGCGGGGCGGGCGCAAGATGGACCGAGCGGAACGGCACCGCCTCCATCGCGGAAATCCTCCAGCCCCCGCTGGCCGCCCGCTGGAAATAGGCCCGGCCCAGAAGCCCGTAATCCTGTCCCAAGGGGGCGCTGTCCTTCTCGGCCCCGCCGATGAACAGCAGGTTGCCCATCGAATAGAAGATCGCCTGCCCCGCAGCCGGGTCCGCCTCGACCGCGCGGACGACATGGGGGTGATGGCCGATCACCAGATTGACCCCCGCCTCCTCCAGCGCGCGGCGGAACAGCGCCCGCTGGCCGGGGTTCAGCGCGATCATGTTCTCGGTCCCGTAATGCAGTGACAGGATGCGCAGATCGGCATCTGCCTGCGCCAGCCCCCGCAGCACGGCGGCGTAATGCGAGGGGACCGAGAGATAGGCCATGCCGACATCGCCATATTCCGGCCCGAAGCTGCCCGATCCGAAAGAGGCCGCGGCAAAGGCGATCCGCACGCCGCGGATGGTGACGACCGAAGGCGCAAAGGCCGCCTCCCCCGCCCCGATCCCGGCAAAGACCATGGGTGTTCCGCGGGCGGCGGCCTCTTGGGTGAAGAACTGAAGCGTGTCCTCCATCCCCTGGAACCCATGGTCATAGGCGTGGTTGTTGGCCAGCGCAAAGCCGTTGACGCCCATATCCATCAGGTGGCGAAAGCTGGCGGGATGGCTGCGGAAGACGAAGGTCTTGCCGGAATCCGGGCCGTCCCGCTCACTGACCACGGTTTCGACGTTCACGATGTTCAGGTCGGCATCCCACCACGGCGCCAGCGCGGCGGTGGCATCCTCGATGGCCATGGCGCCGAATTTGTGGATCGTGTCGGGCTGCGGCGCGGTGCGCGAACGGGCGAAGTTCACGTCGCCGGCGAAGGAAATGACAATCTCCTGCGCAGGGGCCGCGCTTGCGGCCAGCACCAGCCCCAGCAGGAGGCTACTGAAGCACCGCATCCAGCGCCCCCCCGGCCCAAAGATCGCCCGGCACCGCGGTATCCTCGCCGATGGCGTAGAAATATCCGTTGCGGTTGCCCAGATAGATGACGCCGTCCCAGACGGCGGGGGTGCTTTCCCAGCAGCCTGCGCCGGGCGGGCGGAACCGCCACAACTCTCGCGGGCGGGCGGGATCGGTCAGCGCATAGGCGATCAGGTCGCCGTCACAGGTGCCGACCAGCAGTTCCTCTCCCACCACAACGGGCGAAGACCAGCCATGGCCGGGCAAGGGCAGCTCTTGCGTGACGGTGCCAGTCAGGGCGTCCACCGTGAACAGCCCGCCCGCATGGGTGGGCACATGCAGATATCCGCGGTGCAGCGCGGGCGTGGCCCAGACCCCGCCATCACCCTGATAGGTGCCGGGAAAGGTCAGCGACCAATCCAGCGGATCATCGGGCCGCGCGGGGTCCAGCCGGGCCAGATGGCCGGTGGCGGTCTTGTCGGGGCTCGGCCGCCGCTCATCCTCGACCGCGACATAGATGGCGCCGTCCGGGCCGCCCACCAGCGTGGCGTCCACATCGTCGCCGGTGCGCCATTCCATCACCAGCGCCTCGTCGCGGCTTTTGCCGTCCAGCAGCGCGGCAATGTCATAGCCCTGCACCAGACCGGCGGAATTGGCGAACCAGACCGCGCCGCCGGTGGCCATGGTCGAGTTTTCGATCGAGGCCATGCGGTCGCCCACGGCGGCGAACAGCTCAGGCGTAAATCCCGCGATGCGGTTCACCATCTCGGGCGCGACCGTCACCGTGCCGTCCGGTCCTGTGACCCGGTTCAGCCGGACCACATGGAACCAGCCGTTCTCGCCGCCCTGAAACATCACATCGCCCAGAATCAGCGGGCTGGCGTCCCAGTCGTTGTTCCAGATGCCGTCGGGCGCGTTGCCGTCCAGCCGCCACAGCTCCACCGCCTCGGTCGCGTCAAGCCGCAGTACGCGAACGAAATCGTCGCGCGATCCGGTGTAAAGGAGCGGCAGGCCCGAAGGGTCCAGCGAGACCGATCCCTTGATGATATCGCCGGTGCGGAAGGGCGCGCGGATATCCTCGCCCGTGCGGCTGTCCAGAAAATGCACCCGGTGGTCATAGGCCCCGAAAATCACCTCCGCCCGCCCCGGTCCCAAAGGCCGGATGGCGGGCTGGCCGGTCCAGCCGGTGCCGCACCATTGCCTTGTGCCGTGCTGATCGGTCGAGGGGCCGCAATAGGTGCCGGTCCGCCACAGCACCGCCGGGCGGCGCGGCAGGCTGCCGGTGGCATGGCCGGACCGCGCGGGTGTGCCGCGGAAGGTCAGGATGCCGGGCACCCAGTCTTCGCTGACCAAAGGCACCGGACGTGCGGCCGAAGCAAGGTCCAGCCCAAGGTCCTGCGCCCCCGCGGCGGAGCCAAGGCCAAGGACCAGCGCAAGGGCCGCCGCAGGTTTCACAGATCGTCCCGGAAGAAGACAAAGACCATCCGATAGCCCTCGCGCGTCAGCAGGCTGCCGTCTTCGGCATAAAGCAGGCTGCCATCGCGGACATAGCCCGACCGCGCCGACATATCCTCGGTCACGGCAGAGGTAAAATAGCGCGGGATTTCGCCCCACAGGGGCGAGGCAGCCCCTTTGGCCTTTTTCTCGGGATGGACCATGGCCCAGACCTTGTCGGCATTCTCCACCCGCATCCGCACGCAGCCGTGGCTGTCCGGACGGCCAAGCTTGCGATATTGCCCCGAGGTCGTGCCATGGATCGCCACGCCCGAGGCGCGGCCGCCGGAATAATGCAGGTCGATATAAAGGGCGTTATACATGCCGGGCGAACCCCAGCCCGGGCGGAACCGGCGGTCGTCCACGTTGAAGATGCCCACCGGCGTGGGGCCGGACCGGCTGTCGCCCGGATATTTCCGCCCGGTAGACACGGGCCAGGAATAGGCGGGCGCTTCCCCCTCGGCCAGCTTCTTCTGCCAGTATTTTTCGTCATGATGTGCCAGCTGCCATGCGCCGTCCGTGTCGCGGGACAGCACCCACATCTTCTGCATCCCGTCACCCGAAAGCGCGGTGTTCACATAGACCGCAGCGTCATAGGACGGATGCAGGGCCGAAGGCGGCAGGTAAGGCTGCCCCTCAGCCGGGACATGCGCCTCCAGATAGGCCAGGTCAGGGCGTGGCGCCTCGGTCGCGCGGGCGGGCGCGGTCTTCAGCAGCACGGCGGCGGCCAGCCCGGTGCCAAGGAAACTGCGGCGGGGAAGCGTCATCCTTCGGTCCTTCGCGGTTCAGCGGGCGCCAAGCCCGGTCACATCATGCAATGTGGCGCGCAAGGCGCCGAACGGATCGCCCAGACCCAGCGAGGCGCGCCAGCCATCGGCCCGGTCCAGAAACGACAGTATCATGTCATCGACGGGACCAAGGTCGGGCATTCCATAGGCCCAGTCCACCACCCGGCTGCCCGACAGCACGAAGGCCACCGGCAGAAGCAGCCAGAGCGTCAGGGTAAAAACCGTCATCTGCCGCCGCATCCCCGCCCCCCCGTCAGAACTGGAAATAGATGAAGGGCGCCGTGCCCTCTTGCGACAGCGCGAAGAGGAGCATCGTCCCCGCGCCCAGGATCAGCGCCTGCCCCGCAGCGGGCACGCGCGACAAGGTCAGGATCGCGCCGTTCCGCGCCGACAGTGGCAGCAGGTTCATCGCCAGCCCGAGCGCGATCAGCACATAGACCACCGGCGCCACATCATAGCTGCCGCTGCCGCCCGCCATGGCGGCGATCATCGCCATGGCGCCCGCGCTGTCATGTGCACGGAACGGCAGCCACAGCGCGGCGACGAAGGCGAAGGTCGCCAGCACGGCCAGCGCATGGGGCAGCCGCACACCGGCCGCGCGCCCCGCCCGCTCCACCGCCAGCCCGGCGCCATGCAGCGCGCCCCAGAGGATGAAGGTCCATGCCGCGCCGTGCCAAAGACCCGCCAGCACCATGGTCACGAACAGCACGAAGGACTGTCGCGCCGCGCCGCCCCGGTTGCCGCCCAAGGGAATATACAGGTAATCGCGGATGAAACTGGACAGCGAGATATGCCAGCGCCGCCAGAAGTCCTGCAGGCTGCGGGCGCGATAGGGCTGGTTGAAGTTCGCCTTGAACCGGTAGCCCAGCAGCAGCGCCACCCCGATGGCAATGTCGGAATAGCCCGAGAAATCGCAATAGATCTGCACCGCATAGCCCAAGAGCGCCAGCCAGGCCATGGCGGCCGAATGCCCCTCCGGATAGGCGAAGACCGGGTCCACCAGCATGACTGCCAGATAATTGGCGACGACCATCTTCTTGAAAAGGCCGGTCAGGATCAGCGTCACCGCCTCGGCCCGAAGGCCCGCGTCGGGCGGGCGGGGATGGTCGATCTGCGGCAGGAAATCAGCGGCGCGGACGATGGGACCGGCCACCAGATGCGGGAAAAAGCTGATGTAGAAGGCCACATCCGCCGGGTTCGCCCGCGGCTCCACCTTGCCGCGCGCGGTATCCACCACATAGCTGATGCCGTGGAAGATGTAGAAGCTGATCCCCACCGGCAGGACCACGCCGGCCCAGGACATATCCCGCTCCAGCCCCAGACTGGCCAGAAGCTGGCCGAAGGACAGGACGAAGAAATTCGCGTATTTGAAATACCCAAGCGTGCCCAGAAAGCCCGCGATGGCGACAACCAGCACCGGCTTTGTCCAGCCGGGCCGCCGCACCAGGAGGCCCGCGCCCCAGGCCAGCGCAGTCATCGCCGCCATCAGCAGGCACATCCGCGGGTCCCATGCGGCGTAGAACAGATACGAGGCCGCAACCAGCATCCCCTTGCGCCAGCCCGGATGCCCGTCCACGGCCAGGTTCAGCGCCAGAACCACCGCGAAGAACAGCACGAATTCCAGCGTCGGGAAGACCATTTACTGCAGGGCCGCCAGCAGGTCCGGCCCGGGTTCCAGATCGGGGAAGCGGCGCAGCAGGTCATCCAGAATGCGGTCGGCCACCAGACGATAGCCGGTGCCGTTGAAATGCGACCCGTCGCCGGTGCGGATCGTCACATCCTTGCCCCCGATCGGGACCGAGGTGACATATTCCCCCGCGGGACCGGAGGTGAAATCGGCCAGCGGCAGGAAGATCGCATTATGCGCCTTCGCCTCTTCGGCAAAGAGCGGGGCGATCATGGTCATGTGCTTGCCCAGATTGGTGTTGCCGTCCGGCGCCGGGCCCAGCCACATCAACACGATCTTGTTTTCCGCCGCGGTGGCAAGGATACGGTCCACCTCGGCCCGGTAGGCGGCATCCCAACCCTCGCTGCCATAGCCGGCCTTGTTTTCCGGGCGCACCACGCCCTGCATGTCATTGGCGCCGAAATGGGCCACCACGATATCGGGCTTTTCCGCAGGGGCCAGTTCGGCAAAGGCCGCGGGCCAGTCATAGAAATCCGACCGCGACAGGCCGGTGGAGACGCGCCCCCGGTTCGTGACCACCGCCGCGATCCCGCGTTCCGCCGCGCGCGCCTTCAGCGCATCGGCAAAGCCCTGCGACAGGCTGTCGCCGATCACCATGATCCGCGCCGGATCCGCCGCGGTAAACACGCGCCCGGGGCGGGAGGGCAGCTGCGGACCGGCCGCGACAGCGGGCGCCGCATCGCCCCCGATCAGTGAGGCGCCCAGATCCTGCGCCGATCCATTGGCGCAGGCCGACAAGAGCACCGCGCAAAGGACGGTTCCAAGGGTGCGGCGCATCTTATTGCAGTGCCAAGGCGTTCAGGGCCGCATCGGCATCGCGGGCCTTCAGCCGCGCCTCCAGATCGGGGGTGAAGGTGGCGGCCACCATGTCATAGCCTTTTTCGGTGAAATGGATCAGGTCGCCCGCGCGGAGCTGCGTCATATGGCCGTCGATCTCAAGGCTTTGGACAAAGCCTTCGGTGCCGAACATCGTGGCCGCGTGCAGATCGACAAAGGTCGTGGGCATCGGCGCGGCCGCATCGCCCGCCACCGCCGCCTGAATGGCCGAGACATCGACATAGGACGGCTCCAGATCGGTGTCGCCCACCACGGGAAGACCCAGCCAGAAGGCCGCGCCCGCCTGCGCATGCAGAAGCGACAAAAGCTCGGTCACGCGGGCGCCATAGGCCGCCTGCCATTCCGGCGTGCCAAAGACCGCGCGGCCTTCGGTGGTGCGGACCGGGCGGATGTCATTCGCGCCGAACTGGATGACGACGAAATCTGCGGGCGTGTTGGCACCGAGGCTGTCCGCCAGCCGCTCAGACCATTTTTCCGGCGAGGTTACCGTCAGCCCGTCCGACACATGCGTGACCCGGTAAAGGCTGACCGTGTCGCATTTCTGCCAGCTGCGGAACAGCGAGGCCCAGACCCCGTCCGCGAGAGAATCGCCCAGCACCGCCACGCGCGCCGGCGTCTCGGGGCAATAAAGCGGAGCCGCCGACAGCGGAAATGCAGCCAGGCACAGCGGCAGGACCAGTCCAAGGGCGCGGCCCGCGGGGCAGATGCGGGAAAGGAACGTCACTTTGCAATCATCCTTGCTGGTTCAGGCTGTCCACATAGGCGCGCACGGCGCGCACCGTCCCCGGCCCGGCGATCCCGTCGGCCCGGCCGGTGAAGATCCCCAGATCACGCAGGTTCTGCTGCACGACGACCACCACCTCGGCCGGGCGTTCCGACATCTGGTCGGTCAGGCGGGTGATCGCCACGCTGTCGCGCTCCTGCAAGGCGGACCACAGAAGCATGGCCGCACGTTCGTAATCCGGCGCCACGGCGCGACCCTGTTCATACATCTGCGCAAGGAAGGGCTGGGCGCGGACATAACCGTCATCGGTGGCCTGCGCCAGCCAGTTGAAGGCGGCCACGTCATCCACCTCGGTGCCGATGCCGTTCTGCAGGAAGTAGCCCAGGAAGAACTTGGCCACCACATTGCCCTCGGCCGCGGCACCCGCGGCCAGTTCCACCGCCTCGGCGGCGGTATGACCGGGCACCAGTTCGCGCGAATAGAGGAGGATCAGGATTTCCTTCGACAGCCAGTCGTCCAGCGCCGCCCCTGCCTGCGCCAGCTTGGCGGCGGTTTCCACATCCGGCGCGCTACCGTCGGCCGGGCTGAAACGCAGATAGGCGGCAAGGCCATGGGCCTGCGGCAGACCGGCGGCCACGCCCGCGTCATAGACGGGACCGGCCAGATCGGCGCGGCCTTCGGCCTGATCAATGCGGGCATTGGCCACCAGAAGAACCATATTCTGCGGCAGCTGGGCCAGCGCGGCAGCACAGGCGGCGCGCGCCGTGCCCACGTCGATTTCATCCAGCTGGCGCGGCCCGCCCTGTTGCGGCAGCCCCGCGGCGGCAAGGCAGGGCCCGATCAGCGTCTCGGCCTGCGTCAGTTCGGTCACCAGCGCCTCAACCCCGGCCCGGCCTTCGCAGCTGGCGCAGGACGCCAGCCAGCCTTCCAGCGCGGCACGGTCACGCGCGGCAATGGTGGCATCGCGGGCGGCGATCTCGGCCTGATAGGCGGCATCGGCCTCGATCGCGGCCAGAATGGTTTCCGCCTCGGTCTTGTGGTCGCAGGCGATGCAGGTGGTCACATAGGACCGCAGCGCCCCCGGGTCGCGCGCGGCCTGGGCCACGGCGAAACTGGTCGCCTCGGCCTCGCGCGCGGCGATCTTGGCCTCCAGCTCGGTGATTTTGCGCTCGGCCTCGGGGCGGAAGGCGCAGATGGTGCAGTTTTCGGTGTAGATGCGCAGCCGGTCGGGGGTTTCATCGGACCGGATGTCCTCCCAGATCGACTGTTCCAGCCCGCGGGTGATCTCTTCCTGCCGCAGCACGGTCAGTTTGTCGGACAGCTCCCGCTCGTTCGGGCAATAGACGCAATCCTCAAGGAAACCGCCGATCCGGGCCGGGTCCAGCGAGCCGAGGAGGAATTTCGCCTCGAAAGTCTCGCGGTAAAGCTGGCTTTCCAGCTCGGTCGACAGGGCGGCACCCGTGGGGTCCACCACGGCGACCGACGGGTCCTGTTCCGCCCGCACGACCAGCGCATAGGTGGTGTTGCAGGCGGCCGACCTCTTGCCCGGTCGCGCCATGGCGGCGGAAATCCACGCCTCGGCCTCAGCCACCGAAGTGCGGCCGTCACCGTCACCGAAGGGCGCCCGGTCCCCCAGGCCCGCGATCAGCGCCACATCAGGCGCGATGGCCAGCTGGCATTCCGCCGGACGTTCACCGATCTCGGCCATGATCAGCGCGAAACCGCTGCCCGCCACTGCCTGCTGGAAGGACGACACCTGCGCCGCGAACAGCCCCTCGGGGTCTTTCAGGTGAAAGAAGGTCATCTGCCGCTTTTCCGGCGCGACGGCTCCCACCAGCGCGGTCATCCGGTCACCGAATTCCTTCAGCGACATCGCCTCGCCGCCCAGAGAGATGCCGATCCCCTCGCCCGCCGCGGGATCAGCGCCGCGCGTCACCTGGGCCGTCACCCGCAGGAAGGCCTGTCCGGTGTTGCCGCCCAGATCCTGCGGACCGGCCACGAAGGTGGAAACCGTGTTCGATTTCAGCACTGCCGACAGAAACGCGGATTTCGCATCCGCCACCGCGGGCAGCCTGTCCAAAGCGATCTGCGACACGCCGGACAGGCCGGTGGCCGTTTCCTGCGGGGCGGAACCGATGAGAAGAAGCCGCGTCACCGCCTCGGGCGTCGGGGTCTGCGCAAATGCCGCAGGAGCGAAAGGGCCGGGAAGAAAAAGGCCACAGGTCCCAATTGCCGCAGCAAAGGCGGCCGTCCGGAAGAAGTTCGGCATGAGCATCTCTTGGTCGATATGTGCGAAAAGTTTAATTGGGCGGCGCCATTCCGCGCAACCGCCCTTTTTTCAAAGGTTTCGACTGCGACCTTCTTGCTGTTTCGCGACCCGACCCGGACAGATCGAACAATTTGTTGTGGACGGATGCAGAAGGGACACATGCCGTTGAGCAGCCCGTGAACCAGCCCCGACACAGCCCGCTCAGGAAAAGTTCAGTAAATTCCGGGGCACAGGATCGGCGGGGTCAGACAGCTGCCCCGATTCGCCGTGCCCGGCCGGACCGCGGGGCGCCCGATGCCCCCGGCATTTCCCGCATGACCGCGCCCTGACGATGCTGCGGCGCGGAACGGGGCCCAACTGTCACGTTTCCGTGTGAATAGACGGATAACCCCGTCACATGACGTGAGACGGCAAACGGCCCCTGCCACGGAACAGGCGGCCCGGGACGGGGATCAGCATGATGCGCGCAGGCCATTGCGGCGACGGGGGCACCACGGGCACGGATTTGCCGCGCAGACGGCTGCGCAGCCTGTTCGTCTCAGATCTGCATCTGGGCACCGGCGCCGCCCGGGCGCGGGAGTTTCTGGAATTCCTGCGCGCGACCGAGGCCGAGACGATCTATCTGGTGGGCGACATTTTCGACATCTGGCATCCGGCCCTTCTGACCTGGTCCCCGGCGCATGATGCGATCCTGACCGAGCTGGCGCAGCGCGCGGCGGCGGGCACAAGGGTTGTCTATCTGCCGGGCAATCACGATGCGGCGCTGCGCAATTTCGTGGGGATCGGGGCGCAGGCGCTGATCGGCGGCCGGTTCGAACTGCATGACAGCGTGACCCATGTCGCGGCGGACGGGCGGCGCTATCTGGTGCTGCATGGCGACCAATGCGATGCCCGCATCCTGCGCTGGCATGTCATGACACGGATCGGCAGCCGGATCGATGCAGGGCTCCGGCGGTTCGACCGCTGGCTTCTGCGGCTGCTCCGCCGTCCCGCGGAACAGGGCGCAGTCGAATTCCTTCGCCGCGGGCTGGAGGCGCTGCTGCTGGTCGGCAACAGGTTCGAGACGCGGCTGGTCGCGCTGGCCCGGAGCTCCGGGCATGAGGGGGTGATCTGCGGCCATTTCCACCGCGCGGCGCTGCGCGATCATGACGGGGCGACCTATGCCAATTGCGGAGACTGGGTGGACAGCCTGACCGCGCTGGCCGAACTGCCGGACGGCAGCCTGCAGCTGATGGGCTGGGCCGCGCTGGCCGCGCCCACGGCAGAGACCGGCCGTCCTGCGGACACCGGACTGGGGCTGCCCGCATGACCGCCGCGCTGATCGCCGGTCTCGCCCTGCTGGCGGGGTTGCATTTCGCCACCGCGCTCTTGGCCCTGTGGCGGCCGCGCCCGGCGGCGCCTGCCGCGGGCACGCCCGGGATCACCCTCCTGCGCCCGGTGCGCGGGTTGGACAGCTTCGATCTTGAGACGCTGGAAAGCTCTTTCCGGCTGACATGGCCGGATTATGAGGTGATCTTCTGCGCCGCCGATGCCGCGGACCCGGCTTGCGCCGCGGTGCGGGCCATGATCGCCCGGCATCCGCAGGTGCGGGCGCAGCTCATGATCGGGGATGAGCGGATCAGCGGCAATCCGAAGCTGAACAACCTGCACAAGGGCTGGGTCGCGGCGCGCGGGCAGATGGTGGCGATGGCGGATGCCAATCTGCTGTTGCCTCCCGATTATCTTCAGCGGCTGATGGCGGCGTGGCGGCCGGGCTGCGCGCTGGTCTCCAGCCCGGCGGCGGGCACGCGGCCGGGCAATCTGTGGGGCGCGGTGGAATGCGCCTTCCTGAACGGGTTTCAGGGCCGCTGGCAGCTGGCGGCAGACCGTCTGGGCAACGGCTTTGCCCAAGGAAAGACGCTGTTCGTGGAAAAGGCCTGGCTTGATGCCGCGGGCGGGCTGGCCCCTCTGGGCCGCAAACTGGCCGAGGATGTGGCCTTTACCCTTCTGGTGCGGAGCCGCGGCGCGCGGGTCTGCCTGACCGCGCGGATGTTCGAACAGCCGGTCGGGCGCCGCCCCTTCCGCGCGGTCTGGGACCGGCAGCTGCGCTGGTCGCGGGTGCGGCGCGACGGCTTCCCGCTGCTGTTTGCCGCGGAAATCCTCGCCGGTCCGCTGCCGCCCGCGCTGATCCTTGGCGGGCTGGCGCCGGGCTGGCTGATCCCCGGGGTTCTGGCGTGGTATGCCGCCGAATGGGCACTGGCGCGCCGGATGGGCTGGCCCGCGGGGCCGCGCGACCTGCTGGCCATGGTCCTGCGCGATCTGGCGCTGCCCGCGCTTTGGGCCGCGACCTGGGCGCGGCGCGGCTTCGAATGGCGCGGCAATGCCATGGGCGCCCCTGCGATGGAGCCCGGCGATGTTCACGCCTGAGACGCTGATCAGCAGCGTCGCGGCGCAGGGGCTGTGGATCGTCGGCCTTCTGGCCGTGATCGAAGGACCGATCGCCACCGTCGTGGCCGCCTTTCTGGCCCGGCAGGGCGCGTTCGACCCGCTGGCGCTGGCGGCGCTTCTGGTGGCGGCGGATATCTTGGGGGATCTGGGGTTCTACTGGATCGGACGGCGTGGCATCGGCCGGCTGTCACCGCGCTGGCGCCGCCGTCTGGGTCTGCGTCCTGCCCGGATGGAGGGGCTGGCCCGTCAGTTCCGCGACCGCGGCGGCCGCATTCTGGTGTTCGGCAAGCTGACCCATACGATGGGCGCACCCATCCTTGTCGCCGCCGGGGTCGCGCGGATGCCGGTGCTGCCCTTTCTGCTGATCAACGGTCTGGCCAGCGTTCCCAAGACCGCCGCGCTGATGGCGCTTGGCTGGTTCGCGGGTGAAGCGCATGAGCGGATCGGCACATGGCTGGACCGCGGCGCACTGGCGATGCTGGTGCTGATGGTGCTGGCGGGCGGGCTCTGGATGATGAAACGGCGCCCGGCATGACGGTGAGCTGCGTCATTCCGGCCTGGAACGAGGCGCCGCGGATCGGTGCGGTTCTGGATGCTGTCACCTTTCACCCGCGGTTGGCCGAGGTGATCGTGGTGGATGACGGATCGACCGACGGCACGTCCGAGGCCGCCGCCCGGCCGGGCGTGACGGTGATCCGCCAGCCGAACCGCGGCAAAAGCGCGGCGGTGGCCACCGGCATCGCCGCCGCACGGCATGACCTTATCCTGCTGATCGACAGCGACCTACAGGGCCTGACCCCCGCCGCGCTTGAGGCGCTGATGGTGCCGGTCCTGTCAGGGCAGGCCGATGTATCGGTCAGCCTGCGGCGCAATGCGCCGTGGCTGTGGCACCGGATCGGACTGGATTACATCTCGGGTGAGCGGCTGGTGCCGCGGCACCTGCTGCCCCCGCCCGGGGTGATGGCCACCCTGCCCCGCTTCGGGCTGGAGGTGGAGATGAACCGCCGCTGGATCGCCGCCGCGGCGCGTATTGCGGTGGTGCGCTGGCCCGCGGTGGACAGCCCGATGAAACAAGCCAAGCGCGGAGCATGGGCAGGGATCGTCGCCGATCTGGCGATGATCCGCGACATCGCCGCCACCGTGGGCCTGCCGCGCGCCGCCGCCCAGATCGCGGCGATGCGGCGGCTGCGGGTGGCCTAGGCCTTTTCGAAGCTGATCCGGCGGCGCAGGAATTGCGTGGCATGGACGCTGACATTCGCCGGATCGCCGGTGGTCAGGAATTTCGACTGCGTGCCGGTGCCGTGGAATTCGGGCCGGCGGATCAGGTAATCGGCAAGGCTCGCCGCCACCAGATTGGCCTGCGAATAGACCTTGACCTGGGACCCAAGCGCCTCCTGAAACACCTTTTCCATCAGGGGATAATGGGTGCAGCCCAGAATGGCGGCCTCGGGGTGCGGCATCCGGCGCTTCAGCGCCTCGACATGGCTGCGCACCAGCGCCTCAGCCAGAATCTCGTCGCCCTGTTCGATGGCATCAACCACGCCGCCGCAGGGCTGCGCTTCGACATCCACCCCGATGGCGCGGAATGCCAGTTCGCGCTGGAACGCCCGGCTGGCCACGGTCGCGGGCGTGGCGAACAGCGCCACATGCTTCACCGCCACTTCGCGCGGGGGGGAGTTATCGCCCCATTGCCGTTCGGTCAGCGCCTCGATCAGCGGAACGAAGACGCCAAGCACGCGCTTGCCGGGCGGAAGCCAGGTCTCCTGCATCCGCTTCAGCGCGGCCGCGCTGGCGGTGTTGCAGGCCAGGATCACCAGATCGCAGCCCTCATCCCACAGCCGTTCGGTGGCCGCACAGGTCAGGCGGAAGATGTCATCGGCGGTGCGCACGCCATAGGGCGCATGGGCATTGTCGCCGAAATAGACAAAGGGCACGTCGGGCAGCCGCTTGGCCACCGCATCCAGCACCGTCAATCCGCCAAGCCCCGAGTCGAAGATCCCGACCGCCATCGCCTGCCCCTCATCTGCCTGCCGGGCGCTTGCCTTCGCCCTTTGCCTCGATCATAGGCCGCGCTTCGGACCTGTGAAAGCCCATGCGGCGCAATGCGGCACAGCAGGGGGGAATTTTTCGTGAGATGCAGCATTTTCGCGTGATCTGGTTTTCCCCCGTTGCATGGCTTGTGCTAGGGTCCGCGCGCAGACGAAAGGCAGGACAATGGATTGGGACAAGCTGAGGATCTTTCACGCGGTGGCGGACAAGGGGAGCCTGACCCACGCCGGTGAGGTGCTGCACCTGTCGCAATCGGCAGTGAGCCGCCAGATCCGCGCGCTGGAGGAAAGCCTGAACGTCACCCTGTTCCACCGTCACGCGCGGGGGCTGATCCTGACAGAACAGGGGGAACTGCTGTTCGAGGCGACGACTCAGATGGTCAAGCGGCTGGACGCCACCGCCGCCCGCATCCGCGACAGCGAGGATGAGGTTCTGGGCGAATTGCGGGTGACCACCACCACCGGCTTCGGCACCTTGTGGCTGGCGCCGCGTCTGGCCCGCCTTTACGAGAATTATCCGCAGCTGAAGATCGACCTGATGCTGGAAGAGCGGCTGCTGGACCTGCCCATGCGCGAGGCCGATGTGGCGATCCGCCTGAAGGAGCCAAGCCAGGCCGACCTGATCCGCAAGCGGCTTATGAACATCCGCATGCGGCTGTTCGCGACACCGCAATATCTGGAGAAGGCCGGAACGCCGAAGACGCTGGCCGAGATGACCCACCACCGGCTGATCTGCCAGCATCCCGGCACGCCGCAGGTCGCGGCGGGCGCGAACCTTGTGCAGGAGGTGATGGCCCACAACATCGCCTCGACCCTGCATGTGAACAATTACTTCGGGGTGCTGCAGGGCGTGCTAAGCCATCTGGGGATCGGTGTCCTGCCGGATTACATCACCGAAGGATCGCCCCATCTGGTGCGCGTTCTGGACGAGGTGGAATCGGTCGAAGTGCCGCTGTTCCTCGCCTATCCTGAAGAGTTGCGGCATTCGAAGCGCGTGGCCGCCTTCCGCGATTTCGTGCTGGATGAGATCGTGAACTTCCGCCGCTCGCATCAGGGTTAGGGCGCCGGCGCGCCCTTTGCCCGCACATCCCGTTTTCGATCAGTCAGATCCGACCCGCCGCCCCGGCGGAGGCGGGCTGATTCGGGCCGATTTGGCAAGCCATGACCTCAGCGCATGGCGGCCATGATGCATCTGCGGCGTAACTTCCCTTGCGCGATTCACAACCAGCCCATAAATGAGGCGGCGAGGCGCTGATCGAGGCAACTCTCTGCGTCTCATACCTCCCTGTTGGACTTTGGCCGAGCTTTTGCTCGGCCTCTTTTTTTTGCGCTGCCGGCCCGCCCCGTTTGCATCCGGTTCCCGGGAACTTTCCGCATCGGCAGATTTGCCCCGCCCGCGCCCTGCGGTTTCGGCAGTTTGCGGCCGGTCACTCATATCGCAGCCAAGACACTGCAACCGGATCACCGGCAGCGTGTTCTCCCTTCGTAGTTTTTAACGATCGCTTGAAAGGAGATCGACCATGACGGGCTTTCACAAGATTATGGCCGGCGCTGCGCTTTCCGCTCTGATGGCCGGTGCGGCAATCGCCCAGACCACCCCTGCCCCGCAGGCCGCGGTCAAGGTTGCGATGGACGGCACCTCCAACATCGGCACCGGCGCGGGCGAAACCGTGACCGCCACCTCCGAGGCTTTCGTGGGCAACCCGGTCCTGTCGTCCGAGGGTGATGTGATCGGCAGCGTGGCGCAGGCCGCCACCACGGACCTTGGCACGCTTATCCTTGTCGACCTCGACCCGGCTCTGGGCTTCAAGGCTGACGGGTTCACCGTGACTCTGGCCGCATCGGAAGTGTCGGACGGCCAGATTGAACTGGGCTACAGCAAGGGTGAACTGATGGCAGCGCTGAACACCCAGCTTGAAACGTCGAACAGCGGCAACGGCTGATCCGGCCAAAGCCTCGACCTCGCCCTCGGCCGGAAGGCCGAGGGTTTCTTATAGCCGGATGCAGGCCGCGGCTTTGGCCCTTCCCCTTCTGCCGCCTTTCGCCTAAAGGCCAAGCGGACAAAGCTTGAGGGAATCCCGCCATGACCGAGCCCGCAATCACCCCCGAACTGGTCGCCTCGCACGGGATCAAACCGGATGAGTGGGAGCGGCTGCTCGGCATCCTTGGCCGCCAGCCCTCGTTCACCGAACTGGGCATCTTCAGCGCGATGTGGAACGAGCATTGTTCCTACAAATCGTCGAAGAAATGGCTGCGCACCCTGCCCACCACCGGCCCGCAGGTGATCTGCGGCCCGGGTGAGAATGCCGGCGTCGTGGACATCGGCGACGGACAGGCCGTCATCTTCAAGATGGAAAGCCACAACCACCCCTCCTACATCGAACCGCATCAGGGCGCGGCCACCGGCGTCGGCGGCATCCTGCGGGACGTCTTCACCATGGGCGCCCGACCCATCGCAGCGATGAACGCGCTGTCCTTCGGCCTGCCCTCGCACCCGAAGACCGCCCATCTGGTGAAGGGCGTCGTGGAAGGCATCGGCGCCTATGGCAATGCTTTCGGCGTGCCCACCGTCGGCGGCGAAGTGCGCTTCCATCGCAGCTACAACGGCAACTGCCTGGTCAACGCCTTCGCGGCGGGTCTGGCGAAGACGGATGCGATCTTCTACTCGGCGGCTTCGGGTGTCGGGATGCCGGTCGTCTATCTGGGTGCCAAGACCGGGCGCGATGGCGTCGGTGGCGCGACCATGGCGAGCGCCGAGTTCGATGACACGATCGAGGAGAAGCGTCCCACCGTCCAGGTCGGCGATCCCTTCACCGAGAAGCGCCTGCTGGAGGCCTGTCTGGAGCTGATGCAGACCGGCGCCGTCATCTCGATTCAGGACATGGGTGCGGCGGGCCTGACCTGTTCCGCGGTGGAAATGGGCGACAAGGGCGGCCTTGGCATCAAGCTGCAGCTGGATGACGTGCCGCAGCGCGAAACTCATATGACCGCCTATGAGATGATGCTGAGCGAGTCTCAGGAACGCATGCTGATGGTGCTGAACCCCGCGCTGGAGGATGTGGCGCGGGCAATCTTTGTCAAATGGGACCTCGACTTCGCCATCGTGGGCGAGACGATCCCGGAAGACCGCTTCCTGATCCTGCACGGGAATGAGATCAAGGCCGACATTCCGCTGTCGAAGCTGTCCTCCAGCGCGCCGGAATACGACCGGCCCTGGGTTCCGACGCCCAAAGCCGCGCCCCTGGGCGAGGTGCCGGCCATCGGTGCCATCGCGGGCCTGCGGGCGCTGATCGGCAGCCCGTCCTATGCCCACAAAGGCTGGGTCTACGAACAATATGACGCGCAGGTCGGCGCCGATACGGTGGTGACGCCGGGCCTGCCTGCGGGCGTGGTGCGCGTGCACGGCACGGACAAGGCGCTGGCCTTCACAAGTGACGTGACCCCGCGCTATGTGAAGGTGAACCCGGTCGAGGGCGGCAAGCAGGCGGTGGCCGAAGCCTACCGCAACCTGACCGCCGTGGGCGCGCTGCCGCTGGCCACCACCGACAACATGAACTTCGGCAATCCCGAAAAACCCGAGATCATGGGCCAGTTCGTCGGCGCCATCCAGGGCATCGGCGAGGCGGTGAAGGCGCTGGATATGCCCATCGTCTCGGGCAATGTGTCGCTTTACAACGAAACCGACGGCAAGGGCATTCTGCCCACCCCCACCATCGGCGCGGTCGGCATCCTGACCTCGCTGGATCAGGTGATCGCGGGCAAGCCGCAGGCGGGCGATGTGGCGCTTCTGGTGGGCGAGACCTTCGGCCATCTGGGCCAAAGCGCCCTGCTGGCCGAGGCGTTCGGCATTGAGGCGGGCGATGCCCCCGCGGTCGATCTGGAGGTGGAAAAGCGCAACGGCGATTTCCTGCGCGCGAACCGCAAGGCGATTGGCGCGGCCACCGATCTGGGCGACGGCGGGCTGGCGCTGGCGGCGTTCGAACTGGCCGAAGGCGCCGGTCTGGGCGTGACGCTGATCCCGGGCGACATCCCGACGCTGTTTGGCGAGGATCAGGCCCGCTATCTGCTGGCCGTCTCTGACTCCGGGGCGGAAGTCTTGGAGGCGGCCGCCCTGACGGCGGGCGTTCAGGTCACCCGTGTGGGCAGCTTCGGCGGCGATGCGGTCACCCTTGGCAGTGACAGCGCGCCCTTGGCCGAGTTGTCGCGGCTTTACCGCACCGCCTTTGCGGCCAAAGTCGGCGTCTGATGCTGCGTCTGGCGCGGGCAGAGGATGCGGGCTTTGTCCATGCCCTCTGGACCGCGCCGCAGAATGCGCTCTGGCTGGACCCGCCCGAGAATGGCCAGATCGGGGATGCCATCGCGGAAGGCCGTCTCATGATCTGGGACACCGGTCAGCCCGCCGGTTTCGCCGCCCTGACGCAATGGATGGAAGGGGTGTGGTCGCTGCGCGAATTCGCCGTGATCCGCCCCGGACTTGGCCGCCCCTTCCTGACCGCGGTTCTGGATGACCTGTTCGGCCCCCGTGCCGCACATCGTGTCGGGCTGGACATCACCGCCGACAATGTCCGGGCGCTGACATTCTTCACCAGCGCAGGATTCCAGCGCGAAGGCGTCTGGCGCGAATGCTGGAAGCGGCCTGCGGGCGACTGGGTGGATTGCGTCTTTCTTTCGATGCTGGACCGGGAATGGACAAGCTGACCCTTCGCGCGGCCACAGCCACGGATTTCCCCTTCATCCGGGCGCTGGCGCAGCGGCCGGACTATGCGCATTTCATCACCGATCAGGACGATGCGGTGCTGGCGGGCTACCTGGCCGATCCCTCTTGCCGCCTGCTGATCGCGGAAGGCCAGGACGGCCCGGCAGGCTTTGCCCTGTTCTGCGAGATCGGCGATCCTTCGGGCGCGGTGGAATTGCGGCGGCTGGCGCTGGCCGTGGCGGGACAGGGCCGCGGCGCGGGTTTCATTGCAGAGCTGGTGGATTACGCCTTCCGGGATCTGGGCGCGGCGCGGCTGTGGCTGGACGCCTCGGGCGAGAATCTGCGGGCGATGACGCTGTATGAACGGGCCGGTTTCACCCGCGAGGGGGTTTTGCGCCGCCACTGGTATCGCCCGATGCTGGGCCGGGTGGTGGACATGCACCTCTTCGGGATGCTGCGCGAAGAATGGGCGGCGCTGCGGGGCGGGGCCTGAGCCTTTGGCTTGCCCTTGCGGCGCGGGGGGCTTGGCCTTACATCTTTCCCAAAAGAGGAGATCCCGATGCCGATGGAAGGCAAGGATATCGAGGCGCTGATCCGGGAAACCTTCCCGAAGGCCACCATCACCATCACCGATCTGGCCGGCGACGGAAACCATTGGGCGGCCGAGGTGATCGACGAATCCTTCCGTGGCCTGAACCGGGTTCAGCAGCAGCGCGCGGTCTATGCCAGCCTGAAGGGCAAGATGGACGGTGCGCATGGCGAATTGCACGCGCTGGCCCTGACGACGAAGGCGCCGGAGTAAGGGATGGACGCCGGAACCGCCATTTTCGCCGGTCCGGCCCCCTTGGCGTTGTTGCTTTGGGTGGCGAACCGGCGTGCGACAGCGGGACGTGCGGGTGAGCGGTCGGAAGAGACTGGTGGCTACCGGATCGGCCGCGGGCTGGGCATGGAGGCGACGGACACCGACGGCTTCAACGCCCGATGAGCCGCAACGCGCCCATCGGTGGGGTGCCGCAGGAATTGCAGGGCCTTGGCCGGGACATCCGGACTATATTGCCCCGGTCAAGGATGACGAAACCTATGCCAGCCGCTATCATGCGGCCTTCGGCAAGTCGGAGAAGACGAGATGAGCGCGCAGGACACGATCCGCGAGACTGTTGAAAAGAACGATGTCGTTCTGTTCATGAAGGGCACCAAGATGATGCCGCAATGCGGGTTCTCGTCCCGCGTGGCCGGGGTGCTGAACTACATGGGCGTCGAATATGCCGATGTGAACGTGCTGGCCGATGCCGAGATCCGGCAGGGGATCAAGGACTTCTCCGATTGGCCGACGATCCCGCAGCTCTATGTGAAGGGCGAATTCGTCGGCGGCTGCGATATCGTCACCGAAATGACCCTGTCGGGCGAGCTGGACACCCTGTTCGAAGCAAAGGGTGTGAAATTCGACAAGGACGCCGCCGACAAGATCCGCGAAGCCAACACCTGAACCGGCTTTGCCGTGTGGTAGAAGGCCCGGGGTGTCGAACCCCGGGCCTTTTGATGTCTGCGGTGCGCGCAATCGCCGGGGCCGGTGGAACGGGCGCTCAGCGCCGTGTGTCCGTCCCTGAGACCGGGCGAAAGACGGCGCCTTTCACCCGGATGGCCCGGCCTCAGCCGCCTTCCTTGCAGTTCTGCAGGATCGGCGTCTCTTGCCCGGCTTCCTTCCAGTAGAGCGTGGCCTCCGGCCCCTTGGTCCACCAGACATAATTGGCCCCGTCCGACGGCCAGCCGTAGCGCGCGCCCGACGCCGCCTCTTCGCTGTAAAGCGTGATCTGCACCCCGTCGACATTGATCACCGCCAGCGAGACATCGGCGGCATTGATATAGGTTGCTGGCACGCCGACCCCGCGGTCGCAGGTGTAAAGCGTGGTGATGACCTGCGTTTCCTGCGCCATGGCGGGAAAGGCGGTCAGGATCAAAAGGGCGGTGGCGCGGATCATGCGGGGACCTTCTCTTCCAGACGGGCGGCCAGAGCCTCGGCCCGGGCGGCGATTTCGGCAAGGGTTTCCGGCACCTGCGGCGGCACCACCGGCACCTCCACCCGTTGCGGTTCCGGCGCGGGACGGGCCTCCAGCTCGGCCACCCGGGCGCGCAGCTGGCGCAATTCATCATCCGTCGCGGCCTGACGGTCGGCCAGCATCAGCCCCGCCATCAAGAGCATCTTCACCTCGGGCAGGCGCCCCATGGCCGCAACCAGCGGCTGCGCCTCGGCATCCAGCATGGCGGCGGCGGCGCGCAGGAAATGCTCTTCCCCCGGCTGGCAGGAGACGATGAAGGGCCGCTGCCCGATCATGACCTCGATCTCAGGCATGGGCGGCCCCCTCCAGTTCGGCGCTCGTCAGATGCAGATCCAGCGCGGCGGTGATTTCCTCAAGTTCAGCCATTTCCGACAGGCGGGCGGCGCGCAGGGCGTCCAGCTCGGCCAGAAGGGCGCGGTTGATCTGTGCCGGATCGGCCAGACCCGCACTCTGCGCCTCGCGCAGGCGGCGCAGCTCCTCGCGCAGGGTCAGGGCGGTCTTGCGCATGCGCTGCAGCTCCATCCCCTGCACATCCAGCTGCCGCGTCAGCTTTTCGATCCGCTCGTCATATTCGCTGCGCAGCACCGTCTCGCGGTCACGTGCAGCCGCCAGCCTTTCAAGCAGCCGCGCCATGGACGCGCGCTCGGCCTCTTCCTCGGCCGACAGGACCGCAGGATCCGGCGCGGCCACGGGCTCTGCCACCGGAGCCGGCCCGGGTTCCGGTTCCGGTGCCGCGACCGGCAGCGCGTCAATGCCGCGCCCGATCCGCTCCAGCGCGGCGGCGATCCGCCGTTCAAGTTCCACGAGATCCTGCATCCGCTGCCCTTTCCGGTGCCGTTCCCATCGTCAGGGGCCGCTTGTGCCGCGGCCTTCCACCCAAGGATAGCCCGGCCGAATCGGCGGCGAAACCCCTGCCCCGGCAGTTTAGCGCGAAACCGGCGGGCTGCCGCCAGCCTTTCTTCCCAAGGCCTTGGCCGCGCGGCTTGATCTTGGGCCGGGCGGCGGCTAAGGGGGCCGGGCTTTCCCGCCTTCCCTGAACAAGGACCGCGCCCGTGGATATCGCCTCGCTTCGTGCCCGCCACCCCGATCACTGGATGCGCGCCACCGCCATCCGCGCGCTGACGCTGGATGCCGTCGCTGCGGCGAATTCCGGCCATTCCGGCATGCCGATGGGCATGGCCGATGTGGCGACCGTGCTGTTTTCCAAGCACCTGAAGTTTGACCCCAAGGCCCCGCGCTGGCCGGACCGGGACCGGTTCATCCTCTCGGCGGGCCACGGGTCGATGCTGATCTATTCGCTGCTGTATCTGACCGGCTACGAAGATGTGACGCTGGAGCAGATCAAGAACTTCCGCCAATGGGGCGCCATCACCGCGGGTCACCCGGAATATGGCCATGTTTCGGGCGTGGAAACCACCACCGGCCCGCTGGGTCAGGGCATTTCGAACTCGGTCGGGTTCGCCATGGCCGAGGAACTGCTGCGCGCCCGCTATGGCGCCAAGGTGCAGGACCACTACACCTATGTGATCGCGGGCGACGGCTGCCTGATGGAGGGTGTGAGCCAGGAGGCCATCGGCATCGCGGGCAGGCAAAAGCTGTCGCGGCTGATCGTATTGTGGGATGACAACGGCATCACCATCGACGGCAAGGTCTCGCTCTCGGACGTGACCGACCAGAAGGCGCGCTTTGCGGCCTCGGGCTGGGATGTGTTCGAATGCGACGGTCATGACCCCGAAGACATTGACCGCGCGCTGACCGCGGCCAAGGCCAGCGCGGGCCCGGCGATGATCGCCTGCAAGACGCATATCGCCATCGGCCATGCGGCGCAGGACACCTCCAAGGGCCATGGCGCGCTGACCGACAAGGCGCAGCTGCAGGCGGCCAAGGACGGCTACGGCTGGACCGGCGGCGCCTTCGAAGTGCCGGCCGAGATCAAGGCCTGGTGGGAATCTTTGGGGGCCAAGGGCGCCGAAGCCCGCGCGGCATGGGAGCAGCGGCTGGCCAGCCTGCCCGCCGGCAAGCAGGCCGAATTCAACCGCATCTTCTCGGGCGAGGCCCCGGCCAAGCTGTCCTCTGCCGTGAAAGCGGTGAAGAAAGCCGCGGTCGAGGCGCCCGCCAAGCTGGCCACCCGTTCGGCCAGCGAAAAGGTGCTGGCGGCGATCAACCCGGTGATGGTGGAAACCTTCGGCGGCTCGGCCGACCTGACCGGGTCGAACAACACCAAGACTGCGGATCTGGGCGTCTTCACCCCCGAAGACCGCAAGGGCCGCTACATGTATTGGGGCATCCGTGAACACGGCATGGCCGCGGCGATGAACGGCATGGCGCTGCATGGCGGCGTGCGGCCCTATTCGGGCACCTTCATGGCCTTTACCGATTATGCCCGCCCCTCGATGCGCCTCAGCGCGCTGATGGGCCTGCCGGTCGTGTATGTCATGACGCATGACTCGATCGGTCTGGGCGAAGACGGCCCGACCCACCAGCCGGTGGAGCATCTGGCCATCAGCCGCGCTACGCCGAACACGCTGGTGTTCCGCCCGGCCGATCTGGTGGAAGTGGCCGAGTGCTGGGAAATCGCGCTGAGCCAGAAGGCCACGCCGTCGGTCATCGCGCTGAGCCGCCAGAATCTGGCCGCCGTGCGCAAGACCCACACCAGCCAGAACCTGTCGGCCCGCGGCGCCTATGTGCTGGCCGAGGCGACGGGCAAGCGTCAGGTCATCCTGATGGCCACCGGGTCCGAAGTGGAAATCGCCATGGCCGCGCGCGAAACGCTGGAGGCCGAAGGCATCGGCACCCGCGTCGTCTCGGTCCCGTCGATGGAGCTTTTCGCGCAACAGGATGAGGCCTGGCGCAAGAAGGTGCTGCCCGCCGGAACCGTCCGCATCGCCATCGAGGCGGGCGTGCGTCAGGGCTGGGACGGCTTCCTGCTGGGAGAGCGCGGGCGCGAGGCCAAGGCCGCCTTCATCGGCATGTCCAGCTTCGGCGCCTCGGCCCCCTATGACCGGCTGTACAAGGAATTCGGCATCACCGCCGAAGCCGCCGTGGCCAAGGCAAAAGAGCTGCTCTGATCAGCAACCCAATCGGGAAAAGGCGGCCTTCGGGCCGCCTTTTTCGTTGCGCGTCACCCGCGGCGGGCGGCGTCGATGGCGGCCACGTCGATCTTCTGCATGGTCATCATGGCGGCAAAGGCGCGGGCGGCTTCCTCCCCGCCGGTCAGCATCGCCTCGGTCAGGGTGCGGGGCGTGATCTGCCAGTTGACGCCCCATTTGTCCTTGCACCAGCCGCATTCGCTTTCGGCGCCGCCATTGCCCACGATGGCGTTCCAGTACCGGTCGGTCTCGGCCTGATTTTCGGTCATGATCTGGAACGAAAATGCCTCGCTCTGCTTGAAGGCGGTCCCGCCGTTCAGCCCCATGCAGGGGATGCCAAGCACGGTGAAATAGACCACCAGCACATCACCCTTCTTGCCCGAGGGATTGTCGCCCGGCGCATGGAACACCTGCTGGACGGAACTGTCGGGAAAGGTTTCGGCGTAGAAGCGGGCTGCCGCCTCGGCTTCCTTGTCGAACCAGAGGCAGATGGTGTTCTTTCCGATTTGCATGGGACCCTCCCTGAGCCGTTGCCTGTCCTTCAACGCAGTGCCAGGGCAGAATGTTCCGCCCTAGCCCGCCACTGCCGCCTCGGGGCGGCTGATCTGCCCGCCCCCCACATTCGCCGCCACCCCGGTCGTGCCGGGGCCGGAGGTCGCCATGCCGCGGGCGACCCGCACCGCAAGAAAGGCGAAGGCCTGCGCCTCTAGCATATCCCCGTTCAGCCCGGCCGCCTCGACCGGCTGAACCGGGCAGGCGAAGTGTCGCGCAAGGTGGCGCATCATCACCGGATTGAGCCGCCCGCCCCCGGTGACAAGCAGGCGCGAGACCGGAGCCGGAAAATGCTCCGCCCCGCGGGCAACGGCGGCCGCCGCGGCGGCGGTCAGCGTGGCGGCGGCCGCGGGCGTGTCCAGACGGCGCACCGCCTCCAGCAGGCTGCGGAAATCGTCGCGGTCCAGCGATTTGGGCGGCATCTTCAGGAAGAACGGATGGGACAGGAAGGTGTCGATCACCTGCCGTTTCACCCGGCCCTTCGCGGCGACCTTGCCGCCGTCGTCATGGGTCAGGCCAAGCCGCGCCCGCATCAGATCATTCACCGGGGCATTGGCCGGGCCGGTGTCAAAGGCCAGCAGCGCGCCCTCCGTCTCCGGTCCCGGGGCCGAGGGGTCCACCCAGGTCAGGTTGCCCACGCCGCCAAGGTTCAGAAAGGCCACCGGCGCGGTGGCGCCGATGTGGCGGGCCAGTGCGAAATGGTAGAAGGGCGCCAGCGGTGCGCCCTGCCCGCCCAGTGCCACATCGGACGTGCGGAAATCCCAGACCACGGGCAGGCCCAGCACCTCGGCCAGAAGGCTGCCGTTCCCGGCCTGATGGGTGCCGCGTCCGCGCGGATCATGCGCCAGCGTCTGGCCGTGAAAGCCGACCAGCGCCGCGCCCTGAAACCGGCTGAGGAGTTCGGCATGCGCTGTTTCCACCACCTCCGCCGCCGCGGCCACACCCGGATCGCCGGGCCAGAGGCCAAGCGCAGCGCGCAGCGTGGCCTGTTCAGCGGCGGTATAGGGGCGATAGGCGTGGGGGCCGAATTCCTGCACGCGATGCCCGTCCGTCAGGATCATGGCGGCATCCACCCCGTCCAGCGAGGTGCCCGACATCGCGCCAAGCGCCCAGATCGCCCCCTGATCACGATCTTTCGCCATCTTTCCCTTCGGCCCCTGCCCCGCTATACCCCCCACACTTACAGCACGTTGGCGCGGAGCGCAAAATGGCCTACCATCCCAAATCGGAATTCCTTAGGGTGATGTTCGAACGCGGCTTTGTCGCGGATTGCACCGATTATCAGGCGCTGGACGACGCCCTGATCGCGGGGGTGGTGCCTGCCTATATCGGCTATGACGCGACGGCCGCGTCGCTGCATGTGGGCCACCTGATGAACATCATGGTGCTGCGCTGGCTGCAGAAGACCGGACACAAGCCGATCACGCTGATGGGTGGCGGCACGACCAAGGTGGGCGATCCGTCCTTCCGGAGCGAGGAGCGTCCGCTTCTGACGCCGGAAGCCATCGACCGCAACATCGCCGGGCTGAAGCAGGTCTTTGCGAAATACCTGAGCTACGGCGACGGCGCGAATGATGCGATCATGCTGAACAATGCCGAATGGCTGGATCAGCTGAACTACCTTGATTTCCTGCGCGACATCGGGCGGCATTTCTCGGTCAACCGGATGCTGTCCTTCGAAAGCGTGAAATCCCGGCTGGACCGCGAACAGTCGCTGTCCTTCCTGGAATTCAACTACATGATCCTGCAGGCCTATGATTTCCTTGAAATCAACCGCCGCTATGGCTGCCTGTTGCAGATGGGCGGGTCGGATCAGTGGGGCAATATCGTCAACGGGATCGACCTGACCCGCCGGGTGCTGGACCATGAGATCTATGGGCTGACGACGCCTTTGCTGACCACCAGCGACGGGCGGAAGATGGGAAAATCGGCCAATGGTGCGGTCTGGCTGAACGGCGACATGCTGTCGCCTTACGAGTTCTGGCAGTTCTGGCGCAACACGACCGATGCGGATGTGGGCCGGTTCCTGAAGATCTTCACCGAACTGCCGGTCGAGGAATGCGACCGTCTGGGCGCGCTGGAGGGGTCCGAGATCAACGGCGCGAAGATCATCCTGGCCAATCTGGCGACCGCCCTTCTGCACGGGGAAGAGGCCGCGCAGGCGGCCGAGGCTACCGCGCGCGAGGTGTTCGAAAAGGGCGGGATCGGCGACGACCTGCCCACGGTGACGCTGGCGCCCGAAGAACTGGCCGAGGGTCTGGGCATCGTCCAGCTGTTCGTGCGGGCGGGGCTGGCGGCCAGCGGCAAGGATGCCAAGCGGCTGATTTCCGAAGGCGGCGCGCGGATGAACGACGAGATCGTGACCGATGCGGGCCTGCGGATCGGGGCAGGCGAACTGGCCGAGCCGGTGAAGCTGACCGCGGGCAAGAAGCGTCATGCTCTGGTGGTGATCGGGTAAGAGGGGGCGCTGCCCCCGTCTCTGCCTGCGGCAGAGCCTCCCCCGGGATATTTGTGCAAACTGGAATGGGCCGTCTCAGGATCTGAGGCGGCCTTCATCGTCGATGAGGGTGAGGCCGGGGCTCCAGCGCCAGAGGATCAGGTTGCGCGCCTGTGGCGGGGCAAGGCGGGCGTAGCTGGGGGCGAGCATGCCGGCGAAGCCTTCGGCATACAGCGCACGGGCGAGCTTCTGGGTGGGCGCCTCCCGCCCGCGGCCCATATGCAGGCGCCAGTCATCGGCGGCCAGATCGGCTGGGCTGAGACCGCGGGCGGAGAGCAGCGCAGGATCGGTGCCGTCGAAGACCGGCTCCAGATCGGCGTGGAAGCTGACGAGGATCGTCGGTTGCAGCGGCTGGCCGATCTGGCTGACCTCGCGCACGGCGGTGACCGGGTCCAAGGTGGTGTAAAGCGCGGGCATGCCCTTGGGATTGAACCGCCCGCCGAAGCGGCGCGCGCCTTCTCCCGACAGGGGATCACCCGCCCAGACCGGGTTCAGCGCCCGGTAGACCACGTCCTGCAACCGCATCAGGCGTAGAGGCCCGCATCCACCGCGTCGATATAATCGGCCACCTCGGCGGCGCGGCCTTCGCGCACCAGATGCATCGCCGTCATGCCACCGAAGCCCGGAAGAGGTTCCGAGCGATACCAGGCATAGGCCATGAGTTCCGAGCCGAAGCGGGGCGCCACGCGGTTCAGGATTTCCACCATCTCGCGCAGGCGGGTCTGGGTGCGGGGGCTGCCGACACGGTCCTTGCGGACCAGGGCATCGCGGCCAAGCCCGGTGGAGCGGGCCACGTCATCAACGGTGGTCCGCAATTCCTCGGCAATCAGGCGGGGCGAGAAGCCCTGCGGGTCGCCCATGCGCAGAAGCGGGATGTTCATGGTTACCTCCACCGATCCTGACGCAAATATAGGTCAGGATCGGTGGAAAGTCGAGTCAGATGCCCCGGTCAGTCCTGAACGGAGACTTTGACCATCACATCGGGATTGGCCGGCGGCTCGCCCCGGGCGATCTGGTCCACCACATCCATGCCCTGAATCACCCGGCCCACGACGGTATATTGCCCGTCAAGGAACGAGGCGTCACCGAAGACGATGAAGAACTGGCTGTTGGCGGAATTCGGGTCCTGCGCGCGGGCCATGCCGACGATGCCGCGCTGGAACGAGATATTGGACGCCTCCAGCGGGATGTCCGGCTTGGAAGAGCCGCCCATCCCGGCCATGCCCGAGCCGTCGCCCTTCTTGCCGAACTGAACGTCGCCGGTCTGGGCCATGAAGCCGTCGATGACGCGGTGGAAGACCACATTGTCATAGGCGCCCTCTTTCGCCAGCGCGGCGATCTGGGCGGCATGCTTCGGCGCCACATCGGACAGGAGGTCGATGACCACGGTGCCATTGGCGGCGCCCGCGACCTCGATCACCAGATTCGGGCCGGGCAGATCCTTCACCTCTTGCGCGACAGCGCCCGAGACGAGGAGCGGCAGGGCCAGAAGGGCTGCGAATGCCTTATTGAACATCGGCGGCCACCCGGACGGTGATCATGCGGTCAGGATTGGCCGGCGGTTCGCCCCGGGTGATCTTGTCCACGGCATCCATGCCCGAGATGACCTGACCATAGACGGTGTACTGGCCGTTCAGGAAGGAATTGTCCTTGAAGTTGATGAAGAACTGGCTGTTGGCCGAATTCGGGTTCATCGACCGCGCCGCACCAAGGCTGCCGCGGGCATGCGGGATCTTGGAGAATTCCGCTGGCAGATCCGGATATTGCGAACCGCCCGTGCCCGCGCGGCGCGGGTTGTAGTTCGGGCTGTCCATATTGGCGTTTTCCACATCGCCGGTCTGCGCCATGAAGCCGTCGATCACGCGGTGGAAGGCCACGCCGTCATAGGCTTTGTCGCGGGCCAGCTGCTTCATGCGCTCGACATGTTTGGGCGCGACGTCGGGCAGAAGCTGGATCACCACCTCGCCGTCTTTCAGCGTCAGGATGATCGTGTTCTCGGGGTCCTTGATCTCGGCCATGTCTCTTGCGTCCTTTGCAGGCTTTCAGGGTCGGGCCGGAAAGTAGCGACGCGGTGACGCAAGGGGAAGGCCAAATGGGTGTGATCGGTTGACGGACGGGGAAATACCGCCGAGAAATCGCCGGGAGAAACCCGGGACAACAGGGAGACAGGGATGGGCTGGAAGACGCTGGACGATATCGCGCTGGCCGGAACGGTGGTGCTGACCCGGGTGGACATCAACGTGCCGATGGAGGCGGGCCGGGTGACCGACACCACCCGCATCGACAAGATCGTGCCTACGGTCGAGGATATCATCGCCCGCGGCGGCAAGCCGGTGCTCCTCGCCCATTTCGACCGCCCGAAAGGCAAGGTCGTGCCGGAGATGAGCCTTGGGCACATCGCCCCCGCGCTGGAGGCCGCACTGGGCCGCAAGGTGGTCTTCGGCAGTGATTGCGTGGGCGAGGCCGCGAAGACCGCCATCGCCGCCGCCGGACCGGGGGATGTGGTCCTTCTGGAGAACACCCGGTTCCATGCGGGCGAGGAAAAGAACGACCCCGCCCTTGCCGCGCAGATGGCCGAACTGGGCGATGTCTATGTGAATGACGCCTTTTCCGCCGCGCACCGCGCCCATGCCTCGACCGAGGGGCTGGCGCGTCTACTGCCCAAGGCGGCCGGGCGGCTGATGGAGGCGGAGCTGAAGGCGCTGGACGCGGCCCTTGGCAGCCCGCGCCGCCCGGTGATGGCGGTGGTGGGCGGCGCCAAAGTCTCGACCAAGCTGGAGCTGCTGGGCAATCTGGTGGCCAAGGTGGACCATCTGGCCATCGGCGGCGGCATGGCGAACACCTTCCTTGTGGCCGAAGGGATCGAGGTCGGCAAATCGCTGGCCGAGCGCGACATGGCCGACACCGCCCGCGCGATTCTGGCCAAGGCGAAGGAAACCGGCTGCAAGATCCACCTGCCGGTGGATGTGGTCGTGGCGCGTGAATTCAAGGCGAATGCGCCCAGCCAGATCGTCTCGGCCTCGGGCTGCCCGGCGGATGCGATGATTCTGGATGCGGGTCCCGAAACCGTGTCGCGGCTGAAGAATGTCATGGCGCAATGCGAGACGCTGATCTGGAACGGCCCCTTGGGCGCGTTCGAGCTGACGCCGTTTGACGCGGCCACTGTGGCGGCGGCGAAAGAGGCGGCGCGGCTGACGCGGGCGGGCTCGCTGATCTCGGTCGCGGGGGGCGGCGATACGGTGGCGGCGCTGAATCAGGCTGGGGCCGCGGCGGATTTCACCTTCATCTCGACCGCGGGCGGCGCCTTTCTGGAATGGATGGAGGGCAAGGAGCTGCCCGGCGTCGCGGCCCTTCTGGCCTGACCCCCAACGCTCTGCCGCTTCGCGCGTCATTCCGGCGGAAGATTGCCGCCGGAATGCTGCTTTCGCGGGCACCGTTAGCGCCACCATAATTGCGGCACGGGCATTGGCAGGCTATGCGGGGCGCGTGTGGCCCAAGGGGCGAATTGACACGGCAAATGACAGGGATGAGAGCATGAGCAAGGCGGAAATGACGGCGCAGATCGCGGGCGGCAAGGGCTTTATCGCCGCGCTGGACCAGTCGGGCGGCTCGACCCCCAAGGCGCTGAAGCAATATGGCATCGCCGAAACCGCCTATTCGGGCGAAACTGAAATGTTCGACCTGATCCATGGCATGCGCGCCCGGATCATAAAGTCTCCCGCCTTCACCGGAGACAAGGTTGTGGGCGCGATCCTGTTCGAACAGACCATGGACCGCGAGATCGACGGCATCCCGACCGCCACCTATCTGTGGGACAAGCGTCATGTCGTGCCGTTCCTGAAGATCGACAAGGGGCTGGAGGCGGAAGTCGACGGTTGCCAGCTGATGAAGCCGATGCCGGGCCTGGACGCGCTGCTGGACCGCGCCGCCAAGGCGGGCGTCTTCGGGACCAAGGAACGCTCGGTCGTTTCGGCGGCCAATGAAAAGGGCATTCAGGCCATCGTTGACCAGCAGTTCGAAGTGGGCGCGCAGGTCATCGCCCATGGGCTGATGCCGATGCTGGAGCCGGAAGTCACCATCTCGATCGCCGACAAGGCCGAGGCGGAGGCGCTCTTGATGGCGGCGCTGCTGAAGGGGCTGGACGCCCTGCCCGACGGCCAGAAGGTCATGCTGAAGCTGTCGCTGCCGACGGTGGCGAATTTCTACGCGCCCCTGGTGGACCACCCCAAGGTGCTGAAGGTCGTGGCGCTGTCGGGCGGCCATTCGCGCGCCAAGGCGAATGAGATCCTGGCGCAGAACCGCGGCATCATCGCCTCGTTCAGCCGCGCGCTGACCGAAGGCCTGTCGGCCCAGCAGACCGATGCGGAATTCGACGCGGTTCTGGGCGAGGCGATCACCTCGATCCACGCGGCCTCGGTCGCGGGCTGATCTGCGTTGCAGACCATGAAGGGCGCCCCGGTTCCGGCCGGTGGCGCCCTTTGCTTTTGGCAGCCAGGGCGAATCGCGGGGGATTCCCTTTTGCGCCGCGGCATGGCATGATTCGCCCCGAGGCCCCCGCAAAGAGGGGCCACAGGCGCGAGGCACCCGAATGACCCATGCACAGGCAGGCCGGAACATCGGCGGGCTGATCTATCTGGCGATGGCCTTTACCTTGGGCGCCTATTTCACCTTTGCCGCCGTGCAGGGCGACTATGGCGTGTTCCGCCGGGTCGAGATCCATGCAGAGGCCGAAAACCTGAAGGCCGAACGTGACCGTCTGGCCGCCGATCTGGCCGAGATCCGCAATCTGACGCACAGGCTGTCGGACAACTATCTGGATCTTGACCTTCTGGACCAGCAGGCCCGCGACGTACTGGGCTATCTGCGCACGGATGAGATCGTCATCCGCTGACCCTGCGGCCGTTTTTCTGCCGGGAAATGGTCTTATGGCTGTGAGACGCCCATTCGGAACAAACCGGAGGGGCAGATGGTATCGGATCATGTCGTTGGCAGCTGGATCAGCGGGCTGAGCCTTCTGTTGATACGCATCATACAGGTTCTGGCCTTTGCAGGTGGCGCGGTGCTTGTGCCGTCCGGGTTGCTTCTGGCGGTCGGGGCGCTGTCTCTGCATCAGCCCTACCAACCGTTCGACTGGCTGCTTTTGCTTGGGCCAATGTGGGTCTTCCTGTCAGGGATGGGGCTTCTGGGCACATTCGCGCTGTTGCAGGGGCTGGCCGTCTTCTTCGAGATGGCCGCAAATCAGGCTGCATCTGCGCGGGCCTTTGAGCGGATGGCAGAGTTTCTGGCCGGGCCGGAATCGCCTTCCGCCCAGACGGAACATCCAGCCGCCTGAGGTCCTGAAACAACACGTCAGCCATGCACCGCCTGCATCCGGGGTGGGCGGATTTTTGATTTGCCCTTAAAAGCCCGATCCCCTAGTGATGGTTTAACGCTGAACCATTTTGCCTGCGGGGAGGACCAATATGGCACGCAAGCCCGACGCGAGACCCAATGTCTCGAAGGACGAGCTTCTGAAGTATTACCGCGAGATGCTTCTGATCCGCAGGTTCGAGGAGAAGGCCGGCCAGCTTTACGGCATGGGCCTGATCGGCGGCTTCTGCCATCTGTATATCGGGCAGGAAGCTGTGGTCGTGGGCCTTGAGGCCGCCTCCAAAGAGGGCGACAAGCGCATCACCAGCTACCGTGATCACGGCCACATGCTGGCCTGCGGCATGGATGCCAAGGGCGTCATGGCGGAACTGACGGGACGCGAGGGCGGCTATTCCAAGGGGAAGGGCGGCTCGATGCACATGTTCTCCAAGGAAAAGCACTTCTACGGCGGCCATGGCATCGTGGGCGCGCAGGTCCCGCTGGGCGCCGGTCTGGCCTTTGCCGACAAATACCTGGGCAATGACAATGTCACCTTCACCTATTTCGGTGACGGCGCGGCCAACCAGGGTCAGGTCTATGAGACCTACAACATGGCCGAACTCTGGGACCTTCCGGTGATCTTCGTCATCGAGAACAACCAGTATGCCATGGGGACCAGCGTGAAGCGGTCCACCAAATCCACCACGCTGTTCGAGCGGGGCGTGGCCTACGGGATCCCGGGTGAGCAGGTGGACGGCATGGATGTGCTGGCGGTGAAGGCCGCGGGCGAAAAGGCCGTGGCGCACTGCCGCGCGGGCAAAGGCCCCTACATTCTGGAAATGATGACCTACCGCTACCGCGGCCATTCCATGTCCGACCCGGCGAAATACCGCACGCGGGAAGAGGTGGAGAAGATCAAGACCGAGAAAGACTGCATCGAGCATGTCCGCGACCTGCTGTTGCAGGGCGGTCTGGCCTCGGACGAGGACCTGAAGGCCATCGACAAAGAAATCAAGGCCTTGGTCAACGAATCGGCCGAATTCGCCAAGGAAAGCCCCGAGCCCGCGCTGAGCGAGCTCTGGACTGACATCACCGTCTGAGGGGGGACGCAAAGATGGCAACCGAAGTTCTGATGCCCGCGCTGTCTCCGACGATGGAGGAGGGCACGCTGGCCAAATGGCTGGTGAAAGAGGGCGATACGGTCAAATCCGGCCAGATCATCGCCGAGATCGAGACCGACAAGGCCACGATGGAATTCGAAGCGGTGGATGAAGGCAAGGTCGGCAAACTGCTGATCGCCGAGGGCACCGCGGGCGTGAAAGTGAACACGCCGATTGCCGTGCTGGTCGAGGATGGCGAAAGCTATGACGCCTCGGCTTCGGCCGCCGCCGCTCCGGCACCCGCTGCCAAGGCCGAAGCCGCGCCCGCCGCGGCAGAGCCTGCCGCAAGTGTGCCCGCGGCAGCCGCCGCCCCTGCCCCGGCACCCGTGGCCGCCAAGGGCTGGCCGCACAGCGACCTGCCGGAAGGCCCGACCAAGACCATGACCGTGCGGGAAGCCCTGCGCGAAGCCATGGCAGAGGAAATGCGCGCTGATCCCAACGTCTTCCTGATGGGCGAAGAGGTCGGCGAATATCAGGGTGCCTACAAGATCAGCCAGGGCCTGCTGGATGAGTTCGGTGCAAAGCGCGTGGTCGATACGCCGATCACCGAAATGGGCTTTGCGGGCATCGCCACCGGCGCGAGCTGGGGCGGGCTGAAGCCGATTGTCGAATTCATGACCTTCAACTTCGCCATGCAGGCGATTGACCACATCCTGAACTCGGCCGCCAAGACGCTGTACATGTCCGGCGGCCAGATGGGCAGCCCGATGGTGTTCCGCGGCCCGAACGGCGCCGCGGCCCGCGTGGGGGCCCAGCACAGCCAGGATTATGCGGCATGGTATGCGGCGATCCCGGGGCTAAAGGTCTGCATGCCCTATTCGGCGGCGGATGCGAAGGGCCTGCTGAAATCGGCGATCCGTGACCCGAACCCGGTCGTGTTCCTTGAAAACGAAATCCTCTACGGCCGGTCGTTCGACGTGCCCACGGCGGAAGATTTCACCATCCCCTTCGGCAAGGCTTCGGTCATGCGGCAGGGCAAGGATGTGACGCTGGTCTCTTTCGGCATCGGCGTGGCCCATGCGCTGGCCTCGGCCGAGGAACTGGCCAAGGAGGGGATCGAGGCTGAGGTCATCAACCTGCGGACCCTGCGCCCCATCGACTATGACACCGTGCTGGCCTCGGTCATGAAGACCAACCGCTGCGTGACGGTGGAAGAGGGCTTCCCCGTGGGTTCGATCGGTGACCACCTCGCCTCGACCATCATGCAGAAGGCGTTCGATTATCTGGATGCCCCGGTCATCACCTGCACCGGCAAGGATGTGCCCATGCCCTATGCGGCCAACCTTGAGAAACTGGCGCTGATCACCGTCCCCGAGATCGTCTCGGCGGTGAAATCCGTCTGCTATCGCTGAGGGGGGAGAGAGATGGCGACCGAAATCCTGATGCCCGCGCTTTCTCCGACAATGGAGGAAGGCACGCTGGCCAAATGGCTGGTGAAAGAGGGCGATACGGTCAAGTCTGGGCAGATTCTGGCCGAGATCGAGACCGACAAGGCGACGATGGAATTCGAAGCGGTGGATGAAGGCACCGTGGGCAAGATCCTGATCGCCGAAGGCACCGCGGGCGTGAAAGTGAACACGCCGATTGCCGTGCTGCTGGAAGAAGGCGAAAGCTACGATGCCGCGGCTGCGGCACCCGCAGCGCCCGCCGCAAAAGCAGAGGCCAAGGCTGAGGCGGCACCCGCCGCGGTAGCCCCTGCCCCGGCTGCGGCAGCCACCCCGGCAGCGCCTGCGGCGGCACCTTCGGGCGCGCGGGTCTTCGCCTCGCCTCTGGCGCGGCGGATCGCCAAGGAGAAGGGTCTGGATCTGGGCGGCATCAAGGGCTCGGGCCCGCATGGCCGGATCATCCGCGCCGATGTGGAAACCGCAAAGCCGGTGACGGCGGCCCCCGCGGCAGCGGCCGCTCCGGCATCTGCTCCTGCCCCTGCCCCGGCGGCAAAGCCTGCTGCCCCGGCCGGCCTGTCGGCGGAAACCGTACTGAAGATGTATCAGGGCCGTGAGTTCACCGAGGTTGCGCTGGACGGCATGCGCCGCACCATCGCCGCCCGCCTGACCGAGGCCAAGCAGACCATCCCGCATTTCTACCTGCGGCGTGAGGTGCGTCTGGATGCGCTGATGGCCTTCCGCGAACAGCTGAACAAGGGGCTGGAAAGCCGCGGCGTGAAGCTGTCGGTGAACGACTTCATCATCAAGGCCTGCGCGCTGGCCCTGCAGGCGGTGCCCGATGCTAATGCCGTCTGGGCGGGCGACCGGATTCTGAAGCTGAAGCCGTCGGATGTGGCCGTGGCCGTGGCGGTCGAAGGCGGGCTCTTCACCCCGGTTCTGAAGGATGCCGAGAAGAAGACGCTCTCGGCCCTGTCGGCCGAGATGAAGGATCTGGCCAACCGCGCCAAGACCAAGAAGCTGGCCCCGCATGAGTATCAGGGCGGCAGCTTTGCGATCTCGAACCTGGGGATGATGGGGGTGGAGAATTTCGACGCCGTCATCAACCCGCCGCATGGCGCCATCCTGGCCGTGGGCGCCGGGATCAAGAAGCCGGTGGTTCAGGCCGATGGCAGCATCGGGGTGGCGACGGTGATGTCGATGACGCTTTCGGTCGATCACCGGGTGATCGACGGCGCGCTTGGCGCGGCCTTCCTGAAGGTCGTGGTCGAATCGCTGGAAAACCCGATCTCGATGCTGGCCTGATACCTGCCTGGGCCGGGGGTCCGCCCTCCGGCTCAGCGCGCGGCCAGCGCCCGAAGCAGGCGGCGCGCGCGGCGCAACACGGTGAAGGCCGTTCCGGCGAGAATGATACAGAGTGCCGCGATCAGGATGGCCGCGGCACTTGCCTTTACCGGCAAAAGCGCCGCCAGCAGACAGCCCAGCGTCAGCGCCGCCATGCGGTGCTGTTTGGCCATCGGACCGCAGAAATCCGCGGCAAATCCCTCCGCCCGGCCCAGCTCGCGCAGATAGGCCGTGGCCACCGCCAGCAGCGCGCAGCCCAGCCCCAACTCCGGCAGCCTCGCAGCCAAACCGGCACCGCAGAAAAACAGAGCATCGGCGGCGCGGTCCGGTGCCTCGTTCCAGAAGGCACCGGTGGGAGAGGACTTGCCGCCCTCGATCGCCACCATTCCGTCCAGCAGATTGCACAGAAGCCGCAGCTGGATCATCGCTGCGGCCAGGATCAGCAGCACCGGCTGCGCGACCGGCCCGCCATGCGGCACCAACGCAAAGAGCACACAGCCCGCGGCAGCAAAGCCGACCGACGCCACCGAAATCTGATTTGGCGTGACCGAACTTGCCGCGAAATGTGCGGCCAGCGCCCGGGCCCAGCCCGTCTCGCGCGAGGACAGCGGGCGTCGGCTCTCTGTCATGTCAGCGACCATCCGAAACGCGTCAGGTGAAAGAAGATGGGCGCGGCGAAGACGACCGAATCCAGCCGGTCCAGAAACCCGCCATGCCCGGCGATCAGATGGCCCCAGTCCTTGACGCCCTTGTCCCGCTTGATCGCCGACATGACAAGGCCGCCGAATGTGCCCATCAGCGTGACGACCAGCGCCATGCCCGCCGCCTGAGGCAGGGAAAACGGGGTCATCCACCAGAGTGCGGCCCCCGCCGCCGTGGCCGTCAGCGTGCCGCCGATCAGCCCCTCCCACGTCTTCGACGGCGACAGTTGCGGCGCCAGTTTCGTGCGGCCCAACAGCTTGCCCCAGACATATTGCATCACGTCGGACAGCTGCACCGTAAAGATCAGCCAGGCGATCAGAATGACATTCCGCCCCTCGAACCCCGGGATCTGCAGCGACAAGAGCGCGGGGACATGGCTGACGCAATAGACGCAGATCATCAGCGCCCATTGCGTTTCCGCCACCCGCGTCAGAAACCCGTTCGGTGCCCCCCGCAGGGCCGAGACGACGGGCATCAGCAGAAAGGCATAGACCGGCACGAAAATGGCATAAAGCCCGTACCAATCCACCCCCACCAGCCAATACTGCACCGGCAGCACCACGAAAAACGCCCCGGCCAATGCCCAATGGTCAGCCTGGCTTTTCGTGGTCAGTGACAGGAATTCCCGCAAGGCGGAGAAGGACAAGACGCCAAACAGCACCACCACACCCGCCCGCCCCGCCAGAAAGGCGATGGACAGCAGGACGACCATCCCCCACCACGCCGCGATCCGGGCATTCAGGTTCTCGATCACCGGGTTTGACCCGTCCGGCGCGATCAAATCGCGCAGCACCTGCCCGATCAGCGTGGCCACGACAAGGATGCCGCCGACGCCCAGAAGCAGGTAGATCAGATGCGGGGATGTCATGCCGCGCCCCCTTTTGACAGCGCCAGCAGCGCGGCCTCGGCCCGGCCCAGAAACGTCGCCTTTTCCTCCCCATCGGCAATCCGCAGCGGCGACCCGAAGGTCAGCGTGCAGATCAGCGGCACCGGCACCACCTCTCCCTTGGGCATGACGTGGTTCAGGTTGGAAATCCAGACCGGCACCAGATCCACTTCCGGCCTCTGCCGCGCCAGATGATACAGCCCGGATTTGAACGGCAGCAGCGGCTCGGGCCCCGAATTGCGCTGACCTTCGGGGAACAGGATCAGCGAGGCGCCTTCGTCCAGTGCCGCGGCCATCTGGGCCACCGGGTCCTGAACCCGCGCCTCGGGGCGACGGTCGATCAGTACCGCGTTGAACACGTCGCGCCCGACAAAGGCCCGCAACGGCGATTTCAGCCAGTAGTCCAGCGCCGCCACCGGCCGCGTTCTGGCCCGCAGCATCACCGGCAGCACCGTCCAGAGCAGGACGAAATCCCCGTTCGAAGTGTGATTGGCGAAATAGACCCGCTGCACCGGCACCGGCTCAATCCCCTGCCAGATGGCCCGGGGCGCCGTGACCAGGCGCGCGAAAAGGGTGATCGCCTTGGCCCCCAGCCCGGCAGCGATCTGCCGGGCCTTTTGCCGCAGAATCTCGGCCAGCCGCGCCATCCGCGTCCTATTCGGGCCGGATGTGCTGGTCCATCGTCAGCGCAGGCTGGGCACAGCCCGCCTTGCCGACGACACGCGCCGGAACACCCGCAACCGTGGTGTTCGACGGCACCTCCTCCAGCACGACAGACCCCGCTGCAATGCGAGAGCAGTTGCCGACCCGGATATTGCCCAGCACCTTGGCCCCTGCCCCGATCAGCACGCCATTGCCGATCTTCGGATGGCGGTCGCCATCCTCTTTCCCGGTGCCGCCCAAGGTCACCGAATGCAGCATCGACACATTGTCGCCGACCACAGCCGTTTCCCCAATCACGATGGAATGGGCATGGTCGATCATGATTCCGCGCCCGATGACGGCGGCCGGGTGAATATCCACACCAAAGACCTCGCTCACCCGCATCTGGACAAAATAGGCCATGTCCATCCGCCCGCACTGCCACAGCCAGTGACCGACGCGGTAGGCCTGCACCGCCTGGTAGCCCTTGAAGAACAGGACCGGCTGCATATAGCGGTGGCAGGCCGGGTCACGTTCATAGACTGCCATAAGATCGGCCCGCGCAGCCGCGCCCAGCGAAGGATCGCCGCCATAGGCCTCATCCGCCAGTTCGCGCAGGATCTGCTCGCTCATCTCGCCCGAAGCCAGTTTCAGCGAAAAGCGATAGGCCAGCGCCCGCTCGAACGAGGCATGGTGCAGAAGGCCGGAATGGATCAGCCCGCCCAGCAGCGGCTCGGCCCGGATCGCCTCTTCGGCTTCGGCACAGAGACGGGTCCAGACCGGATCAAGGGTCGCGACACGCTGTGAAATCTCTGCCATCCGGGGCACTCCTCTGTCAGGTCCGGCGGAGATCGGCCCGCCGGCAACTGCCGCCAGTATGCGGCAGGTGCGCGGGAACGGCAATCGCTGCTTCACACCGCCACCTCCGCCGAGCGGAACGGCCCCGTCCCGAAGCGCGACGAGACCTGCGCCACTTTCAGCATGAACGCACCGCTCACACCGTCCGCTGCCTGCTGTGCGGCGGTATAGGCAAAGTCCGGCTGGCTAACCTGATACTCCGCCACAATCACCGTGCCGGAAATCACCCGCACGACATAGGCCTCGGCATCCTCGCCCAGGGGCACCTCGATCTGCTGCCAGTTGTCGCCGTCGATCCGCGTGCGGCGAATCCAGCGTACCGCCACATCTCCCTCCGGGCTGCGGACAGCACGCAGATGCGCGACCGGATAGGGCCGCAGGCCGATGCCATCAAAGGCGTCCTGCCGTTCCGCCACCTCGGGCCGGTCATAGCCGCGAGCCTGCAGGCCGAACCGATACCGCCGCGCCAGCCCACGGGCATTCATCGCAAGATCCAGCTGCTGAAGCGCACTGTCCAACAGGACCACCGTACTGCCCGGCGGCCAGACCGGCGGCATCACCCCGTCCGTCCCCGATTGCCCGCGCAACCGCAGGCTCAGGTCATAGGTCCCCGGCGCCACAAGGCTGGCCTCGGCGAACTGGAACACCTCCCACAGACCCGCGCTGCCATCGCCGATGGCCATGGCATTTGCTCCGTTCAGCACATCGGCCGGCTCCACCGTCTCCAGCAGGCCCGATGTCAGCTGAACCCGCAACGCAGGTCCGCGGTCCCACAGACCCGGGCGCGCCGAAGGAAGCGCCGTCTCCGTCATCCCGATCACCGCGCCCCGCGTCAGCAGCCGGTTCAGCTGGAACGTCGCACCGCTTTCGGCCCAGACCGCCATCGGCCCGACCCAGGGCGCCGCCGCCACACAGACATGCGGCTGATGCGGCACCTCGGCCCCGCTCAGCAGCGGCAGGTCCAGAAACACCGGCCAGGGCACCACCGGCGGCACAAACGGCCGCAGGGCTGCCGGTTCCTCCAGCGGATCGCCCGCGATATGGACGCCGCCCTCGAACCGGGTTGCCTCCACCGTGATCACATCGGTCAGATCGACACGGTCAACCCGATAGGTCGCGCCATCGGGCAAGAGCAGACGATCCCCTGCCCCCACATCCGCACGCGAAGACGGCAGTGCCAGCCGCAGCCCGTCCCGACCGATACGGCTTTCGGCCAACCAGCGCTGCGTGACCACCCTTGCCTCCGAAGCGGTCAGCGCCAGCGGCACCTCTGTCGCCGAAACACCCTGCAGGGCCTGATCCGGATATCGTGCCTCGGCGGTGCGGATGTCGAAGACGCCCTCCGCATCGACATATCCCAGCCTTACCGTGCCGCCCGTCTCTCCGGCATTGGCGCGGCTGAATTCCGTCAGCCCGTCCAGATCGCGCGTCACTGCCAGCAGCCCCGGGTCGATGACATGATCGGTGCCAGGCCGCCGCATGGCAAACCGCAACCGCCCGTCCCTGTCGCCCGCATCCATGCCATAGGCCAGCATCAGCGGCTGCAGCGAAGCCCGTGCAGACTGCACCTGCGACTGGACATAGCCGCGCACCACCCCGTGCACATCGCCGGTATCAGCCACCGCCACCCCAGCGGCGCGGGTGATCTCGCGAACCACCGCATCCAGCGGCTGGTTGGTGGCCCGCCCGTTCAGCCAGTGGCCCCGCCCGTAAGAAAAAGCATCGCTCCACAGATCGGTGCGCGCCGGGAATTCGGGAAACGGCCGTGCATCCCAGGCCCAGACATGCGCCCGATCGATCTCCACCATCCGCCCAGCATACAGCGGCGATTGCGGATTGTTGGCACTATCACGCCAGAATCCGGTCACGGCCCGCAGATACTGCATCTGCATCAGATCGTCCCGGCGTCCGTTCGACGCCCGCGGCAGCCCCGATTCCGAGGATAGCTGATCCAAGAAAATATTCGGCTGGTTCGCCCCTTTGTCGATGGCGGCACAGCCGTATTCGGTGAACCGGATCGGCTTTGAGGCCGGCACCCAGGCCGTCGGCACCGCCTCCCGCACCGCACCCGTCCGGGGATGGTGCGGCAGCGACCACCAGCTGCGCAGGTCCTTCACCCGGAACACCCAGGGCTCATCATGCGCGCCATCCTCGATCGGCAGACGTTTCTGTGCCGCCATGCCTTCGGGGCTGTCGTAATACCAGTCGAAGCCCTCGCCCCCGGCGACATTGGCCTTCAGATAGTCCAGATCGTAGATGGTGCCCCAATGGGCATCGGCGTGGTCCAGCCCGTCACGCCAATCGGCCACTGGCATGTAATTGTCGATGCCGACAAAGGCGATGCTGGGGTCGGACCACAAAGAATCCAGCGGGAAATACAGGTTTCCGTCGGCCTGATAGCTGCCGTATTCCGTCCAGTCCGCCGCATAGCTGACCTTGCAGCCGGGGCCCAGAATGGCCTTCACCTCGGCCGCCAGCGTCTTCATTGCCGCCACCGCAGGGAAACCGTCTACTGCATTGCGGATGCGGGTAATCCCCCGCAGCTCCGAACCGATACAGAACGCCTCCACCCCGCCCGCCACAGCACACAGATGCGCGTAATGCAGGATGAAGCGGCGGAAACTCCATTCCGACGGGCCAGAATAGCCGACCTGCGTGCCCGTCACCGGAAACTGCCCCGGCAGTGCCGCGCCAAAAAAGGCCGCCACTTCGGCTTCGGCGGCCGCCGTGCGGTCCGTGGTGCCCGCCACCCCCGGCGCGCGTTCGGTGGTGATACGCCCGCGCCATGGCAGAACCGGCTGACCCGTCTCTCCGCTCCACGGGTCGGGCAGCGTGTTCCCGGCAATCTGATCCATCAGGATGAATGGATAAAACATGACCTCGCGGCCAGCCGCACGAATGGCCCGGATCGCCTCCACCACCGAGGCGTCGGCAGGCGTGCCGCCATAAACCGGCCGCCCCGCCACCTGCGGCATCACCGCCGCGGCAGAGCGCCCCACGCCCGAGACCCGCCACGGCATCTGCACCCCGTCCACGGTCCGCTGCTCCACCTGCGGCCGCACAGAGCAATGACCGACCCGCAGGTCATTGCCGAACCACGAGACGACCAGCGAAACCGAGGCACAATCCGGCAGGTCGGCCCGCAACTGATCAAGGCTGGCACGGAAGTCGGTCTCACCCTGTGCCGTATGGATGTTCAGCGCTTTGCTCTGCCCCGGCCGTCCCGCCGAATATACAGGCGTGGTCGCCAGCGCATATTCCCCCGTCCCCGGGATCAGTGCGACCGCCCGCACCGCATCGGCTAGCGACGGGTCCGCGCCCTCATCCCCCGGTTGCGCGGCCCGCACCACCTCGAAGGTGAATTGCGGCACCCGGTTGCCCCAGGGCGAGAGGTCAAGGTCCTCCAACACCACATAGGCCAGCCCGCGGAAAGCAGGCACCAGCCCCGCGCCTTCGACCGCCTCGATCTTCGGATCCGGCAGCTGGTCCTCCGACCCGGAATAGACCCGCACCGTCAGGCTGTCGGGCGCGACGATTTCGCCATCGGCCCAGATGCGGCCCACATCCAGAATGCGGCCTGCGCACAGCCCGATGGCCAGGCTGATCGTGTAGCTGTATTCCGAAATCTTCGGCCCGCCCTTGCCGCCCCGTCTGCTGCTGGCATGTTCTTCAAATGGCGCGGCCCAGAGCACCTGCCCCGCAATCCTCATCCGTCCCCAGACCTGTGGAATGGCGTTGCCCTCGCTGGCGCCGGTCAGCCGCAGCCGGTCGATGCGGCCGACCTCGACCGCCTCGGATCCGCCCAACAGGCGCTGGTCCAGCGCCCGGCCAAGTGTTGCGCCGATCGCCCGCCCGATCACTGCCCCCGACAGGCCCAGCACCGTCCCGCCGAACCCCGCGCCGAAAGCGGCTCCCACCGCCGAAAGGACAAGCGTCGCCATGCTCAGTTCGCTCCGTCTGGAAAGCTAAAGCGCGCCGCAATCCGGCGGGCCCAGGGCGCGGTCAACGCGCTTTCGGTCACGGCGTGACCGGAATAGGCATGGATAAAGGCCGGATTGTCCCCGGTCTGCGACTGGAGGCCCAGATGCTTCGCCACCGCGCCCTCCCGGATGCGGAACAGGATGACATCGCCGGCAGCCGCCATCTCACGCGGCTTTTCCCGCAGCCACAGCCGCGCCGCCTGCCACAGAAGCTCCTGCCCCGAAGCCTCCGCCCAGCTGGCGGAATAGGGCGGCACCGCCGCAGGCTCCGCCCCCAGCACCCCGCGCCACACCCCGCGGATCAACCCCAGACAATCCGCTCCCGCGCCCCGGCAACTCGCCTGATGCACATAGGGCGTGCCCAGCCAGCGCCGCGCTTCGGCCACCACCATCTCCTCCATGACGGGCCTCAAAGCGCAGAAGAGGTGGTGTCGGCCCCGCCGCGACGGGGATAGGCGGTCAGCCAATCCTCGCCCGGCAGGAAGGGAAAGCCGCGGAAGTTCAGCAGATTGCCGAATTTCAGCCGGCAGGTTCCGGCCCTCTTGTCGCAGCCCGCGGTCAGGCGGATCCTGTCCCCCGTCTCCACGGGCGCGCGGATCGCCTGCCACAGCTCTACCCGCCGCACCCCTCCCAGCTGCCGGTCCGCGCGGATCATCCCCGACAGGCCGGCAGCCGCCCCCGTCAGCACGTCCAGGCGGCCATCCTCGAACCAGCGGTCATCAAAGGCATGGGCCCAGTCGAACAGCAGGACACGGCCCTCTTCGATGATCTCCACCACCCGCTCATCGGCATAGCCCGGCTGCCCAAGGTCGAACCGGCAACGTGCATCGCCCAGCACGGCCGAGCATTGGCGGGTATAGGCATGGCCCATCGTCTGGTTCAGCGCCTCGGCCTGGCCGCGCAGTTCCACCCGGAACTCGCTTCCGCGCCGGACCACTTCGCCCAAGCTGCCGCGGAACAATTCCCGCCGCACCGAAGGATCGGCCCAGGCCACCGACCAGATCCTCACTTCCGCCCCGTCATATCGCCCGGCCGACAGTTCCGCCTCGGTCACCGCGCCGTCGGACAGCAGCCCCACGGCCTCGGTATTGTCCACGGACAGGCCCGAAGACTGCTGCAAAGCCACCGCCGACATCCCCGATCCCGCCCGGCACAGAACCCCGTCCAGCATCAGATCGCGGTCATGATCGGTGAACCCCAGCACCACCCCGTCCGCCCGGCTGATCGTCCAGATCCGGCAGATGCCCGAGGCGCCCGAGGCCGCATGCTCCAGAAGCGCATCCCGTGTCACAGCCGCACCTCCACCACCGGAACGCCGGGCACATCGCCCGCCTGAAACGACGCAACCGAGATCTGGATCCGATCCGTATCGAACCGCACCGGCACATCGAATTCGAACCCCGCGCTGATCCGTGCCCCCAGCGGAGGTGCCACGGCAAAGGTGATCTCACCCGTCGCGGGGTCCACCGTGAACTCCTCGCCCTCAACCTTGGGATCTTCGGCCACCGCCACTGTCACGCTGCCCAGGACCGGTTTTGCCACCGGCCGCACGTAATCCTGCGCGCCCGAGCGATAGGTCTTCACCAGACCGAACACCGTCCGGTAGCCGTCGCCCTGCCCCAAAGGCTGATCCAGCGGCCCGGTCTTGCGTGACGGCGGGCAGGATTTGTAATCCGACCAGTCCTTCCAGCGGAACCCGTGCAGCTGACCGCGTCGCGCCTCGAAAAACGCGATCAATGCCTCAAGGTCATCCAGCGACCGCAGCCCCACCCCCGCATCATAGCGGCGGCGCGAATGCGCCCAGGGCGTGTTGCGTTCTTCATGGCCGTTCTGCAGCGCGACGATCTCGGTCCGCCGCTCCGGCCCCCCCACCGAGCCGAAGCTCAGGTTCGGCGGAAACCGCACTTCGTGAAACACCATTCCCTGTCCTCACCTGTTGCGCTGACCGCGGCCCAGCGCACGGCTGACCTGTGCCGCGATCTGGCTCTGGCTGCGCTGGAACCCCTGCACATCCGGCGTTGTCACATTCATCACCACGCTGACCGGGCGTCCGCCGCCCGCCGCCTGCACGCCCAGCCGGCCATCGGCGCCGCGGGTCAGCGGCATGATCGCCTCAGGCCCCGCCTCGCCCATCAGCCCGCGCCCGCCCCGCATGGCAAAGCTGACGGGGCCGGACACGATCCCGCCCTGCGCGAAGGGCATCACTCGGCCCTGGGTAAACGCGCCACCCTTGGCAAAGGGCATCAGCCCGCCCATCACCCCGGCAATCCCCTGCGCCAGAAGCCCGCCGCCCGCGCCGGTCACCGGCTTCATCGCCACCGAATAGATCGTGTCGACGATGGTTTTCGCCACGCCCTTCAGCGCGTCCGAAAGCTTCATCCCGTCGAAGACCAGCCCGTCGAACGCCCGCCGCAGCCCGCCCGAAATGCCGCTGGACAGCGCCCCGACCTCCCGCGCGGTAAAGGCCGCCGTCTCCTGCATCCGCGCCAATTCGGCATCAAAGGCCGCCACCATCGCCGCCGAGGTCGTCAGCCGGTCCTCCAGCTGCATCAACTGCTCGGCCAGCGTTTCTGTCTCTGCCATCCCCCGCCCCTTTTCCCAGATCCGGAAAGGCCGCGGCCAGTTCGGCCAGCCGCGCCCGCGTCAGGGGCGGAGACGCCTGCTCCGCCCCCAGCATGATCCGCAACTCCACCGGCGTCAGCCGCCAGAACGCCTCGGGCGTCAGCCCAAGGCCCTGCAGCCCCGCCCGCAGAAGTCCGGGCCAGTCGATCCGCGCCGTCATGGCAGGGCAAAAGCCCGCGCCAGCAGCTGCGCCGCCGCCTGCGCCGCCCCCACCGGGCCGCCGCCGATTTCCACCGTCAGCAGATCTTCGGCCCGGCCGGTCCAGCCGCCGCCCCTGAGCCCCGCCACGATCAGCGCCAGCACGTCGCGCCCGGAAAACCGCCCGCTTTCGAACCGTTCGGCCAGCGCCACCAGCGAGCCTTCGCCCAGCACCCCCTCCAGTTCCGCCAGCGCACCCAGCGTCAACTTGGCCCGGTGCGCCACACCGTTCAGCGTGACCTCCACCTCCCCCGCGTATGGATTCACCATCAGAGCGCCGTGAAGGTCAGCACCCCGGCCGAGGCGAGCGTCAGCTCATACGTCGCCTCGCCGTTGTAATTGCCCGCATATTCCAGTGCGGTGATCTGGAACGGCCCCTGCACGATGCCGAAATCCGGGATCACCACCTGAAAGGCCGGGATCTCTCCGTCAAAGAAGATCTGCCGCGCGCGTTCATCGGTATTCGCATCGCGGAACACGCCAGAGCCGGAGATCGTTGCCGACCGCACCCCTGCCCCCGCCAAGAGTTCGCGCCAGCCGCCGCCACTTTCCAGGCTGGTCACATCCACCGTCTCGGCGTTGAAGCTCGCCCGCGTGGCCCGCAGACCGGCGACGGTCTCGAACTGGCCGTCGCCGGTCTGGTCGATCTTGAGGAGCAGGTCCTTGCCCGCCTGAACTGCCATGGGTCTCTCCTTGAAAATGTCGCCCCGCCGCCAGGCGGGTCAGGATGGCGCGCGGTCAGCGCGTCACAACTCCACGCGGGCGCGGAAGGTCAGGTCGATCCGCCGCACCTCGCCCTCGTCAATCCGCCGGGCCTGCGCACGGTCGAACGTCAGCCCGACCAGCCGCCCCCGTGTCAGCACCAGCGCCGCGCCCGTCAGCTGATCCGAGATCGCCGCCGCAATCGTCTTCACCGCCAGAAATCCGGTGCCGTCGCCGATCACCGCCACCGACAGCCGATGGTCCGCCCCCGCCCCCGTCTTGTCCGAGGCGTCACGCGCCTCTTCCGTCCCCACCAGCACGAAGGGACTGGCCGGATCGGGCGGCACAGCGTCATAGATCGCGACCCCCGCCAGCGCGGGCGCCGCCGTCAGATGCTGGAACACCGCCGCCTGAAGCGCGGCCGCTGCGGCATAGCTCATCGCGGCGCCTCCTCACGGCAATGGCAGGTCAGAAAACGGCCCGCGGCATCACGTTCGGCCACCGCCAGAATGGGGAACTCGCGGCTCCCTTCACGGAACCGCTGGCCGGGTTTCGGCCGCATCCCATCGCCCGGGGGGGCCGCCCTCACGGTGATGCGATACCCGACCGAAGACAGGGTCACCTCCTCCCCCGCCGGATCACGCCCCGCTCCCGCCACCACCTCGGCCCAGAGGGTGCCCAGCGCGGCCCAGCTTTCGCTGAACCCGCCTGCCCCGTCCGGTACCCGCTCAGACGCCTCCAGCAGCAAGGCGCGGGTCAGATGCGGCACCTTCATCGCCGCCCCCCGCCCAGGATACGGACCTGCCGCCAGCCCTCGATCAACACGGCCACCGCTGCGGGAAGACCCGCAGAGGCCGCCGCCTCGTGCCGGTGTTCATAGTAATCCGCGGCCAGAAGCAGCACCGCCTGCCGCAGATCGGCCGGGATATCGGCCCAATCCGTGCCAAAACCCGCATCGAACAGCACCTCCACCCGCCCCTCCGCAGGCACAGGCGGCAAGGCTGTCCCGCGGCCGGCCAGTCGCGGCCGATGCCGGTCCTCGATCAGCCGCCAGCCCGCAGGCGCCAGCACCGTCTCCCCCCCTGCGGCATCGACCAGCACCACTGCCTCGATCAGCCCGACAGGCGCCACAGGCAAGGGCTGTTCCGCCGGATCGCGCCAGTCCTCCAGCACCAGCCGGAACGACCGTTCAAAGATCGCCTTCCCCGTCCGCGCCTCGATCGCGGCCAGCGCGGCCCGCAGATGGCTCTGCAACAGGCCGTCCTGATCCGGCGCCATGGCAAAGCCGCTGCCCAGCCGCAGATGGTCCTTCAGCGCCTGCACCGGCAGCGCCGCATCCGGCACGCCGGTCACTTCCGTCAGCATCATCCTACACCTCACCCGCCATCCCTTTGGAACCGGACGCGCGCCTCTCCCGCACCGCTCGTTTGGGGGGAGCAGCCAGCCGGCACGAAAGCCGTGCACGCGCCCGGGCCCGGGACCGGATCGCTCCGGCCCCGGGATCGTCTGGCCTTACGAGGTGGCCACCTTCAGCAGCTTGATCGCCGCGTAATCGGTGATGTCGCCGCCCACGCGCTTCGTCGCATAGAACAGCACATGCGGCTTGGCCGAGAACGGATCGCGCAGGATCCGCAGGTCGGGGCGTTCGGCAATGGTGTAGCCCGCCGCGAAATCGCCAAAGGCGATGGGATAGGCATTGGCTGCAACATCCGGCATGTCCTCACAGATCAGCACCGCATAGCCCATCAGCCGCGCGGGTTCGCCCTGTTGCAGCCCATCCAGCCACAGGAAGCGGCCGTCGGCATCCTTCATCTTGCGCACCGCACCCGCGGTTTTCGAATTCATGACGAAGGTGCCGTTGGCGCGGTAATCGGCGCCCAGCGCATAGACCAGATTGATGATGCAATCCGCCGGGTTCGACGTGGCGAAATCCGCAGCCGCCCCCGTGGGCACATAGCCCAGGCTGCCCCACACCCAGGAGCCATTCGCCACCTTGGCGGGCAGCAGAATACCCTTCGGCTTGTCCACCCCGTCGCCGTTCACGAAAGCCGCCGCCTCGGCCCGGGTGAAGCGCGTCGCGATCTTGCCGGCCAGCCAGCCTTCGACATCAAAGGCACTGTCATCCAGCAGGCGCTGGCTGGCCTTCGGCATCGCCGACAATTCATGCAGCTTGATCGATATCCGCTCGATGGCCGGGGTCGCCGTTTCCACCGTGGCCGCCGCCTCGGTCGCCCAGCCCGAGCCCACTTCGCTGCGGTCCATCAGCACATCGAACGAGGTGGCCTCCACCTGCACCACACTCGCCACCGCCCGCAGCGAGGAGGTGGACAGCAGCAGCGACCGGATCGCATCCGCGGTCTTGGGGTCCACTAGATAGCCGCCATCCGCCGCCACCGCGGTGGACATGGCCTTGCCCTCCAAGGTCAGGCCGCGCAGGCCATCGTCGTCGCCGGAACGGACATAGGCGTCGAACGCCTTCTGATGCGGCGCGTCCTGCTCCACCGCGGCGGAAAGCGCGGGGCGGCCGTAGGTCATCGTCTTGTGGTGAAGCATGGTCAGTCGCTCTTCCTGATGTTGCAACGCGTGTTTCACTTCGCCCTGAAAGGTGCTGAACTCTTTCAGGAAGCCGGCCATCGCGGATTTCATCTCCGTCGCTGGTGTCTGGGCGCGGGACATATCCTCTCCGGCCCGGGACTCTGTCTCGGTCATCTCGTCCTTCTCCTCGATGATAGTCTTGGGCAGCGCCTCAGCGCCGGATCAGCGCCAACCGGGCGCTGTCAAACAGCCCCGCCAGATCACGGAAATCCTGCGCCAGATCGTCGGATTTCGCCGCCACCCGCGCTTCGGGCAGCATAGGGAAGGTCACCAGCGACACTTCCCACAGCTCCAGCTCCCGCAACAGCCGCCGCCCCTTGCCGTCGCGGTCGGCCTTCACCGTGCGATAGCCGATCGACAGCCCGTCGATCGCCCCCGCCTCCAGAAGCGCCGCCGCCTCGCGCCCCTTCTCCACCTCGGTCAGAAGGCGCCCTTTGACCCACAGGCCCTGGCCATCCTCCCGCACCTCGTCCCAGATGCCGATGGGCTGGGCCGGGTCATGCTGCCACAGCATCCTGACCCGCGCCCCCGCCTTCGCCATCCGCGCCAGAGAGGCCGCATAAGCGCCCTTCTCCACCACATCCCCGCCCTGATCGCGCAGCCCGAAAAGCGAGGCATAGCCCGACACCTCGCGCCCCCCCGCTTCGGTCCGCGTCATCACCAGCCCCGCTTCGGGCCGGTGGAATTTGTGCTCCAGCATCCGCCTACCTCATTGCCGCTCTGATCAGCGCCTCGGCCCCCTGCGTCAGCAGAAAGGCCGCGACCCCGTAAACCCCCAGCCAGATCCGCCGCTCCAGCCGCTCCAGCGCCGCATCGATCTGCGCCAGCCGGAAATCCAGCGCCGACCATCGCTCCGCCATCACCCGCTCATTGGCCTCGATTCGGGCCTGTGCGGCGTCGAAACTGTCGAACACGAAGCGAGAGCCCACGCCCTCCTTCCGCGCGTTCATTCCTCCTCCGCGATCCGCGGCAGGCCCAGCAGCGCCCGCTTCTCCGCCACCGTCAGGAAATCCGCCGCCCCTACGCGGGCCCATTGCTGGTCGCGCTCGGCCGACAGCGCCGGGATCTGGTCCGGATCGGGCCGCAGCTCCACCGCCTCGCCCGAAAAGCCCGCCAGCCAATGCGACAGCCCCGCCAGAACCCGGCTGGCCAATGGCAGCACCGTCAGCCGGTAGAAGGCCCGGTTCGCCTCCTGATAATTCGCATAGGTCGCATCGCCCGGAATGCCCATCAGCATAGGCGGCACCCCGAAGGCCACCGCAATCTCGCGCGCGGCAGCCAGCTTGGTCTCGTGGAACTCCATATCGCTGGGGCTGAACCCCATGGGCTTCCAGTCGAGCCCCCCCTCCAGAAGCATCGGCCGCCCGGCATTGCGCGCGCCCTGATGATGCGCCTCCATCTCGCTGACCAGCCGGTCGTACTGTTCCTCGGTCAGCACCGAAGACCCGTCCGTGCCCTTGTAGACAATCGCCCCCGAAGGCCGCGCCGCATTGTCCAACAGCGCCTTGGACCACGCACTCGCGCTGTTGTGCACGTCAATCGCCACCGCCGCCGCCTGCAGGGGCGACAGGCCGTAATGGTCATCCTGCGGGTGAAAGCTGCGGATATGGCAGACCGGCCCCGCCCCCTCGCCCATCGCAAAGCGATGCGTCCGCCCGCCCACTGTATAGTCGTAGGCGACCGGCCAGCCATCCGCCCCCGGCACCAGCGCCATCCGGTCCGGCCGCAGCACATGCAGCTCTCCGGGCAACGCGCCCCCGCCCGGCACCGCCTCGACATAGGCGTTCCCGTTCAGCAGCAGGTGCCCGTAAATCGCCTCCAGCAGTTCCGCCCGCCCCTGCCCGCCATTCGGCCGCGCCAGCAGCGCCAGCAGCGGATGGACGTCGAACCGCCGCTCGGCATCCTGACAGATCACCGGCACCGCCGCCGCCGCCTCGGCGATCATCCGCACCGCGCGGAACCCCACCGGATTGCCCTGAAACCCCGCCTTCGCCAGCGACACCGCATCCCGCGGACTCCACGCCACCCGCCCGCCCGAGGCCCAGGCGATCACCCGTCCCGTGGCGCTGGCCTTGCGTTCCACCGCAACCGGCCCGGCCTTCTTCAGGAAATCGAACACGCTCTCGCTCCTTTTCATCCGGCACACCGCCGCCGCGGCCCGGATTGCGCCGGGCCTCAGGTCTTTCATCTGTTCATAAATATCCCGGGGTCCGGGGCAGCGCCCCGGTCCGCCGTCAGATGCTCCGCACGCCCGGCCGCCCGATCCGCCCCGCGGGTTCGATCATCAGCTCGGTCATTGCCCAGACCAGCGCGTCCAGCCGGTCGGGGCTGCCCTGCCCCTGCCACCCCGTGCGCGCCATCTTCATCATCTGCACCTCCAGCGCCGACAGGCCCGGCGCATGTGCCACACGGCCCTGTTCATACAGCGCCGCCACCGGCTCGGCCCGCAGCCATTTGCCCCGCGTCGCCCGCACCTCGCGCACCGGAACCAGCGGATCGACCTGCCGCACCACCTGGGTAACCAGATCGCCGCCCTGATTGACCTCGACCACCAGCCGCTCGGCCCCGAATTCCTCCATCGCGGCCAGCGCGGCCCGCGCCCAGCCATCCGGCGTGGCCCCTTTCACGCTGCGGTCGGCCAGGACCAACGCCCGCCACTGGCCCACCGGCCCGCGAGTATCGGCGCCCACCACCACGATCCCGCATTCGTCGCTGGCCTTGGTCGCCGTCACCGGCGGGTCCACCGCCACCACCACCCGCTGCACCTCGGGCACCGGCCCGGCCTGCGCGGCCGAAATCATCGGGCGTGACCACAGCGCCCCATCCGCCTCTTCGACCAGCACGCCCTCCAGCTCCTGCCGGCCCAGCATCGTGCCGCCATAGCGGGCTTGCACCTCGCTCAGGAAGCTTTCCGCCAGATAGGCCCGGTTCGCCTCGGTGGGCGCATGGGTCACGACCGAGGACGGGTTCTGCAGGATCGCCTTCAGCACCTCGACATTGCGCGGCGTCGTCGTCACAACCTGCTGCGGGTTGGTGCCCAGCCGCAGCGCGAACTGCAACTGATCCCAGGCCGCCTGCGCCTTCGGCCATTTCGCCAGCTCATCGGCCCAGGCCGCATCGAACTGCGGTCCCCGCAGACTTTCTGGATCATGGGCCGAAAAGACCTGCGCCACCGCGCCATTCTCCCATTCCAGCACATTGCGCCCAGAAATCCACTTCGGCCGCCGGTCGGGGGGAGAACAGGCCAGAATCCCGCTCTCCCCCTTCACCAGCACCTCGCGCCCCTGATCCAGCGTTTCCGCCACCAGGGCCACCCGCCGCGCCCGCCCCGGCGCAAGGGGCGTCGCCCCCTCCACCTGCGCACGCACCCATTCCGCCCCGGCGCGCGTCTTCCCCGCGCCGCGGCCCCCCATGATCACCCAGGTCTTCCACGCCCCCTCGGGCGCGAGCTGGTGCGGCAGCGCCCAGAACTCGAACAGCCAGGGCAGTGCCATCAAGGCATTCTCCGACAGATCGCCAAGAAATGCGTCAATCTCCTCTTGCGTTGCGGAGGCAAGCCAGCCGGCGCCCGATTTCATCGCGCGCGGCGTGGAGATCCAGCTCCCCCCAGGTTCCGACAGCCCCAGCGGCCTGCTTGCGGAGTTTCTCGACATTCCTGCGCTCCTCCAGAACCATGCGCGACAGATCCGCCAGATCGCGGACCGCGCGCTTGCCTTCCTTTGCCGCCTCGGCGCGACCGTCGCGGATCGCCGCCAAGGCTTCGTTCAGGTCCTCAACCGCGACCTGAAACAACTGCTCCGTCAGATGCAGCGCCTCTTCCGGGGCACTGCCGCCTTCCGTAAACCTGATCGTCATTGTGCCCGCCTGCCCTCATGCCGCCCCCGCACGAGCGAAATGCGAAAGCGGCCGCGGGGTCACCCCCGGGCCGCTTCGACATTTCTACCAGCATGCCATAATCTCTACATTGGACCGTCCGCCGGGTCAAGCGGAAAATTCAATCAGTACAATGGGTTAGCCGAACGCTGCGTTAAGGTCTGGTTAAGGATCACTCCCCCTGAACCCCGCCTTCGCCGGCCTGCCCCTGCTGCGCCTCGATCTCGCGCCAGCGTTCCACGTTGCGGTTGTGGTCTTCCAGCGTCACCGCAAAAGCGTGCCCGCCGGTGCCGTCCGCCACGAAGAACAGATAATCCGTCACCTCGGGGTTCAGCGCCGCCTCAATCGACTTGCGCCCCGGATTGGCAATGGGTGTCGGCGGCAAGCCATTGATGACATAGGTATTATAGGGCGTCTCGCGCCGCAGTTCGCTCTGCCGCAGGCCCCGGCCCAAGGTGCCCTCGCCATTGGTGATGCCATAGATCACCGTCGGGTCGGTCTGCAGCCGCATTCCCAGCCGCAGCCGGTTGACGAAGACGCTGGCCACCCGGGGCCGCTCATCCGCAACCCCGGTTTCCTTCTCGATGATCGAGGCCATGATCATCGCCTCTTCCGGCGTATCATAAGGCAGATCAGCCGCCCGCGCGGGCCACAGCTCCGCCAAGATCCGGGCCTGACTGTCGGTCATGCGCGTCAAAACGGCCGCCCGATCGCCCCCCTTGTCCACATCATAGGAATCAGGCGCAAGGCTCCCTTCGGGCGGCACCGCATCAATAGTCCCGCTCAGGAAATCCGCCCGCTTCAGCGCATCGACCACCTGCCAGCTGGTCACGCCTTCGGCCAGGGTCACGCGGAACCGCATGTCCGGCACTTCCAGCGCCTCGGTGTAATCCGCGGGCACCGCATCGGTGCCGGGCACAAACTTCGCCACCTCGACAAAGCGGTTGGTCGCCGGGTCCAGCTCGCGCAGCACCACATCCGCCGTCGCCACCCCGATGCGGAAGTTGATCTCCTGCCCGCAGGTCGATTGCCCGCCCGCCGTCACCGCGCCCAGCACCGCCTCCATCGAGGCGGCGGCCGGGATCAGATAGGAGCCGAACTTCAGATCCGCCGCCTTGCCGGAATATTCCGCGCCGATGCGGAACAGCCGGGCATCGGTGATCGCGCCCCGCTCCTCCAGCGTGCGGCTGACGGCGGACAGTTTCGCCCCCCGCTCCACCTGCACGCAGATCGCATCCGTCAGTGGCCCGGGCTTCACGAACTCATTGCGTCCCCAGGCCACCACCGCGGCCGCCGCGATCAGGAGAACGATGAACAGGGTCAGCGCGTTCGAGGCGACGGCCTTCCACATCGTCAGGACACCTTGCCCAGAATGAGGCTGGCATTGGTGCCGCCAAAGCCAAAGCTGTTGGAAAGCGCCACGTCGATCTTGCGCGCCACAGCGGCATTCGGCGCCAGGTTCAGCTTCGGCGCCACCGCCGGATTGTCCAGATTGATCGTGGGCGGCGCGATCTGGTCGCGGATCGCCAGCACGCAGAAGATCGCCTCCACCGCGCCCGCCGCCCCCAGAAGGTGCCCGATGGATGATTTGGTGGAGGACATCACCGCCTCCGGCGCATGGTCGCCCAACAGCCGCTCCACCGCGCCCAGTTCGATGGTATCGGCCATGGTGCTGGTGCCATGGGCGTTGATGTAATCCAGCTTATCCGGCGTCAGCCCTGCCCGGGCCAAGGCCGCGCTCATCGAGCGGAAGCCGCCGTCACCATCCTCGCTGGGCGCCGTAATGTGATAGGCATCGCCCGACAGGCCATAGCCCAGCACCTCGGCATAGATCTTCGCGCCCCGCGCCACCGCATGATCGTATTCTTCCAGCACGACCACACCCGCGCCCTCGCCCATGACGAAACCGTCGCGGTCGGCGTCATAGGGGCGGCTCGCCTTGGTCGGATCGTCGGCCCGCTTGGTGGACAGCGCCTTGCAGGCGTTGAACCCGGCAATCCCGATCTCGCTGATCGGCGCCTCGGCCCCGCCTGCCACCATCATGTCGGCGTCGCCAAAGGCGATCAGCCGCGCCGCATCGCCAATGGCATGGGCGCCGGTCGAACAGGCCGTCACCACCGCATGGTTCGGCCCCTTGAACCCGAACCGGATGGAAACCTGACCGGAGATCAGGTTGATCAGGCTGCCCGGGATAAAGAAGGGCGACACCCGCTTCGGTCCCTTTTCCTTGATCAGGATGGCGGTTTCCGCAATCGTCGTCAGCCCGCCGATGCCGGAACCGATCATCACCCCGGTGCGCAGCTTTTCGTCCTCGGACAGTTCGGCAATGCCCGCATCGCGCACCGCCTGCGTCGCGGCGGCCATGCCATACAGGATGAAATCGTCCACCTTGCGGCGGTCCTTCGGCTCCATCCAGTCGTCGGGATTGAACGTGCCGTCCGACCCGTCACCAAAGGGGATCTCGCAGGCGTATTGCGTGATCACGTTCGAGGTGTCGAACCGGGTGATCTTGCCCGCGCCGGATTGCCCGGCCAGAAGGCGGCTCCAGGTCTCTTCCACTCCGCAGGCCAGCGGCGTGACCAGTCCCAGACCCGTGATGACAACGCGGCGCATCCTTAGCCCCCTGTTCAGGCAATTGTTTCCGCGGCGGTGATACACGGACCAAGGCCCCGCCGCAACCGAAGCCCCGCCTTCTGGGCGGGTTTGGCCCGCCTCAGGCCGTGCAGCCCTTCAGCCGGAAACGCGAGGAATTGCCAACCCGTTCCAGCCCCGAGGCCGCCCGTTCCAGCGCCTCTGCCACCAGCCGCTCGGCCAGGTCGCGCAGCGCCTTGTCGCCGGTTCCGGCATGGCCCATCGCGCCCAGATACCCGTCGATCAGCCGCGCGGACAAAGCATCCCCGTCGGTGAAATCCAGAATGCAGCCCTGCGCTTCGACGATCAGCGCAAAATAATTGTCGGCCTCGGCATCATCCATGCCTTCCAGAAAGACCTTGGCCTCCCCGACCGAGATGTCGGCCCGCCGGTCCTTGCAGGAGGCAAGGCCATACCAGCCGGTGGCGCTGCTGTAGAAGACCTCGCCCGTGCGCTCCACCTCGGCCGCGGCAAGCCGCACCGCGGCCTCCAGTGCCGCCCGCACCTGCGGGTCCAGCACCAGCGCGCCGGGAATCCCCGCCGCTTCCGCAAAGGCGGGCAGGATGCGGGCCTGAAAGCTGGACTTGTCGTCCAGATCCACCGCGCAGCCATTGGCCTCCAGCGCCGCCACCAGCGCCGCCGCCGCCGCCGTTTCGCTCAGCGCGGCCAGCCGCCCGGCCGCCGCCTCGGGCGTCAGCGCCTGCACCGCCGCCGGCGGGGCCGGTGCCGCCGCGGGCGCCTCCGCCTCTGCCGCAACTTCTGCCTCTGCTGCGGCCTCCACTTCCGGAATATCCGCCGGGACAGGCTCCGCCGCAGGCGGCGCCTCGACCAGCCCCTGACAGACCGCGACTTCCATCGCCAGCCGCCCGAAAACCAGCTTCACCTCGCCCGTGGCGATCATCCCGTCCAGCGCCGCGCGGCCCGCCGGGCCCAGCACCGTCTCCGCCTCGCCCGGCGTCATGGAACAGGCCTTGGCGGCAAAGGCGTCGATCGCCTCTTCCCGCGCGCGGACCGGGTCCGGTTCGGGGGCCGGGCGGCACAGCCCGTCCTCCAGCACCAGCCGCCCCCCCGAAAGCGACACCTCGCCCGCCGCGATCATCGCCCCCATCACCGCCTCGGCCGTGCCGCCCAGACCCGCCTCCAGCGCCGCCGTGTCCAGCGCGCAGCCCTCGGCCTCGCGGAACAGCGCCAGCGCGGCCTCGCGCCCGCCCCCCGCCGCGGCCTCTGCCGCAGGGGTCCCGCAGGCCGCAGCCGTCAGCCGAAGCTCCCCCTCTCCGGCTGCCGCATCCAGATCGCCCGCCGCCCCCGCCATCAACAGCGCCTCGACCAGATCGACCTCATGGCCCAGACCAGCCGCCTCGGCCATCTCGCCCCGCGCCGCGGCCGTTCCGGGCATCGCGCAGCCCGCGCCGCGCAGCGCGCCCACCAGCCGCGCCCGTGGCGAGCCTTCGGCCCCCCATGGAGAAACCTCCGCCCCCGCGGCCCGGCAGATCTCGGACCCCACCATCACCAGTTGCTCGGCCAGGTTGACTTCATAGCCGTGATTGGCGCCGCCCTCCTCACGCAGCGCGGCCAGCACCGCATCGGCATAGACCGATCCCGCCGCCCGCCGCGCCAGATGCCGCTCCACCGTGTCCAGCGTGTAAAGGCAATGCTCCTGGGTGACCGATTTCAGCACGGAAACCTCGGCCGCCACCGCCTCCGCCACCTCGTCACTGCAGGCGGCGGGATTCGCCCCGCCGGTGGCGATGAACTGATCCGCCCCCCGGACCGAGATTTCGCCGCTTCCCGCCAGCTGCGCCAGCGCCAGCGCCGCCTCGGCCGGGGCGATTCCGGCCTCGCGCAGCCAGGGCCACAGCCGGGCGGGTGTCACGGCGCAGCTGTGCAGTTGCACCAGTGTCAGCACCGTCAGCGCCAGTTCGGGCTCACGGGCCGGGCACAGCCCCTTCGTCAGCGCAATGCTGCCGTTGCGGCCGGCGCCAATGTCGCGGTTGCGCAGAAAGGCGATGGCGGCCTCCACCGCCTCTTCGGGATAGCGCTTCAGCGCCTGGCCGATCCGGCCGCGGTCCGCCTTGCAATCCGGCGATTCGAGCAGGACCTGCACCAGACCCAGCACCACCTCGTCGGCCACAGCGGTTTCGCGCGCCTGCACCGCCTGGCCCGGCAACCACAGGCACAGCATCAGGATCAGAGCGGCCAGCCCCCGCCCCATGCGCCCGTTCCGATGAAACATCGCACCTCCCGCCGTCACGATCTCTGGGCCGGCATCTGGCCACAGCTTGCCGGAACAGCCGGGAATGTCATGTAAAATCTTGCGGCGCCCCGCATCCGGTTTTCCGCCGCCCGCCCCGGCCCGGCCACCGCCCGGCCGAATGGAAAAGGGCGCCCCGCCGGGCGCCCTGCAAGACCCGCCGCAGCGGAAATCTCAGGCGGCCTTCGAGATGAAGGACACCGCGTCGCCGAAGGTCTGGATGGTTTCGGCCGCGTCATCGGGGATCTCGATGCCGAATTCCTCTTCGAAGGCCATGACCAGCTCGACCGTGTCCAGCGAGTCGGCGCCCAGATCGTCGATGAACGAGGCGCTCTCGGTCACCTTGTCTTCTTCGACGCCCAGATGCTCGACCACGATCTTCTTCACGCGCTCGGCGATGTCGCTCATGTTCTCGTCCTCTACTCCGTTGCGGGGACTTCCCCCGGCTGGTTCATCCGCCCGGACGATGCCCGGGCCTCTCGCGCCCCGCCGAGGCGGCAGCACCGGGACCTTGCAGAAAAGCCCCGGAATTCTGGCGCGCGCTATAGCAACACGCGCCCCTGATGGCAAACGCTTTCCGGGCCCTTCCGGGTCCGGTCAGACCATTGCCATGCCTCCGTTTACATGCAGCGTGGCCCCGGTGACATAGCCCGCTTCGGCCGAAGCCAGATAAACCACCGCCGCGGCGATTTCCTGCGGCGTTCCCATCCGCCCCGCGGGCACCGCGCCCAGGATTCCGGCGCGCTGCGCCTCGTTCAGCTTGCCCGTCATCGCCGTCTCGATAAAGCCGGGCGCCACGCAGTTCACGGTGATTCCGCGGCTGGCGACTTCGGCGGCCAGCGACTTCGACATCCCCACCATCCCGGCCTTCGATGCAGCATAGTTCACCTGACCCGCATTGCCGGTCTGGCCCACCACCGAAGAGATGTTCACGATCCGGCCCCAGCGCGCCTTCATCATGCCGCGGATCGCCGCCCGGCACAGCCGGAAAGTGGCGGTCAGGTTCACGTCGATCACCGCCTGCCAATCGGCATCGGACATCCGCATGACAAGCCCGTCCTTGGTGATCCCGGCATTGTTCACCAGAATATCGACCGCGCCCATCGCCTCGGCCGCGCGCTTCACCAGCCCCTCGACCTCTTCCGCGACGGACAGGTTGCAGGGCAGCACCTGCACCCGCCCCCCCAGCTCTGCCGCCAGCGCCTCCAGAGGCTCCACCCGGGTGCCCGAAAGCCCGACCGTCGCCCCCGCCGCATGCAGCGCGCGGGCGATCTCGGCCCCGATCCCGCCCGAAGCGCCGGTCACCAGCGCCGTCTTTCCCGTCAGATCGAACATGCCCGACCCCTCTGATTTCATCTGTTCAAAAATATCCCGGGGGTCCGGGGGCTGGCCCCCGGCTCCGCCGTCAGCCCTTCAGCGCGGCAATGTCCTCGGGCGTGCCGACCGCCTTCGTCACGGCCTCCTTGCTGATCCGCTTGATCATGCCCGAGAGCGCCTTGCCCGCGCCCACTTCCCAATAGTCCGTGACGCCCGCGCGTTCCATCCACTGGACCGATTCCCGCCAGCGGACCGATCCGGTGACCTGCGCCACCAGAAGATCGGCGATCTTCGATCCTTCGGTCACCGCCTCGGCGCGGACATTCACCACAACCGGCACCGCCGGATCGCTGATCACCACTGCGGCCAAAGCCTCGGCCATCCGGGCCGCGGCGGGCTGCATCAGCGCGCAATGGAAGGGCGCGCTGACCGGCAGCATCAGCGCGCGCTTGGCGCCGCGGGCCTTGGCGATCTCGACCGCGCGTTCCACCGCGGCCTTGTGGCCGGAGACCACAACCTGCGCCGGATCGTTGTCATTCGCAGCCTGACAGACCTCGTCCCCCGCCGCTTCGGCCGCCACCGCGGTGGCCGTCTCGAAATCCAGCCCCAGAAGGGCTGCCATCGCGCCCACGCCCACCGGCACCGCCTCCTGCATCGCCTGTCCGCGGATCCGCAACAGCCGCGCAGTATCGGCCAGTGTCAGCGCGCCCACGGCACAAAGCGCGGAATATTCCCCCAGACTGTGACCCGCGACGAAATCCGCCGTGCCGACCACCGGAAACCCCTCCGCCTCCAGCGCGCGGACGGCGGCCAGCGAAGTCGCCATCAGCGCGGGCTGCGCATTCTGCGTCAGCGTCAGTTCGGCAATATCGCCCTCCCAGATCAGCGCCGAGAGCTTTTCGCCCAAAGCCTCGTCCACCTCGTCGAAGACGGCCTTCGCGGCCGGATAGGCCGCGGCCAGCGCCCGGCCCATACCGATGGTCTGCGCCCCCTGCCCCGGGAATACGAATGCGCGGGTCATATGTCCTCCTGCGATTTTGTCCGGGATAGCGGGAAGCGCCCCCCGGTGCAACGCCATGCCCGCCGCCCGCGCCCCGCCGGAATGCGAAAAGGGGGCCTTCAGCCCCCTCTTGCCCTCCGGGCAATTCACCCCTGAGGATATTTCGGCCAGTATGAAAGCCGCAGCGCGGGCTTATTCCACCTTGCCGATGGACCAGAACAAGGTCTCGCCCGAGCTGTCATCGACGCCGTCATTGTCGGTGACCACATAGCCGGTGCCGGAGGCGTCGATGGTGAAGCCTTCGACCTTGTCCAGCACATAGCCATTGGTGACCTTCAGGTCGGGAATGAAGTCGCGGACCTCTTCCTTCACCACCACCGGCAGCGTCTCACCCAGCTTGGCCGGGGCCAGATCGGCCATCTTCACACGATACAGCTTCTTCACCGCGGCGCGGTCGGCGATCTGGTTGTCGCGCTCGACGATATACATCCAGTCCCCGGCGATGGTCAGTTCCGACAGGCCCATCCATGCGCCGTCAGTCGGGGTTTCCAGCGGGTAATGCACCGCCGACCATTCCTCTGCCTCTAGGTCATAGGCCAGCAGTTTGACCATGCCCTTCGGATCGTCGCCCCATTCGCGCTGCACTGCCATCCAGAGCGTGTTGCCCGCAACCGAGATGCCTTCCAGACCGAACCGCTTCTGCCCGGACAGCAGTTCGACCGGCAGGCCGATCTCCTGGTCGATCTTGCCATCGGCATCGACATGCAGAACCGCATGCGGCACCAGCTTGGCCGCGTCGCCTTCGTTGGCCAGCCAGAAGCCGCCCTCGCCATCGGCGGCGATGCCTTCCAGATCCAGCTTCTGCGCCGCATCCTTGCCGCGGGTCACCACGGTCGCGCCGGTGATCTTGGCCGGGGTTTGCGTCGCGTCGATCGTGTAGATCGACGGCTGCCCCGACAGGAAGCTGTCGGAAACGGCATAGAGCTTGCCCGCCTCGACCGGATCGGCCGCCAGCCCCGACAGCGCAACCCAGCCCACCAAGGGATCGGTGCCGGCGCTGGTCAGCGTCGGATAGGCCGCCGTGCCCTCGGCGCGTTCAAAGATCATCACATGCGCAGGCGCGCCGCCGTCTTCGCGCAGATCGACCTCATTCGCGGTCACCAGCAGGTTGCGCGACGGGATCGCCACGATGCCTTCGGGCGAGATGCCCGAGGGCAGGATCTGCAGCAGTTCCGGCGCCGCCGGATCATTGATGTTGTAGACCGCCACGACCGAGGCGCGCTCCGAGACGACGAACAGCAGCGTGTCCCCGCCAAACTGTGCGACCTCGACCGACTCGATTTCGACGCCCTTCTTGTTGCGCTTGTCGGGATAGTGACCCAGGGCCGCGATCTCGCGCTCCAGCGAGGCGCCCGACTCATAGACCACCGTGCCGTCCTTGGCCCAGATGGTGAAGCCGCGGCTGCCGCCTTCCCAATCGCCTTCATTGGCGGTGACGAAATGGTCGGTGCCGATCCATTTCACGCCGTCCGGCTCACGCGTGACGCCCTGCATGCTGCCGGTGAAATCCAGCTTGCCGTCCTTCTTGGTGTCGATCCCGTCCAGATCAACGGTGCCCGCGCTGAAATTCGCGCTGATGGCGCCATCAGCACCGACCACAACGATATGGTTGTTTTCCTGCATGGTCAGGACGATCTCACCGGCGGTGTTCACATCCACATATTCCGGCTCCGGATCCTCGGCGCCATAGGCGGCCAGCCCGGTCACGTCGATCTTCTGCAGCGCAGCGCAATCGGCGGCACCCTCGGCCACCGGCAGCTTGACCAGATAGCCCGCGGGCATCTGCGGCAGGGCGCCGTCGTTCACATCCTCGTCGCGCTCATTCTCGATGGCAATGGCCAGGAACGACCCGTCCTTGGCGCGCGCCACCGAATCCGGCTGGCCGCCCAGATCGCATTCCCCCACCACCGCACGGGTGGACAGGTCGATCGTCACCAGCTTGCCCGAGGGATTCGCATAGCTTTCCGAGGTGTTCACCGCGGCATAGGCGAAATTGCCGATGATCTGGGTCGTGGTCGGCTCTCCGCCCACGTCGATATTGCCCAGCGGCTGCGGCGATTTGGGATCGGTGATGTCGATCAGGCCGATCACGCCCAGCGGGCTGTCGGAATAGATCAGCAGCGTGCCGTCTTCGTTCGCGGCAATGATCTCGGCCGAAGAGGCGCGGGACTTGTCCTCGCCTTCGGCCATGTTCAGCGGCGTGGCAAAGCTGGCGATACGGTTAAAGACCGCTTCGGCACTGGCGGGCAGTGCGGCGCCAGCGGCGGCGGAAAGGGCAAGGGCAGAGGTAAGACCCCGGCGGCGGAAGGACATGTCCGGCTCCTGTCGTTGGTTTGCGCCCCCTCTGACCGGCTTTCGCAACAGGGTTATTGCGGCCCCATGACAGAATGGTGACGCTGCACCTGCGAACAGAAGATGTGCGGCGCCCCGGCCAAGGCCCGGCCTGACAGGGGCGCCCCGGACGGGGTAGGATGCTGCAGCCGCATTCCCCGCATTGCCGCCCCGCCTGCCCGCCACGCCTGCCCGCCACGCCTGCAAGGACACATCATGGCCCTTTCCAACAGCTCCGCCCGCTACGGCACCGTTGCCCGCAGCCTGCACTGGCTGACAGCCCTGCTGATTTTCACCGACTTTCCGCTGGGGATGATCGCCAATGCGCTGCCCTTCGACACCTCCGAAGCGCTGGCGCGGAAGGCGCAGCTCTTTTCGGTGCACAAGACGCTGGGCCTTCTGGTGTTCTTCGTGGCACTCGCCCGCATCCTCTGGGCGCTGACGCAGCCGCGCCCGGCGCCCCTGCATCCCGGCCGCAGGCTGGAAACCATCGCCGCCGAACTGGTGCACTGGTCGCTTTATGTGGCGCTGGTGGCCGTGCCGCTGTCGGGCTGGATCCATCATGCCGCGGTCGAGGGCTTTGCCCCCATCCTGTGGCCGTTCGGACAGGATCTGCCCTTTGTCCCGAAATCCGAGGCGGTGGCCGGGATTGCCGGTGCCGCGCATTGGCTTTTCACCAAGCTCCTGCTGGTCTCTGTCGCGCTGCATGTGGCGGGGGCGCTGAAGCATGTGATCTTCGACCGCGATGATACGCTGGCCCGGATGACCCACGGCCGGGTGACGGCGGAACCGGCAGCGGCGGCCCATCCCCGGGTGCCCGCGCTGGCCGCGGTGCTGGTCTGGCTGGCGGCCACAGGCCTTGCCTATGCCGTGGCGCGGCCCGATCCGGCAGAAACCGCTGCGGCGCCCGCCGCCGCCGCCGTCGGAAACTGGCAGGTCGAAAGCGGCAGCCTTGGCTTCTCGGTTCGTCAGATGGGCGCCGCCGTTTCGGGCAGCTTTCCGAACTGGACCGCGGAGATCACCTTCGACGAGGCGCCTGTCGACGGGAAAAACGGCAGCGTGACGGTGACCATCGACACCACCACGATGACGCTGGGCTCGGTCACGGCACAGGCGAAGGAGGCCGAGTTCTTCGATGTCGCCGCGCATCCGACCGCCGTCTTCCGCGCCGACATCCTGCCCGAGGGCACCGGCTATGTCGCGCAGGGCACGCTGTCGCTGCGCGGCACGGAAAAGCCGGTCAGCCTGCCCTTCACCCTGATCCTTGAAGGCGACACCGCAAGGATGACCGGGGAGACCACGCTGGACCGCCGCGATTTCGGCATGGGCGCCAGCTACGGCGACGAAAGCTCGGTCGGGTTCCCGGTCACCGTCACGGTGGAACTGACGGCAAAGCGGGCGCCCTGAGCGCCCTCACCACAGGTGCATAAGAAAAGGGCCGCCGGTCATCCCGGCGGCCCTTTCTGTTCCGGCTGTGCAGGGTCAGCCCGCGACGCCTGCCTCAACGTTGATCGTCAACGGAACCTCGTCGCTGATATAGGGGGTGAAGGCGCCCAGACCGAATTCCGAACGCACCAGCGTGGTCGTCGCGGTGAAGCCCAGCCAGGCCTTCTTTTCCATCGGATGCTCACCCGCCTGATTCAGCACCGTGTCCAGCACCACCGATTTCGTCACGCCGTTCAGCGTCAGGTCGCCGGTGATCTTGGCGGTGTTCTCGCCGGTCACTTCAATGCCGGTCGAGGTGAAGGTGACCGTCTGGTCCTTCGCAGGGTCAAAGAAGTCCGGCGACATGAAATGCTGATAGCGCGCTTCCCAGCCGGTCAGCATGGTGGCAACCGGGAAGGACACGGTGACCGAGGAGGCCGCGGGCGCCTCGGCATCAAAGACGATCTGGCCGTCAAAGCCCGAGAACATGCCGTAGGTGGTGGAATATCCCAGATGGTTCACCTGAAACAGGATCTGGCTGTGGCCCTGATCCAGCACATAGTTGACCGGCTCGGCCAGGGCGGGGGCGGCAACCAGCGCGGCGGCAAAGGCGGCAGACGAAAGACGGATCATCAGGGGTCCTACTCCGGTTTATGATGCAAACGCAGCAAGACTGCCTGATCCGCACCTTGTGCGGCAATCCGCATTTTGCGAACAATTTCCGTGCGCTGCCGAACATCACGCCTGCGCCAGCCGGGCGTGAACCCGGCCCGAATACGCTGCAATGCAGCATAATCACCCGCCCGCCGCCGCGTCAGGACCCGTGCTTGCATCCGTGGCCCGAACCTGTATAAGGCCGCATCCTTTCCGAAGAACCATGAACCGGCGATGCCTCTCGTGGACGGGCCCGGAAAGGCCGTATGGCCCGTTCTTTGAAGCCGCCCCGAAGTCGAAGGACGACACATGCCGCTTTACGAGCATGTCTTCATCGCGCGCCAGGACCTGTCCAACGCGCAGGCCGAAGGTCTAATCGAACATTTCTCCACCGTCCTCGCGGACAACGGCGGCAAGGTCGTTGAACACGAGTACTGGGGCGTCAAGACGATGGCCTACAAGATCAACAAGAACCGCAAGGGCCATTACGCCTTCCTGCGTTCCGATTCCTCGGCCTCGGCCGTGCAGGAAATGGAACGTCTGATGCGCCTGCATGACGACGTGATGCGTGTGCTGACCATCAAGGTCGACAAGCACAACGAAGGCCCGTCGGTGCAAATGCAGAAGCGTGACGAGCGCGAGCGTGGCGACCGTGAAGAGCGTGGCGACCGCGGTGACCGCGGCTTCGAACGCCGCGAGCGTCGTTGATCCAGAGCCTCAGGAAAGGTCAATAAACCATGGCGAACAAACCGTTTTTCCGCCGCCGCAAGGTTTGCCCCTTCTCGGGCGACAATGCTCCGGCGATCGACTACAAGGACACCCGTCTGCTGCAGCGCTACATCTCTGAGCGCGGCAAGATCGTCCCCAGCCGCATCACCGCCGTCTCGGCCAAGAAGCAACGCGAACTGGCCCAGGCCATCAAGCGCGCCCGCTTCCTCGCCCTGCTTCCCTATGCCGTGAAGTAAGGAGCCAGACCCATGCAAGTCATCCTGCTGCAACGCGTGGCCAAGCTTGGCCAGATGGGCGAAGTCGTCAACGTCAAGGACGGCTACGCGCGCAACTTCCTCCTGCCGCAAGGCAAGGCGCTGCGTGCGAACGAAGCCAACATCAAATCCTTCGAGGCCAAGAAGGCTCAGCTTGAAGCTGACAACCTTGAGACCAAGAAGGAAGCCGAAGCCGTGGCCGCCAAGCTGGACGGCCAGACCTTCATCGTGATTCGCTCGGCCTCGGATGCCGGCGCGCTTTACGGTTCGGTCTCGGCCCGGGACGCCGCCGATGCGGCCACCGACGGCGGTTTCACCGTCAAGCGCGATCAGGTCGTGCTGGACAAGCCGATCAAGGATCTGGGCATCCACACCGTGACCGTGGTCCTGCACCCGGAAGTCGCGGCCAAGGTGAACCTGAACGTCGCCCGTTCGGTCGAAGAGGCCGAACTGCAGGCTTCGGGCAAGTCGATCCAGGAACTGGCCGCCGAGGCGGAAGCCCAGGCCGAGTTCGAGATCGCCGAACTCTTCGACGAAGTCGGCGCCGCCGCTTCGGACGAATAATCCCGCCCTTACGGACGGACCGGAACCGCGCCCTTCGGGGCGCGGTTTTTCTTTGCGCACGGCCCCACGGAAGCGGCAGGCCATGTCGGGGCGGGAACAGAATGCCCCCGCGCGCCGCGCCAGCCTGCCGCCATGCGCGCGACCCCCACCCTTGTCGGCATCCTGACCCTGACTGCGGGCATTGCGGTCTTTTCGGTGCAGGACGTGATCCTGAAACAGCTGGCAGACAGCTATCCCCTGTCGCAGGCCATGACCATCCGCAGCCTTGTGGCCCTGCCCCTGATGCTTTGGATCGTGCGCTGGCAGGACGGCGGGCTGCACACCCTCTGGACACCGGGCTGGCGGCGGATGCTGGGGCGCGGCGTTCTGAATGTGCTGGCCTATACCTCCTATTATCTGGGGCTGGCCGTGCTGCCGATGGCCACGACGGTGGCGCTGTATTTCGCGGCACCTCTGTTCATCAGCCTGCTTGCGCCGCTTCTGCTGGGCGAACCCGCGCCGCGGGCCGCGCGCCTCGCAGGGCTCATCGGATTTGCCGGGGTCTTGCTGATCGTCCAGCCCTGGGCGGGGGAAGACGCGGCTCTGGGCATGGCCGCCCTGCTGCCGATCCTGGGCGCCTTCGGCTATGCCCTGTCGATGATCGCCGCCCGCCCGCTGGGCCGGACCGAGACGGCCGCCGCCATGGCCTGCTGGGGGAATATCGGCTTCGTGGCGGCCGCGCTGGCGATGTCCGCGGTCTTTGGCGGCGGAAGCTGGGCCGAGGGAAGTCCGCAGGTCCTGCAATTTCTGGTGCGACCCTGGATCTGGCCCACGCCTGCCGCACTTTTGGGCATGGCGGCCTGCGGCGTCATCGCGGCTGTCGGGCTGACCTTGCTGACACAGGCCTATCGCGTGGCCCCGGGTCCGCTGGTGGCCCCGTTCGAATACAGCTTCATGTTCTGGGCGGTCCTGTTCGGCTGGATGTTCTGGGACGAGCTGCCCGATTTTTGGGCATGGTCCGGCATAGCCCTGATCGTTTTTGCCGGCCTTCTGGTGCTGCGCGCGGCGCCAAAGGCGCCCTGAAGGCATTTTGGCGCCACAAAAGGCGGCAGCGGGCGGCAGAAAACCGCTCACGCATATTTCAACGGTTTGCAACAAAGGGTGATCCGGTCCAGAACCCCCGGGACCGAACACGATCCGAGCCTCAAGAATGAGCTTTCACGCATGACCCGCGGCACCAAGACCCTGATCCGCCTGCCGCTTCTCTGTGCCGCTCTCCTCCTCACCGCCGCCTGTGCCGGCCCGGGGGTTACCTCAAAATCCTCCTCGGACCACGGTGCCGCAGCCACGGGCATCGACCCCAATCGCAAGGCCGCCGCCATCACCGAAGTGAAGGCAAAGCGGTCGCGGGGCGAACGGGTCTGGTGCGTGCCCTTCGCCCGTGATGCCTCCGGCGTCGAAATCCGCGGCAATGCCGGCACCTGGTGGAACTCGGCTGCCGGGATATACGCGCGGGGCGACGATCCGGTTCCCGGCTCGGTGATGGCTTTCGCCTCGACCCGCAAGAATCCGATGGGCCATGTCGCCGTCGTCGCCGAAGTGATCTCGGACCGTGAAATCCGGATCGACCATGCCAACTGGGAACGCAACAAGCTGTCCCTGGGCATGAAGGTGGTCGATGTGTCCGAAAAGGGCGACTGGTCCTCGGTCCGGCTGGAAAGCAGCCCGGGCAATCTGGGCCGCAGCTATCCGATCAACGGTTTCATCTATCCGCAGGCCAGCGCCTCCTGAGGCAACGGCCCGCGCTGCCACAAGGCCGCCCCTCGGGCGGCCTTTGTCATTCGCTGCGGCCGTCCGTCTCCCGGTTGCCGGTATAGTGACGCATCAAGGGAAACTCCGGCAGCCAGCTTTCCCGGCGGACCGTCCACAGTTCATAGCTGGGAACGAACTGATCCGGCGCATCCAGCGCGCCAAGGTTGACCTCGACCTCATCCCCGCTTTCCCCATAGACCGGAGAGCCGCAGACCGGGCAGAAATGCCGCCCGCGAAAATTGCCCGTCGTTCCATCAATCGTAACGGCCCCCGCCGGAAAGATGGCAGAGCCGTGAAACAGCGCGCCGTGATGCTTGCGGCAATCCATGCAGTGGCACAGCCCCACCCGATAGGGCGCCCCCCGCGCCACAAGCCGCACCGCCCCGCACAAGCAGCCTGCTGTCGTCACCTGTTCCGCATCAGCCATGACGCTCTCCCTTCGCGTCCAGCCTCGCACGCGCGCGCATAAAGAAAAAGGCCGCCCGAAGGCGGCCTTTCCGTTCTGTCCCGTGAATGGCGATCAGAGTTCGTCCAGCGCCTCGACGGCCTTCTGCAGGTCGTCCTTGCCGACTTCCTTTTCGGTGACCTTGGCCTGACCGACGATGTGGTCCACGACCTTGTCTTCGAAGATCGGCGCGCGCAGCTGCTGCTGCATTTGCGGGTTCTTCTGCACGAATTCGAAATAGGCGCGTTCCTGACCCGGATACTGACGCGCGGCCGAGATGACGGCCTGGGTCATTTCCGCATCCGACACGGTCACTTCGGCCTTGCGGCCGATTTCGGCCAGCAAGAGGCCCAGACGGACCCGGCGCTCGGCCAGCGACTTGTGCTCGTCCGTGGCTTCGATGTGGCCATGGTTGTGGCCATGGTCATCGGGGTTTTCTTCGTGCCACAGCTGGTGGGCGATCTGGCTGGCTTCCGCCTCGACCAGCTTCGACGGCAGCTCGAACTTCACCATCGCATCCAGCTGGTCCAGCAGCGCGCGCTTCAGCACGGCCCGGGCAGCGCCGGTATATTCGGCTTCCAGACGGCCCGCGACCTGGGTCTTCAGCGCGGTCAGATCCTCGGCACCGAACTTCTTCGCCAGCTCGTCGTCGATCTCGGCGGCCTTCGGCTCCTTCACCGCTTTCACGGTGCAGGCGAAGACGGCATCCTTGCCGGCCAGATGGGCAGCGCCATAGGACTCGGGGAACTGAACCTTGACCTCAACCTCGTCACCGACCTTGGCGCCGATCAGCTGATCTTCAAAGCCCGGGATGAAGGAACCGGAGCCCAGCACCAGCGGGTAATCCTCGGCGGTGCCGCCTTCGAACAGCTCGCCGTCGACCGAACCCTTGAAGTCGATGGTGATCTGGTCACCCGACTTGGCCTTCGAGCCCTTCTTGCGGTCGTCGAAGGATTTGGCGTTCTCGGCCAGATTCTTCAGCGCCTCGTCCACGGCGGCATCGTCGGCCTTCACCACCAGCTTGTCCAGCGTGACAGCGCCCGCGTCGATCTCCGGAATCTCCGGCAGGGCTTCATAGGCCATCTCGACCACGACATCCTGACCTTCGGCCCAGGTTTCGCCGCCGACCATCTTCACTTCGGGCTGCAGCGCCGGACGGTCGCCGGTCGCCTCGAAATGGCTTTTCATGGCGCCGTCGATGGCATCCTGCATGGCATCGCCCATCAGGCGCTGGCCGAACTGCTTCTTGAGGATCGCCAGCGGCACCTTGCCCTTGCGGAAGCCCTTGATTTCGATGTCGGGCTGCGCCTCGACCAGCTTTTCCTGGACTTTCGCTTCCAGCTCGGCCGCGGTCACCGTGATGGTGTAGCCGCGCTTCAGGCCGTCTTTCAGCGTCTCGGTGACCTGCATCTCTGTCCTTCCCAATCCTCAAATGGTGCGGGTGAAGGGACTTGAACCCCCACGCCGTAAGGCGCCGGAACCTAAATCCGGTGCGTCTGCCAATTCCGCCACACCCGCAACTGTGCGTCTCCTGCACCACAACAGGAATCCTCCCCTTGCCGCATGGGCGAAGGCAGGTCCCCGGAACGGTGCCGGAATTGGGCGCCCTTCTAACAAAGGCGCATCAGGGATGCGAGAGGAAAAGTGGACGGTGATTGTTCCCGCTTTGACCCGTAATCCTGAACGATTTGGGCCGTTGGCCCGGAAAAGAGCTCGGGATGGGCACAATCCTGCCACAATTCGCCGAAAAGACTGTGGGACAGCAATGTGCACATGAAAGGGACCTGCCATGGGCGACCTGCGCGTATCGATCACGACGCTTGAGTCCGGCGCCAGCGCGGTCCTTCCGCTGACCGGGCCGCTGACCGGACTGGTCGCAGGCACCCCGATCCTGACCCTGGAGGGAGAGCTGCCGGTGCAGTTCCTGTCCCCCGGCGACCGGATCGTCACCCGCTCCGGCGCCCGCGTTCTGCGCGGGATCGAGGTCACCGTATTGCAGGAGGCCACGATGATCCGCGTCTCGGCCTCGGCCCTCGGCCCCGACCGGCCCGAGGATGACATGTTCGTCGCCCCTGCGCAGCCGCTTCTGGTGCGCGACTGGCGCGCACAGGCCATGTTCGGCCAGAATTCCGCCATGGTCGAGGCACAGCGCCTGACCGACGGCGAATATATCCGCCGCGAGACCGTCGCCGAAATCCGTCTGTTCACCCTGCGCTTCGACCGCGAGGAAGTGGTCTATGCCGGCGGGCTGGAACTGGCCTGTCCTCCGGCGACTGTCACCGCCTGAAACTGACATTACCGCGCCGCCCCCACGGCGTGAGGGCCGCCCACCCGATCCCGGGGGCGGCCCTTCTGCTTTGGCTGACCTTTCCCGGAAATCTTCGGGATGCCCTTTGAGGCGGTCTTTTCCGCTGCGTGAACAGGGGAGAGGGCCCTGCCCCGGGTTTCGCCCCCATCCGCCGCCAGCTACATGCCCATGGCCCGGAACACCTTCGGCAGTTCCTCGGGCAGATCCTCGGCAATCAGCCCCGGTCCGAAGGATCGCGCGCATTCCACATGCAGCCACGCCGCCGTGCAGGCCGCGTGGAACGGCGCAAAGCCCCGCGCCAGCAGCCCGGTAATAAACCCCGCCAGCACATCGCCGCTGCCCGCGGTGGCCAGCCACGGCGCTGCCCGCTCATAGGCGGCCGAATTGATCGCGCAGCGCCCGTCCGGCCCGGCGATCACCGTATCGGGCCCCTTGAAAAGCACCACGCAGCCCGCCCGCGCCGCCGCCTCCCGCGTGGCATCGACCTTGGAATAGGCAGGCCCCCTGGTGGCCGGCGCCGCCAGCTTTTCGGCAATATCCGGGAACAGCCGCGCGAATTCCCCCGCATGCGGGGTCAGCACGCAGCCCTGATGCAGCGCCCCCATCAGCGCAGGGGTGCGCGACAGCAGCGTCAGCGCATCGGCATCCAGCACCACATTCCGCCGCGCCACAGCAGCCCCCCGCCCCTCTCCCCTCCCCACGAGGGGGAGGGGAAGCTCCTCTACGGATTCTACAGCGACGGGCAGCTGACCATGAGTGGCCTCCTCCCCCGCGTCGGTCGGGGGATGAAGGCGCGCAGCAGAGGCCCCGGGCGCCTCATCCGAAAGCCCATCCGGCGCCGCCCGAATGTCCGTCAACGGCCGATCCCCGCGCCTCCCCTCCCCCGCGTGGAGAGGGGCCGGGGATGGGGGCAGCACGCCAAGCGCCGCCGCCAGCAGCCCCGCCTCCCGCACGCCGGTGCCCATGCCCGGCCCCAGACATAGCGCGTTGATCCGCCGGTCCTCCAGCACCGCGGCCAGCGCCGCCCCGTCCGCCACCGCGCGCAGCATCACCGCATCCAGCCGCGCGGCGTTCTCCGGGATGGCGCCCGGAGGACAGCCTACAGTCACCACACCCGCCCCGATCCTCAGGCTTCCCCGCGCTGCCAACCGCGCCGCCCCGCCCCGACCGGAGGGGCCGGAGAGGACGAGCGCGTGGCCGTGGGTGTATTTGTGTGGGGAAGGCAGGTTCTCCCCAAAGATACGTGACTTATCGTGAACCCGTCGCGCCGTCGCGCGCGTTGTCAGCGACAAGATGCGCGGGTCTCCCGGATCACCGGCATTTCGCTGGCGACGTGGGACAAACCGCTCAAGTCCTATATCCACTGTTACCAATCGCGCATCAGAACGTGAGAGCCTGTCCAGCCAATGACCCTGTCGAGGCCTTTGAAATGTCACCACCAGTTGCGGCGACGGCGCATCAAAGGCCTCGGGATCTTCCGCCGCAAGATAGCGTCCGCTGTCGGCGCAGTAGCCCGAGGGCAGGTCGATGGAAACATCCGCCCCCCTTGCCATCGTGCGAACGAACTCCCACGCCTCGCCGGTCAAAGGTCGCTTCAAGCCAGTGCCAAACACCGCATCTATGATTAGTCCCGGCTCTTTCCAGAAATCTGCCTTGCGCAGCTGATAGGGCGAGACCTCCCCCATCCCCACCCACCGCTGATAATTCACCCGCGCATCCGGCGGCATCTTCTCCGGGTCGCCATACAGAAACACCTCCACCGCCCAACCCAATTCCTTCAACAGACGCGCGACCACGAAGCCGTCGCCGCCGTTGTTCCCCGGCCCGCACAGGACGACCGCGCGCCTGCCCCGTTCCTCTTGATCCAAATACTCCGGGGGTGGGTCCGTCGGTTCGCCATCGGTCCGAGAACCGATGGACCCGGGCGCAGTAGACGGGGGCAGAGCCCCCTCTTCGCCCGCAGCCGCAAGTTCCGGCCATTCCTCGAAGATCGCCTCGACCACGCCCCGCCCGGCGCGTTCCATCAGTTCCAGCCCGGTCACCCGCCCGCTGGCGATGGCCGCCGCCTCCACCGCCCGCATCTGCGCCGCCGTCAGCAGTTCCATTTCAATTCCGCCCAATTCATTCGCACATAGCCCAATTATTGGGCGCAATCGCGTATTTTTCTGGCAGAATACAGTGATTTCCGCCAACCTGCCCCGCATCTCGCAGCATGGCACATTGTTCCCGACCCGGGGAAGTGGTCGATGGGAACTCGATGGAAACGGGGGAGTCGGCCCATGAAAAAGATCGAGGCGATCATCAAGCCCTTCAAGCTGGATGAGGTGAAGGAAGCCCTGCAAGAGGCGGGGATTCAGGGCCTCTCGGTCACGGAAGTGAAGGGGTTCGGTCGCCAGAAGGGCCATACCGAACTCTACCGCGGCGCCGAATATGTCGTTGATTTCCTGCCCAAGGTGAAGATCGAGGTCGTCCTGTCGGATGACATGGTCGATACCGCCGTCGAGGCCATCATTTCCGCCGCGCGCACCGACAAGATCGGCGACGGCAAGATTTTCGTCTCCCCTGTCGAACAGGCGATCCGCATCCGCACCGGCGAGTCCGGCGACGACGCGATCTGAGCTTATCCGGGGTCCCCGGCCCGGGAGAAGCCGGCACCCCTTCCACTCCACCCTCAACGAAAGGCAGTCAGATGAGCGCCGTTGCCAAGGCTCTGAAACTGATCAAGGACGAGGAGGTCGAATATGTCGACGTCCGCTTCACCGACCCGAAAGGCAAGCTCCAGCACGTGACGCTGGTGGTGGACCTTGTCGATGAAGACTTCTTCGAAGAAGGCTTCATGTTCGACGGCTCCTCCATCGCCGGCTGGAAGTCGATCGACCAGTCCGACATGAAGCTGATCCCCGACGCCACCTCGGTCTATATCGACCCGTTCTATGCCGAAAAGACGCTCTGCGTGCATTGCGACGTGGTCGAGCCGGACACCGGCGAAGCCTATGACCGCTGCCCGCGCCAGATCGCCAAGAAGGCCGAAGCCTATCTGAAGTCGAGCGGGATCGGCGACACCGCCTATTTCGGCCCCGAAGCCGAATTCTTCATCTTCGACGACGTGCGCTATTCGGTCACCCCGGCCAAGGTCTCCTACCAGATCGACGCCGATGCGGCCGCATGGAACACCGACACCGAATATGAGGGCGGCAACCTCGCCCATCGCGCCGGCCACAAGGGCGGCTACTTCCCGGTGAACCCGATCGACGAAGCGCAGGACCTGCGCGGCGAGATGCTGAGCACCATGAAGCGCATGGGCATCAAGGTCGACAAGCACCACCACGAAGTGGCGACCTGCCAGCACGAGCTGGGCATGATCTTCGGTGGTCTGGTCGAACAGGCCGACAACATCCAGAAGTACAAATACGTCATCCACAACGTGGCCCATGCCTATGGCAAGACGGTCACCTTCATGCCGAAGCCCATGAAGGGCGACAACGGCTCGGGGATGCACGTCAACATGTCGATCTGGAAGGGCGGCAAGCCGCTGTTCGCAGGCGACAAATACGCTGACCTGTCGCAAGAGGCCCTGTGGTTCATCGGCGGCATCCTGAAGCATGCCAAGGCGCTGAACGCGCTGACCAACCCGTCGACCAACAGCTACAAGCGCCTGATCCCGGGCTTTGAAGCACCGGTCCTGCGCGCGTATTCCGCCCGCAACCGCTCGGGCTGCGTCCGTATTCCGTGGACCGAATCGCCCAAGGCCAAGCGCGTGGAAGCCCGCTTCCCTGACCCCTCGGCCAACCCCTATCTGGCCTTCGCGGCCCTGATGATGGCGGGTCTGGACGGCATCAAGAACAAGATCGACCCGGGCCCGGCTTCGGACAAGGACCTGTATGATCTGCCGCCCGAAGAACTGGCGGAAATCCCGACCGTCTGCGGCTCCCTGCGCGAAGCGCTGGAAGAGCTGGAGAAGGACATGGACTTCCTGCTGGCGGGCGACGTGTTCACCAAGCCGCAGCTGGATGCCTATATCGGTCTGAAGTGGGAAGAAGTGTACGCTTACGAGCATACGCCCCACCCGATCGAATATGCGATGTACTACTCGGTCTGATCCTGCGGGACAGACGGAAAGGGCGGCCCGAAAGGGCCGCCCTTTTGCATATCGGCACCCCATGCACGCGCGCCGCAGCCGTTTCTCAAGGCGCGGCTTGCGCCGCATTCCTTTTGCCTCGTCGTCGCGCGGACGCGCTCCTCCTCAGGGGCGCTCCGCGCTGGGATATTTGGACAAAGTGGAACGGGCTTTTCCACTTTGTCCAAATATCCGAACGAACCGAGCCGGTTGGCCGAAGGCCAGAGGCGAGACAAGAGGAATGCGGCGGCAGCCGCGCCTTGAGAAGCGGCGGCGCGGCGGGATAGGATGGGCGCCATGCAAGAGCCTGTGTTCCAGTCCCGCCTGCCGTTCCTGCCCTGGATGGATCCGCGCACCGCGCGCCTGCCCGGCATCCTGCCGGTCGAGGCCGAGGACTGGCTGCGGGTGGACGATGCCTTTGCCGGGCAGATGGCATTGCGCGACCGGCTGATCGCCGGATCTGCCGCACAGGTGCATGCGCTTTTGCCACAAGGCCAAGCGGCGGCGGAAGAATTGCTGGCGCGGGTCCTGTCGGAACTGGCGCGGGTGCCGGACTATGCGGTCGGCGCGGGCATGGTCCGGCGGCCCGACGGGGTGAAGGTGGCGCTGGACCCCGGCCGGCCGCTTCTGACGCTGGGGCGGCTGGTGCAGGAGGATCTGTGCCTCTTGCAGGAGGACGGGACGGAGCATGTGCTTACCGGGGCGATCCTGTGTTTTCCGGCCTCCTGGACTTTGGCGCAGAAGATCGGGCGGCCGCTTCTGGCGATCCACGCCCCGGTGCCCGCCTATGATGCGGGGCTGGCCCGACGGGTGCAGCGCCTGTTCGATGCGATCCGTCCGGAGCAGCCGCTGTGGCGGATGAATTATCTGACCTATGACGACCCGACCCTGCACCAGCCCAGACGTGAGGGGGAACGGCGGCCGCGGCCAGAGGGCCATGTCTTTGTCCGGTGTGAGCGTCAGGTGCTGCTGCGCCTGCCGCAAACCCGGGCGGTGGTGTTCTCGATCCACACCTATGTGGTGAAATCCGACACGCTGACCGCGGATGAACTGTCCCGTCTGCGCGAGGCCGTGGCGTGACACGGTGCCTGATCGTCACCGCCCATCCCTTGCGCGAAAGCCTGTGCCACCATCTGGCGGAGGGGGTCGAGGCGGTGGCCCGGGCCCGTGGCTGGACCGTCACCCGGCGTGATCTGGCGCAGGGTTTCGATCCGCGACTGACCGCGGAAGAGCGGGCGGGCTATTACAGCGGCTTTGCCGGCGGTGCGGGCGACGAAATGGCGGAGCTTGCCGCGGCCGAGGTGCTGGTTCTGGTCTTCCCGACCTGGTGGTTCGGCTTTCCCGCCGTGCTGAAGGGCTGGTTCGACCGGGTCTGGGCGCCGGGCCTGGCCTATGACCATTCCCCCGGTTTCGGGCCGATGATCCCGCGGCTGTCCGGCCTGCGGCATGTGGTGGCCGTGACCACGATGGGGGCGCCCGGTTGGATCGACCGGCTGGTGATGCGGCGGCCGCTGCGCCGCGCGCTGCGGTGGGGCATCGTGAAACCCTGCGCGCCTGCCGCGCGGTTGGACTGGCTGGCGCTGTATCGAGCCGAAAGTTTGTCGCCTGACCGGCTGACCGCGTTCCAGACGCGGATCCAACGCGCCATTGCGCGTATCGGCTGATCAGACCTCGCGCAGGTCGCGGCCGTCCAGATGCGCCAGCGTGGCACGCACGGCTCCCCAGGGCAGGGCCATGAGAAGAAGCCCGTGGCCGAGAAGCCAGCCCGCGCCGGTCAGCAGGCGGCGGGGTGCGGGCGGCGCCGGGTCTGGCGCGGTCGGAGGCCGGACAGCCGAGAGGTCGGGTGCCGGAACAGCCGGGCCTTCCTGCGCCTCTTCGGCGATCAGGGCGCGCAGCGCCGCAAGATCTGGCTCTGCCGGTGCCTGCGGGCGGCGGGGCGTGACCCTGCGAGGAGGTGCGGCAGCGGCGGATTGCACGGGGCGCAGGGGCAGCGGCGGGGGCCCAGCGACCTCGGGCGGTGGCAGAATGGTCCGGGCGGCGCAGTCCAGCAGAGCTGCGCCCCAGAGGACCGCGGTCCCCACCTTTCGATGCGGCGGCAGATAGCGCCCTGTGCGCCCCAGACGCGCCGGAGGCACCCGCCAGCGGCCGGCCGTCACCTGAGCGCCAAAGCCCGCGGCGGAGCTTGCACAGCGGGCCGTGACGCCCGCCATAGACTGCCGGGCAAGACGGAGCGCCGCACGCAGGAAGGTGCGCGGTTCGGGCAGCGGATGTTGGCGGCCTTCGGCCCAGAGCGCGGGCCGCGGAGATTTGGGGCGTCGGGTCATGGCGGTCACGGCGGCGGAAATATCTGCGCAACCTGACCAGCAAATGGGGCCGCGACGTGACGGGAGGGCGGCCGGGGACGGTCATTTCCGCCGCCTCGACGCAAAATCGGGCGGGGATCAATCCGGCGGCCCGGCCCAAGGGCCGCGGCCGGGGTCAGGAGCTGTGCAAAGCGGCGCGGGCCGCGGCCATGAGCGGCCCCCGCATCGCAACGCCCGAGGTCAGCCGCAGGCTCTCCAGCCCGATCAGCGCGGCATAGAACGCCTCGGCCCGCTGCCGGGCCAGCGCGAGGGTCTGCCCTGCCCCGGCCAGAAGCGCGGTCAGATCCTCAAGCCGCCGCACATCGACCCGCCGCACCGCCATGCAGGCCGCGGGATCGACACGCGCCCAGTCCCGCATCGCGGGTTCCAGCGCCGGCCCCTCTCCGGTCGCCTCCGCCTCGGTCAGGAGCGAAGCGCGTTCCGCCAGCGCCAGCAGGCGGTCTTCGGCAGAGGCATCGCGCTGTGCGGCGGTGCGGGCGAAGCTCTGCCCCGCAACCTCGGCCCAGCTGTGTTGCATCAGCAGATGAAACGCGCGCAGATCATTGAAGTGAGAGTAAAATCCGCCCGGTTCCACCCCCAGATCGGCGGCAAGGGGTTCGACCCGCACGAAGGCCGGGCCACGCAGGGACAACAGGCGGAAACCGCCCGCGATCCAGTCGGCGCGGACGGGGGTCATCAGTCTGATCGGCACGTTCATGGCATTCTCCCACGGCAGGGCTGACATTCGCCCATCTGTGCCGCGACGGGTTAACCGCCGGATAACGACCGGGTTCCCGGCAAGGGATTTTTTGTGTTTCCCGCGCAGCCCGCCCGTTCCGCTTGCACCCTTCGCCCCTTCGCCCTATGGACCCGCCAACCCCCGCTGCCAGAGGTTTCCCCGATGATCCCGCGCTATTCCCGCCCCGAGATGGTTTCGATCTGGTCGCCCGAGACCAAGTTCCGCATCTGGTACGAGATCGAGGCCCATGCCTGCGACGCGCAGGCCGAACTGGGCGTAATCCCCAAGGCCAATGCCGAGGCGGTCTGGCGCGCGAAGGATGTGGAATTCGACGTGGCCCGGATTGATGAGATCGAGGCCGTGACGAAGCATGACGTCATCGCCTTCCTGACCCATCTGGCCGAACATATCGGGGCCGAGGATGCGCGCTTTGTCCATCAGGGCATGACCTCGTCCGACGTCTTGGACACCACGCTGAACATCCAGCTGGTCCGGGCGGCGGATATCCTGCTGAAGGATATGGACCGGGTGCTGGCCGCGCTGAAGACCCGCGCCTATGAGCACAAGGACACCGTCCGCATCGGCCGCAGCCACGGCATCCATGCTGAGCCGACCACGATGGGCCTGACCTTCGCCCGCTTCTATGCCGAGATGGACCGGGGCCGGAAGCGTCTGGAAGCCGCGCGTGAGGAGATCCGCACCGGCGCCATATCGGGCGCGGTCGGCACCTTCGCCAACATCGACCCGCGGGTTGAGGAATATGTCTGCGAAAAGCTGGGACTGATCCCCGAGCCCGTCTCGACCCAGGTCATCCCGCGCGACCGGCATGCGATGTTCTTTGCCACTTTGGGCGTCATCGCCAGCAGCATCGAGAATATCGCCATCGAAATCCGCCACATGCAGCGGACCGAGGTGCTGGAGGCCGAAGAATTCTTCTCGCCCGGCCAGAAGGGCAGCAGCGCCATGCCGCACAAGCGCAACCCCGTGCTGACCGAAAACCTGACCGGCCTTGCCCGGCTGGTGCGGATGGCCGTGGTGCCTGCGCTGGAAAACGTGGCGCTGTGGCATGAGCGCGACATCAGCCATTCCAGCGTGGAACGCGCCATCGGCCCCGATGCCACCGTGACGCTGGATTTCGCGCTGAACCGGCTGGCCGGCGTGGTCGAAAAGCTGGTGATCTACCCCGAAAACATGCTGCGCAACATGAACAAGTTCAAAGGGCTGGTCATGTCGCAGCGCGTTCTTCTGGCGCTGACGCAGGCGGGCGTCTCGCGCGAAGACAGCTATCGTCTGGTCCAGCGCAACGCCATGAAGGTCTGGGAACAGGGTGCCGATTTCAAGACCGAACTGCTGGCCGATCCGGAGGTGACCGCCGCTTTGTCGCCCGCCGAGATCGAGGAGAAGTTCGATCTGGGCTATCACACCAAGCACGTCGACACGATCTTCCGCCGCGTCTTCGGCGCCTGATCCGCGTGGCCTGTTCCCGCGGGAACAGCGCGCGGCATCGCCTCTCGGCAAAGTGATCCCCGCAGGCCGCCGGTCTGCGGGGTTTTTCGTGCCCCGCCGGTGATCCTGCATGAAATGCAACCGTATTCCTGCTATCATCCCCGGATCGGAGGTCCGCCATGCGCATTGTCCCTCGTCTGCTCCCCGCCCTTTTCGCCGCTGTCCTGCCCTTTGCCGCCTTTGCGGTCGGCAGTGACGACACCCAGCCGCCCGCCCCGACCGAGACCACCACGAAATGTGACAAAGGTCTGATCTGGGACGAAAAGACCAAGGCCTGCGTCGCGCCGCAAGAATCGCGTCTGGACGATGACACACGCTTTGGCGCCGTGCGCGAACTGGCGTATGCTGGCCGCTATGATGAGGCGATGACCGTGCTGTCCGCCATGACAGAGGGCGACAGCGACCGCGTCCTGACCTACCGCGGCTTCATCCTGCGCAAGTCCGGCCATGTCGAGGATGGCATCGCCGCCTATGAGGCCGCGCTGGCCAAGAACCCCGGCAATATCCTGACCCACAGCTATTATGGGCAGCTTCTGGTCGAGATGAACGAACTGGACGCCGCCCGCGCCCATCTGGCCGCGATCCGCAATCATGGCGGCACCGGCACCTGGGCCGAACTCGCCCTGGCCCGCGCCATCGACACGGGGCTGACCTACACTTTCTGACCTCTCAGACCGGAAAGGATGCCGATGAAGACTCGTCTGTGGTTCGCCGCGCTGGCGGCGCTGGCCCTGCCCTCGCTGGTGCTGGCCGAGGAATGCCCGTCGAAAACCACCTGTGCCGAGGGGATGGTCTGGGATCTGACCAAGGCGCAGTGCGTGCTGAAGCCGACCAGTTAGGCATTGGCATCCAGGCTTTGGCGGGCTGACGGAAAGGCGGCGTTAACCTGCACCTGTCAGGGTCCGGGGCATGAGGTCTCCAGTAAGAGGAGGATGATTTGCCCCCGGACGCCCTGCCTCTTGCCCGGGTCACGCCCGCCCGGCGTGCCACGGTTGCTGCAGCACCGCCACCTGTCGCCGCCCCGCAGCCTGCACCGCGCAAGCTGAACCCGCGGCAGAAGGCGGCGGTGATCGTGCGCTTTCTGATGGCCGAAGGTGCCCGCCTGCCGCTGTCGGACCTGCCCGAACAGGTTCAGGCGGCGCTGGCCGAACAGATGGCGGCGCTGCGGCTGATCGACCGGGCCACGCTGGATCATGTTGTCGGCGAATTCGTATCCGAACTGGAATCGGTCGGTCTGGCCTTTCCCGGCGGCATCGAAGGCGCCCTGTCGATCATGGACGGCCATATCTCGCAATCCGCGGCCAGCCGTCTGCGCCGCAAGGCGGGCGTTTCCGCCAAGGGCGATCCGTGGGACCGGCTGACCGCCCTGCCGCCGGACCGCCTGCTGCCGGTGATTGATGCCGAATCGGTCGAGGTGGCCGCCGTCATCCTGTCGAAACTGCCCGTCGCCCGCGCGGCGGACCTGCTGGGCCTGATGCCCGGGGAACGCGCGCGGCGGATTGCCTTTGCCGTCTCGCAGACCGGCAATATCGACCCCGAAACCGTGCGCCGCATCGGCGCCGCCATCCTGTGCCAGATCGACAACCAACCCGCCCGCGCCTTTGACCGCGGGCCGGAGGAGCGGGTGGGCGCGATCCTGAACGTCTCGCCGGCCACCACCCGGGACGAAGTTCTGCGCGGGCTGGAGGCTGAGGATGCGGGCTTTGCCGAAAAGGTGCGCAAGGCGATTTTCACCTTCGCCCATATCGCGCAGCGCCTGCTGCCGCGCGACGTGCCCAAAGTGGTGCGGCTGGTGGATCAGCCGGTTCTGGTGACCGCGCTGGCCCATGCCCGGAGCCAGCCCGCGCTGGATGCCTCGGCCGAATTCCTTCTGGCCAATATGTCGCAACGCCTGTCACAGGCCCTGCGCGAAGATGTGGCCGAGCGCGGCCGGGTGCGCGAAAAGGATGGCGAGGCGGCGCTGAACGCGGTGATCGGCGCCATCCGCGGGTTGGAAGCCGCCGGCGAAATCGCATTGATCCAGCCCGAGGAGGACGGCTGACCGCAGCCTCGGGATGATGGTTGCGTCCCTGCCCCGAAGGCCTGCCTGAAGGGGCGGCCTGACGGCGCCAAAGGCGGCCGGACCGGCAGCCCCCTTGCAGGCTGCGCCGGGGAGGCGTAGCGAAGGATGCATGATCCACGTCCAGAACACCGCCCGCGGCATCGGCCTGATGATCGCCGCCATCCTGATCTTCACCGTGATGGATGCCACCGCAAAACACCTTGTCGGCCGCTATCATCCCGCGCAGGTGGTCTGGGTCCGCTTTCTGGGCCAGTTTCTGCTGGCGCTGGCCATCATCAACATCCGTGCCCCCGCGCTGATCCGCACCACCTCACCCGGGCTGCATGTGGTGCGCGGGCTGTTTCAGATCGGGGCGATCGGCATGTTCTTCCTGTCGTTGCAGCATATCGGACTGGCCGAGGCGACGGCGATCTCGGACATCAGCCCGGTTCTGATCACGCTCGGGGCCGCGCTGTTTCTGGGCGAAAAGCTTGGCCCCCGCAGGCTGGTCGGGATTCTGGTCGCGCTGGTGGGGGCATTGATCATCATCCGTCCCGGCGCCGGCACCTTCAGCGCATGGGCCGTGCTGCCGTTTCTGGGCGCCTGCTGCTATACCGGCAATGCGCTTCTGACCCGCAAGCTTGGCCGGAATGAACCGGTCTGGACCGCCATGATCTGGGGCGGAATGGTCGGCACCGTGGTGACGGCGCTGGCGCTGCCTGCGGTCTGGACGCCCGTCGCGCTGGCCGATCTGCCGTTCTTCCTGCTGATCGGGGTCCTTGGCACGGCGGCGCAGCTGTGCCTGATCCGCAGCTTTTCCATGGCCGAAGCCTCGGCCGTCGCCCCCTTCACCTATCTGGGCATCGTCTTTGCCACGATCTGGGGCATTGTCCTTTACGACGAATGGCCGGATCTCTGGACGATCCTGGGCGCCCTTGTCGTCGTGGGGGCGGGACTTTATGTCTGGCACCGCGAGACGCAGGCCCGCCGGGCCTGACCCGAAGGCAGGGCATATGACCCAAGAGACGCACAAAAGCCGCCGGCACTGGCTGCAGAACCTGATGTTCCGCACGATCATCGGCGGACTTCTGTGGCTGCCCTATCGTTGGCGGGTGCCGCTGGCGGGCTGGGTCGTGTCGCGGGTGGTGGCCCCCTTGGCAGGCTATTCCCGGCGCATCCGTGACAATCTGGCCCTGATCCTGCCCGACCTGCCCAGAGATGAGGTGCGCCGCATCATCCGCGCGGTGCCCGACAATGTGGGCCGCACCCTGATCGAGATCTATTCCGGCCCCGATTTCGTAGAGCGCGCCGCCCGCCTGCCCCTGCAGGGCGAGGGCGTGGCCGCGCTGGAGGCGGCGAAGGCCGCGAAACGCCCGGTGATTCTGGTCACGGCGCATTTCGGCAATTACGATGCGACGCGGGCCGCGCTGATCGCGCGGGGCTATCCGGTCGGCGCGCTGTATATGGAAATGTCGAACCGCGCCTTCAACGACCATTACGTGCAGGCGATCAGCCGGATCGGCACGCCCCTGTTCCCGCGCGGGCGCAAGGGGCTGGCCGATATGGTGCGCTTTCTGCGCGGCGGCGGCATGCTGGGCATGCTGGTCGATCAGCACATGAAAAGCGGCGAACTCTTGGGCTTCTTCGGGCATGAGGCGCTGACCGCGCTGTCGGCGGCGGAGCTGGCGCTGAAATACGATGCGTTGCTGGTGCCCACCTATGCCGTGCGCCAGCCCGATGGCCTGTCCTTCGAGGTGATCGTGGAGGCGCCGGTCCCGCCCGGCTCTGCCACCGAGATGACACAGGCGCTGAACGACAGTCTTGAGGCGCTGGTGCGCCGCCATCTGGATCAGTGGTTCTGGATTCACCGCCGCTGGAAGGGCGGCGGCAAGCGGATCACTGATTAATCGGCGCGCGCCGCGGCCAGTATGGCCGAGGGTCCGGGGTTCTGCACGATGACCACCGCGGGTTCATCGCCCGGCGCGGCGGCGGTGATGTCCAGCCGATCATGCCCGGACCATTCGCCAAGGATATCCCAGCTGGTCACCACATTGCGGTAGGTGATTTCCTTGCCCGCATTCTCGCCCCGTTCGATGGCGACGGTCTGCTCCGGCAGATAGCGCACCAGCTGCACGCGCACCGGCTCGGTCAGGGGCGGGTCGGCATCGGCCACGATGGTCAGCGTATCGCCCTTGCGGGTGACGGTCAGCGTGACCTGCTGCGCCTCGCTGAAATGCTCGGCCAGACGGCTGGCAGTCTCTTCGGGGGCAAAGCCTTCGATCCGGTCCTTGCCGTCGATGATGAACTGCGGGGTATAGATGGTGCGGCTGCCTATTGCGCGGGCATAGGCCTTCTGCCGGTCGGTGAAGCGGGGATTGGCGAAGCTGTCCTCCCAGCCGATGTAATCCCAGTAATCGACATGCAGAGAGAGCGGAATCACCCGCGGATCGGTGGTCAGCTTGGCGAAATATTCGTCGGCAGGCGGACAGGACACGCAGCCCTGCGAGGTGTAAAGCTCTACCACCACAACATTTTCAGCCTGGGCCGCGCTGGCGCATGCCATCGCTAGGCCGCAGGCGGCGCTGACCATTTGTCGCATCGTCGATTACCCAGGTCCCCTGATCCGGTGCATCGCTTATAGAAAGCCCGGGGTGGCGCGGCCAATCAAGGTTTTGCGAGTGCCTGCAATCCGCCTTATCCTGTGGCATGCGTGCCGGACTTTGCCCGGGAATCCTGAAAACCCGCCGAGAAAGGGGCTGGATTTTCGGCATACAATTGCATACAAACCCAGCGACTCCCGGGGTCCACCTTCCCGTCCCCCGGCCGCAGCCACCGATGCCACGTCCTGAGCCCAAGGAGCCGAGACATGACCGTCACCGTCGGACATGACAGCCAAAAAACCCGCAAGACCCTGACCGCCGGCGGACAAACCGTCAGCTATTACTCGATCCCCGCCGCCGAGGCCGCGGGCCTGGGCGAATTCTCGCGCCTGCCCGCCTCGCTGAAGGTGGTCCTGGAGAATATGCTGCGGTTCGAGGACGGCAAGACCGTCTCGGTCGATGACATCAAGGCCTTTTCGGACTGGGGCAAGATGGGCGGCAAGAACCCCATCGAAATCGCCTATCGTCCGGCCCGCGTGCTGATGCAGGACTTCACCGGCGTGCCCGCCGTGGTGGACCTTGCCGCAATGCGCGACGGCATTCTGGGTCTGGGCGGCGATGCCCAGAAGATCAACCCGCTGAACCCGGTCGACCTTGTGATCGACCACTCGGTCATGATCGACGAATTCGGCAACCCGCGCGCCTTCCAGATGAACGTCGATCTGGAATACGAACGGAACATGGAACGCTATGTCTTCCTGAAATGGGGCCAGAAGGCGTTCAACAACTTCCGCGTGGTGCCGCCCGGCACCGGCATCTGCCACCAGGTGAACCTGGAATATCTGGCACAGACGGTCTGGACCGACACCGACCAGAACGGTGATCTGGTCGCCTACCCCGACACGCTGGTTGGCACCGACAGCCACACCACCATGGTCAACGGTCTGGCCGTTCTGGGCTGGGGCGTCGGCGGGATCGAGGCTGAGGCGGCGATGCTGGGCCAGCCGGTTTCCATGCTGATCCCCGAAGTCGTGGGCTTCAAGCTGACCGGCCGCATGGTCGAAGGCACCACCGCGACCGACCTTGTGCTGAAGGTCGTGGCGATGCTGCGCAAGCATGGCGTGGTGAACAAGTTCGTCGAATTCTACGGCGAGGGGCTGGATCACCTGCCGCTGGCCGACCGTGCCACCATCGCCAACATGGCCCCGGAATATGGTGCGACCTGCGGCTTCTTCCCGATCGACAACGAGACCCTGCGCTATCTGCGCAACACCGGCCGCGAAGAATCCCGCATCGCGCTGGTCGAGGCCTATGCCAAGGAAAACGGCTTCTGGCGCGGCCCGGACTATTCGCCGATCTACACCTCCACGCTGGAACTGGACATGGGCACCATCGTGCCCGCGATCTCGGGTCCGAAGCGCCCGCAGGACTATCTGCCGCTGACCGATGCCGCCCGCAAATTCTATGAGGTCGTGGCCGGCTACCGTGGCGTGGACATGTCCAAGGACGCGGCCGAGATGGTCGAAGAAGGTGGCGGCGTGGTTGCGGCCCCGGTCGATTGCCGCAAGACCGTGCCGGTCGAAGGCAAGGATTACACGATCACCGACGGCTCTGTCGTGATCGCGGCGATCACCTCCTGCACCAATACCTCGAACCCCTATGTGATGATCGGGGCCGGTCTGGTGGCGCGCAAGGCGCGCGCGCTTGGCCTGAACCGCAAGCCCTGGGTCAAGACCTCGCTCGCCCCCGGGTCGCAGGTCGTGGGCGCCTATCTGGAGGCCGCGGGCCTGCAGGAAGACCTGGACGCCATCGGCTTCAACCTTGTGGGTTACGGCTGCACCACCTGCATCGGCAACTCGGGGCCGCTCGGCGATCCGGCGATCTCGAAGGCGATCAACGAAAACGATCTGGTGGCCACCGCTGTCCTGTCGGGCAACCGCAACTTCGAAGGCCGGATCTCGCCGGACGTGCGGGCGAACTTCCTCGCCTCGCCGCCGCTGGTCGTGGCCTATGCCATCGCAGGCAGCCTGAACATCAACCTGACCAAGGACCCGATCGGCCAAACGCCGGACGGCAAGGATGTGTTCCTGAAGGACATCTGGCCGACTTCGAAGGAAGTCGCGGATCTGGTCGAAGCGACCGTGACCCGCGAAGCCTTCCAGTCGAAATATGCCGATGTGTTCAAGGGCGACGAAAAGTGGCAGGCGGTCGAGGTCACCGACAGCGAGACCTATGACTGGCCGCCCAGCTCGACCTATATCCAGAACCCGCCCTATTTCCAGGGCATGGGCAAGGATGCGGGCGTGATCAAGGACATCGAGGGCGCCCGCGTTCTGGCAATCCTGGGCGACATGATCACCACCGACCACATCAGCCCCGCCGGTTCCTTCAAGGCCACCACCCCGGCCGGCAAATACCTGACTGAACGTCAGGTGCCGGTGCGCGACTTCAACTCCTACGGCTCGCGCCGCGGGAACCATGAGGTCATGATGCGAGGCACCTTCGCCAATATCCGCATCAAGAACGAGATGCTGGACGGCGTCGAAGGCGGCTACACCAAGGGGCCGGACGGCGAACAGACCTCGATCTTCGACGCCTCGATGGCCTATCAGGATCAGGGCACCCCGCTGGTGATCTTTGGCGGCGTGGAATATGGCGCCGGCTCCTCGCGCGACTGGGCCGCGAAGGGCACCGCCCTTCTGGGCGTGAAAGCCGTGATCGCCGAGTCGTTCGAGCGGATCCACCGCTCCAACCTCGTCGGCATGGGCGTCATCCCGTTCGAGTTCCTGCCGGGCGAAAACCGCAAGTCGCTGGGTCTGAAGGGCGACGAGGTGGTCTCCATCGCCGGGCTGGCGGGCGATCTGAAGCCCCTGTCGCTGGTGCCCTGCACCATCACCTATGCCGACGGCACGGTGAAGACGATCCAGATCAAGTGCCGCATCGATACCGCCATCGAGATCGAATATGTCGAGAACGGCGGCGTGCTGCACTATGTGCTGCGGAATCTGGCCAAGGCCTGATCCCCTGCCCCAGAATGCGAAAGGCCCCGGAGCAATCCGGGGCCTTTTGCTTTGCAGGCGACCGGGCATGAAAAAGCCCCGGCGGCAAACCGGGGCCGTTTCAGTCTGTCCGACCGGCTTACTTCAGCGCCGCCTCAAGCGCGGGCACGAAGCGTGTCTCATAGTCCGTGCCCACCAGCGGCCCGGTGAAGCGGAAGAGCACGGTGCCGTCGCCATCGACGATAAAGGTCTCTGGCGGGGCGGTGACGCCCCATTCCACCCGGTCACGGCCATTCGGATCGGTGGCCAGCGCGAAGAACGGATTGCCCTCCTCGGCCAGATAGCCCGTGGCATCCGCCTCCTTGTCCATGATGTTGACCCCCGCCACGCGGATGCCATCGGCAGCCATCTGCTTCAGGACCGGATGTTCGGCCCGGCAGGGCGGGCACCAGCTGGCCCAGAAATTGACCACCGTCACCTCGCCCTTGCGCAGGTCGGCATCGGTCAGCTGGGCCATGCCGGGCAGCGTGGTCGCCGGCAGCGCAGGCGCCGCCTTGCCGATGAAGACCGAGGGCAGCTCTCCCGGATTGGTCCGCTGCATCCCCAGCCAGAACATTGCCGCCAGCCCGGCGAAGATCACCGGCGGCAGCGCCATCATCCAGCGGTTAGCCATCGCTGCGCTCCATTCTTGCTTCAACCTCGGCCAGCGCACGGCGAATGCGCCCGCGCCGCCACCATGTGACCGCGACCAGCACCGCGATCAGCGCCGCCGTCGCGGCATAGGAACCGAGGACAGCCCCGGCATATTTCCCCAGATCGGGCATCATGCCATCCTTTCCCGCGTTAAAAGCGCAGCCAGCCGCCGCGCGCGGATCTCCGTCCGGGTGCGGACCAGCACCATGGTCACGAAAAGCAGCACAAAACCCGCAATGCAGACCACCAGCGGCAGGTAATAGGCGGCGTCCAGCGGGTCTTTTTCGCCCACCTTCAGGATGGTGGAATCCTGATGCAGCCCCTGATTCCAGAACTTGACCGCATAGCGGCTGAGCACGGCGAAGACCGACCCCACAAGGCACAGAACCGAAGTCAGATCGGCCGCGGTATCGGGATTCTCGACCGCAGACCACAGCGCCATATAGCCCAGATAGAACAGGCCCAGGATCAGGAAAGAGGTCAGCCGCGGGTCCCAGGCCCACCAGGTGCCCCACATCGGCTGTCCCCACAGCGCGCCCGTCACCAGCGCGATGGCGGTGAAGGTCAGACCGACCGGCGCCGCCGCCTTTGCGGCCAGCGCGCTGACATGGTGGCGGCGGATGATCCAGATCAGGCTGGCCACCAGCATCATCGCCCAGGCGTTGATCGCCATCATGGCGGCAGGGACATGGATGAAGATGATCTTCACCGTCGATCCCTGCTTGTAATCGTCGGGGGTGAAGAAAAAGCCCCAGATCAGCCCCACCCCAAGGCAAAGGACCGTGGCCGCCAGCACCCAGGGCAGCACGGCGCCGCTGGTCTGCATGAATTTCTTCGGATTGGCATATTCCCAGATCGACATGGTTCTTCGCTGTTCCGGTGGGCGTGAAGGCCCGTTCCTATCATAATGCGGCTAGCGCAGGTTGATGCGGATTGCCGCAGCCGCCGCAAAGGGCAGAAGCGCCGCCGCCCCTGCCGTGATCGCCGCCATCAGCGCCAGCGGCGTGGCCAGCGCCTGCCCTTCCATGCCCCGCCGCACAACCTCGGCCCCGAAGATCAGCGTGGGCACATAAAGCGGCAGCACCAGCAGCGACAACAAAAGCCCCCCGCGTTTCACCCCCACCACCAGCGCCGCGCCAAAGGCGCCGATCACCGACAGCGCGGGCGTCCCCGCCAGAAGCGAGACGACCAGCCACAGATAGCCCGGTTGCGGCAGGTTGAGAAGCACGCCCAGCACAGGTGACACGAGCGTGAGCGGCAGCCCCGTCACCATCCAATGCGCCAAGGCCTTGACCGCAACCGCCCCCTCCAGCGGCAGGGGCGCCGTGGCCAGAAGATCCAGCGAGCCGTCCTCGAAATCCAGCGCAAACAGGCGGTCCAGCGACAGAAGGCAGGCCAGAAGCGCGCCGACCCACAGGATGCCGGGGGCGATCTTCGCCAGCGTGCCGCCCTCCGGCCCCACACCAAGGGGAACCAGCACGGCGATCAGCAGAAAGAAAGCAAGGCCAAGGCCAAAGCCGCCACCCGCCCGGAAGGCCAGCCGCAGATCGCGGATCAGAAGCGCGGTCATGACAGCGCCCCGGCAAAGGGATCGTCCAGACCCGGCAACGCGGGTTGGCCGCGGCTGACGAAGGGGGCAAGCTCCAGCAACGAAGCCTCGGGCAGCCCAAGGTCGATATGGGTGGCGATCACCGCCAGCCCGCCCGCCGCCAGATGCGCCCGCACCACCCCCGCGAACAAGGCGACCGAGGCCGCGTCCAGCGAAACCGTGGGTTCGTCCAGCAGCCAGACCGGTCGCCCGGTGACCAGAAGCCGCGCAAGGCCAAGGCGGCGCTTCTGCCCGGCCGACAGATCCGCCGCGCGGCGGGTCCGCAGCGCGGTCAGGTTCATCGCGGCCAGCGCCGCCTCTACCGCATCACGGCCCAGCCCGTGGATCGCAGCCCAGAAACCAAGGTTCTCCTCCGCCGTCAGCACCGCCTTCAGCCCGTCGGAATGGCTGGCATAGGCCAGACTTTCGGGCGGGGCCGAAATCTCGCCCGCCAGCTGCGGCTGCAATCCGGCCAGGGTGCGCAGCAAAGTGGTCTTGCCCACGCCATTAGGCCCGCGCAAAACCAGCGCCTGCCCGGGCGCCAGCGCAAAGCCAAGGCCGCGCAGCACCACCAGCCCGCCCCGGGCCACGGCAAGATCTGTCACCTTCAGTTCCATGCCCTGCCTTTAGCGCGCATCACGCCGCGAAGGTTTGATCTGGCTCAGCCCGCGTCCACCGGGATCAGGGCCGCGGCGATCCGCCGCCCCTCGGACAGAAGCACATTGTAGGTCCGGCAGGCCGAGGGCGAGGTCATCGGCTCGATCCCGATCCCCGCCTCCTCCAGCGCCTCGCGCAGGGCGCGCGGCGGATAGGCCAGCGCGGCCCCCATGCCCAGCAGGAGCACGTCGATCTGCCCGGCCAGCGCCAGCGGCGCGGCGCTGTCCTCCAGCCCGCCCCAAGGCCCGGCATCCCATGGCGTGATCAGGCAGGGCCCGCGCAACACATGGCCGTCCAGACGAAAAAAGCCCGGCCCATAGCCCTCGATGGGCCGGGCCGAGCCATATGAAACCTCGGTCAGGCGCATCAGGCGTCGATATTGGCGTATTCGTCGGGCGTGGCCTTTTTCTTCGGCTTGTCGCCGCGGTCCACACCCAGGAACAGCACGATGTTCTTTGCCATATACAGCGTCGAATAGGTGCCGAGGAGAACGCCAAGGATCATCGCAAAGACGAAGCCGCGGATCACATCGCCGCCGAAAACGATCAGTGCGATCAGAGAGATCAGCGTGGTCGTCGCCGTCATCACCGTGCGCGACAGCGTTTCGTTCGCGGTCAGGTTCATCATCTCGCGCAGCGGCATCGCCTTGTATTTGGCAAGGTTTTCCCGCAGCCGGTCGAAGATCACCACCGTGTCGTTGACCGAATAGCCCAAGATCGTCAGCAGGGCCGCCACGATGGAAAGGTCGAACTTCAGCCCGAACAGCGACCAGATGCCAAGGGTCACGATCACGTCATGCAGCATGGCCGCCACAGTGCCCAGTGCCATCTGCCATTCGAACCGCATCCAGATGTAGATCAGGATGCCGACCGAACCCGCGACGACGGCCAGAACCGCCTTCCAGATCAGCTCGCCCGAGACTTTGGGGCCGACCGATTCGACCTGTGCGAACACGATCTGCGGGTCCACCTGTTTCAGCGCCGCCTCGACTGCGGTGATGACCTCGGGGACCACCGCCTCTTCGCCCTCACGCGCGCCTATGCGGACCTGCGCCACGTGCTGGTCGTCGCGGAACGACGGGTCGTTCACCTCGGTGATGGTGACTTCACCGATGTCCAGCGGCTGCAGCGCATCGCGGTAGGCGCCGACATCCACCGGATTGACCGATTCCGTGCGGATCGTCGTGCCGCCCAGAAAGTCGACGCCGAAGTTCAGCCCCTTCACCCCCACGATCACGACCGAGGCCACGATCAGGAAGATCGACAGCCCGAAGGTCAGCCATTGCACGCGGAAAAAGTCGATGTTGGTCTTTTCGGGGACCAGTTTCAGACGGAATGCCATAGCTGTTTCCCCCTCAGACCACGATCGTCTTGGGACGTTTGCGGTTCAGATAGACCTCGATCACCAGCCGCGTCACATAGATCGCGGTGAACATCGAGGTGATGATCCCCAGCGTGAAGGTCACGGCAAAGCCGCGCACCGGGCCAGAGCCGATCCAGTACATGATGAAGCCGGTCAGAAGCGCGGTGATATTCGCATCCATAATGGCCGAGAAGGCCCGCGCGAACCCGGCTTCGCAGGCGCGGGCGGGCGACAGGCCTGCACGCAGTTCCTCGCGTATCCGCTCAAAGATCAGCACGTTGGCATCGACTGCCATCCCCATGGTCAGCACGATCCCCGCGATGCCGGGCAGCGTCAGCGTGGCGCCGATGGCCGACAGCACGGCGATCATCAGGACGATGTTCAGCACCAGCGCGATATTCGCGAACCAGCCGAACATGCCATAGCTGAGCACCATATAGGCGATCACCGCGATGGCGCCGATGACGGCCGCCGTCTGTCCCGCGCGGATCGAGTCGGCGCCGAGTTCGGGGCCGATGGTCCGCTCCTCAAGGAATTCCATCTTCGCAGGCAGCGCGCCCGCCCGCAGCAGGACGGCCAGCTGCGTCGATTCCTCGACCGTGAAGCTGCCGGTAATGATGCCCGATCCGCCGGGGATGTGGCTCTGGATCTGCGGGGCCGAGATGACCTGATTGTCCAGCACGATGGCGAAGAGCTTGCCGATGTTGTTCGCCGTGTAATCGCCGAACTTGCGCGCGCCCGCACCGTCAAACCGGAAGCTGACCGCCGGTCGGCCGTTTTGATCGAACGAGGGCTGGCTGTCCACCAATTCCTCGCCCGTCACGACCGGGGTTTCCTCGACGATGTAATAAAGGCCCTTCTGGTCCATCGACGGCAGCAGAAGGTTGCGCGCACCGGCGCTGGCCCCCGCATCCGTGGTGGTGCTGACGACCGGGTGGAACGACAGCTTGGCCGTGGTCCCGATCAGCGATTTCAGTTCCGCGGCCGAGCCGATGCCGGGCACCTGGATCAGGATGCGGTCCGCGCCCTGCCGCAGGATCGTGGGTTCGCGGGTGCCCGCCTGGTCCACCCGGTTGCGGATGATCTCAAGGCTTTGCTGCACGGTGCGGCTGTCCGAGGCCGCCTTTTCCGCATCGGTCAGCGTCACGACGACATCCGCCCCGTCCGAGGTCACGGAAATATCGGTCGAACCGGCGCCGGTCAGCGACATGACCGGGGTGGCCAGTGCCCGCAGCGCGGTGACGGCGGCCGACACACCATCCGGATTGGCAAGGGTGATGCGCAGCGTATCGGGGGGCGACGGCGCACGGCGCACGGTGCCCACCTGATCGCGCAGGCCGCGCAGGACATCGCGCGCCTCGGGCCAAAGCGCGTCCATCCGCGCCTTGTAGACGTCTGTCACCTCGACCCGGGCCAGAAGATGCGCCCCGCCCCGCAGGTCAAGGCCCAGCGGCATCAGGCCCGAGGGCAGCCACGACGGCCAGAGGCCGGTATCGGCCTCCTGCTCGGGCGTGGCCACACCATCGGCCCTTGCGATGGCGTCCACCGCGTCGTTGCGGGTTTCCACCCTGCTGTAGAATGCATTCGGCAGGGCCCAAAGGCAGCCCCAGAGAATGACCAGCAGGATGAGGATACGCTTCCAGGTCGCGGTCGGCGTCATGTCACAGCCTTGATTTGGGGCGCGGTCAGGCCGCGGCCGCCTCGGTCTTGTTCAGAACCTGGGTGATGGTGTGCTTCACGACCTTCACCTTCACGCCCTCGGCGATTTCCACCTCGACCATGCCATCTTCCTGCACCTTCGACACCTTGCCGACGATGCCGCCCTGCGTGACGATCTGGTCACCGCGGCGCAGCGCCTCAACCATGGCGCGATGGTCCTTCATCTTCTTCTGCTGCGGGCGGATCATCAGGAAATACATGATCGCGAAGATCAGGATCAGCGGCAGGAACGAGGTCAGGGCCGAAGCGGCGCCGCCGCCGGCGGCCTGGGCAAAGGCGGGGGTTGCAAACATGAACGGGTCCTCTTGTTGGTCGGGTCTGGGTCGGAAACCGGGCCGCACCCGGCCGGGCCGCCCTGCGCTGGTCAAACGTGTTGGCGCTATCTAGGGGCTTTTCGCAGCTTTTGCCAGAGGAAGCCGCAAGCCTCAGGCCATGCCGCGGAGGCCGGGGATCCGGCGCAGCACCCATGTCCCGGCGACAGAGCCGATCACGCCGAACAGAAACCCCGTGTGGGGGGCCATGTCAGAGCCGACAAGCTTGTAGCCGACCAGCTCGAAGAAGGGATGCATCAGGTAAAGCCCGAAGGCATAGCCCGCCGCGGCGGTCATCCAGGCCCCGCCCCCGCGCAGGCGCCAGACCGCCTCGAAAATCGCCGCCGACAGCAAAAGCTGCCAGCTGGCCTGATCGAAATGCAGCGCCGTCATCACCGCAGACCCGGCAGCGGCCCACAGAAGCACGGTCCGCGTGGCCTCCATCCGGTGCGCCACCGCCGCAAGCGCGCCCCAGAGGTAGATCGGCAGCGAAAACGCCCATTGCGGAAAGGGCTGCGGCAAACCGTCGCCCTCGGGCACCAGCCAGCCCGCAATGCCCTCATTCGCATGGACCAGCCCCAGCAGGACCCACAGCACCGCCACCCCCGCCGCCGCAGCCGTCAGCCGCGCCCGCGTGGTGACATGCCGCGCGATCAGCGGCACCGCCGCCAGCGCCAGCGCGGCAAAGGGCAGGAACCACAGATGGACCGAGGGGCCGACGAGCAGGCTGAACGGCTCGCGCAGAAGGGCGAAGGGCTCGTCCGAGACGACTTCATAGACGGCGCGGTAGAACAGGCACCAGAAGAGCCACGGCTTCAGCAGCCGCATCGCGCGCGACGACCAGAACCCCTGCCCGGCGCCGCGCAGATAGGAGCCCACGCTGAAGTAAGAGGTCAGGATCAGGAACACCCCAAGCGCGGGATAGCCCACCACCCACCAGCCCATGGCATGATCGGCCACGATCCCAAGGGCCGCGACAAAGCGCAGGAGGTCGATCCCGCGGCGGTAGTCCTTCTTTGCCGGTGTCGCGGCCATCTGCTCTCCGTTTTGCCGGTGATAGCCTGCCGCGCTGCATCTGCGAAGCCCCCGGTTTGCAAACGCTCCGTTGCCGGGGCGGCATCTGTGGCCGCGCGGACTTCCCCCCGCGCGCCCCTTCTGGCATAGGAACAGCGTCACGAACGCGAGGCAAAATCATGCACGACATCCGCTCTATCCGCGAAAACCCGGCCGCTTTCGATGCGGCACTGGCACGCCGGGGCCTGTCGGCTGCCTCGCCCGCGCTGCTGGCGCTGGACGAAGGCCGCCGCGCCCGCATCCTGGCGGCCGAGACCGCCACAGCCGAGCAGAACCGCGCCTCCAAAGAGGTGGGCGCCGCCAAGGCGCGCGGCGATGAGGCCGAGTTCGAGAAGCTGCGCGCCCTTGTGGCCGAGAAAAAGGCCGAAATCGCCCGGCTGAACGCCGAGGCGGGCGAAGAGGATGCCAAGCTGCGCGATGCGCTGATGCGGATTCCGAACCTGCCGCTGGACGAGGTGCCGGAAGGCGCCGACGAAGACGACAACGTCGAAATCCATCGCTGGGGCACCCCCCGCGCCTTTGACTTCAAGCCGGTCGAGCATTTCGAGATTCAGGGCGTGAAGCCCGGCATGGATTTCGAAACGGCGGCCAAGCTGTCGGGCGCGCGCTTCGTCGTGCTGCGGGGCGCGGTGATCCGTGTCCACCGCGCCTTGGCGCAGTTCATGCTGGACACTCATATTGAAGAGCATGGCCTGACCGAGACCTGGACCCCGGTTCTGGTCAAGGATGAGGCGATGTATGGCACCGGCAACCTGCCGAAATTCGCCGAGGACAGCTATCAGACCACCAATGGCTGGTGGCTGATCCCCACCTCTGAAGTCACGCTGACCAACACCGTCGCGGGCGAGATTCTGGACGAGGCGGCCCTGCCGATCCGGATGACCGCACACACCCAATGCTTCCGGTCGGAGGCCGGGTCCGCGGGCAAGGACACCTCGGGCATGCTGCGGCAGCACCAGTTCGAAAAGGTCGAGATGGTGACGATCTGCACCCCCGGCACCCATCTGGACGAGCAGGAGCGCATGGTGAAATGCGCCGAGGCCATTCTGGAAAAGCTGGGCCTGCCCTACCGCCGCATCGTCCTGTGCACCGGCGACATGGGGTTCGGCGCGCAGCGCACCTATGACCTTGAGGTCTGGCTGCCCGGGCAGGACCGTTACCGCGAGATTTCCAGCGTCTCGACCTGCGGCCAGTTTCAGGCGCGGCGGATGAATGCGCGCTTCCGTCCTGCGGGCGGCAAGCCCGAATTCGTGGCCACGCTGAACGGATCGGGCCTTGCCGTGGGCCGTTGCCTGATCGCCGTTCTGGAAAACGGCCAGCAGGCCGATGGTTCGGTCGATCTTCCCGCGGTTCTGCATCCCTATCTGGGCGGCAAGACCCGGATCGACGCTTCGGGCGCGCTGGCCTGAGACTGGTTGCCCCGCCGTCAGGAGGGCCTCGCGCCCTCCCGCAGCGGGTGGACACAGCCGGGGCAGGTCAGGCTGAAGGTTCCGGTTCTAAAGATCCCAGTCGATCTTCGGCCGGTTCGGCTGTGCGGGCGCCTCGGGCGCGGGGGAAAGCCAGCCCCCGCGGATCGGCAGGCGCCGCTCGGCCCCCCAATCGCCGGTGACGGTCAGCACATTCCCCTCCAGCTGCACCGCAGCCACCGCCTGACCCGAGGGCCAGCGGATCGCGCCCGTCACATGGCGCACCTCGGCCATGCCCTGCGGGTCCAGCGTCAGCAGCGGCGGCTGACCGGCGGCAGAGAGCGGATCGGGCACCTCATGCGCCGAGAGGCCCAGAAGCGGCAGCGCCGCCCCCTCTTCTATGCCAAGACAGCCTGTGTGGCGCCCGTTCCATGGCGCATAATCCCGCCCGCCATTGGAATGCCACAGCATCGTCATCGGCAGCTGTTTCGGATCGCGCAGCGACAGGAACAGGTCGCCCTGATCGGGCCGCACCACTGCGGTCCAGCCCAGCCGGGCCGAGGGTTCTTCGACCGCGACCACGAAATCCTCATGCGCGGGACCCCAGGGATAGCGATGCAGGTTCACCGTGCCGCCGTCGGCACCCGGAAACTCGGCCCCGTCCTCGGCGCGACGCGGATAGGCCAAAGCCGACCGCCCGCGCGCAGGGTCGCTTTCCGGCGCCGTCGCGGGCGTCTCGAACCAGCGTTTGCGCGAGAAGGAGAGCTTGCCCCCGCCCGGCAGCGCCACCATCGCGTGATTGGCCACCGGCAGGGCGCCGGTGCCGCCGATGAACAGGTGGCGCTGATAAAGGAACGGGTGCCCGTCCTCGACCGACAGCTCCTTCACCACCGTGGCGCCCAGCACCGGCCGGTCCAGCACCGCCCGCACCAGCGCGGGGCCGGACAGGGCCACCGGCCAGTCGCCATTGGCCGTGGGGCCGTGCAGCCCGTCCATGTCCTGACCGAAGGGCGCACTGAAGAAATCACCGCGCAAGCCGCGCTGATGGCGCGGCGCCGTGGCGGGCACCTCGTCCGGTGCCCAAGGTGCGCGGTGCAGCGGCGCGACCTCGGCACCTTCATCCGTGACCGTCAACGACGAGACGAAACCGCAGGCCGGATCGAACTGGGCCCGGATTCCTGTGGCGGCGATTGTGACGGTTTCAGGCATCGGCCCCTCCTGCATCTTTTCGCGCCACGCTGTCATGACCGCCCGCGGGCGGCAAGCCCCGCAGGCCCGGCCCCCTTGACCCTGCGGCGTCCCGGGTTATCCCGGACGAACACAAAGCGGGGGATGACATGGCACGGGGCATTGCGGTGATGGGCGCGGGCGCAGTCGGCTGCTATTACGGCGCCCTTCTGGCCGAGGCGGGCGAGGCGGTCACCCTGATCGGCCGCACTGCACTGGTGCAGGCGGTGGCCGAGCGCGGGCTGATCTTCGAGGATACCGCCGGACAGCGCCGGGTCGACCTTGCCGCCAGCGAGACGCCCGCCGCGGTTGCGGGCGCCGATCTGGTACTGGTCGCGGTGAAATCCGGCGACAGCGAAGCGGCGGCCCGCGCGATCCTGCCGCATCTGGCGCCCGATGCCATCGTGCTCAGCCTCCAGAACGGCGTGTCCAATGCGGAAACCCTGTCGCAGGTTCTGGGCCGCCCGGTGGTGCCCGTCGTGGTCTATGTCGCCACCGACATGGGCGGCCCGGGCCATGTCCGCCACCATGGCCGGGGCGAACTGGTGCTGGCCGAGGCGCCCGGCGCCGAAGCGGCCGCCGCCCGCCTGCGCCGCGCCGGGATCGACGCCACCGTCTCGCCCGAGGCGGCCACGGCGATGTGGACCAAATTCACCATCAACTGCACGCTGAACGCCATCTCCGCCCTGACCCAACAGCCTTATGGCCGCATTCTGGCCGAACCCGGCGCGGCCGAGGTCATGCGCAGTGCGATGGCGGAATGCCTGACCGTGGCCCGCGCCAGCGGCATCGCCTTGCCGGAAACCCTCTGGCCCGAGGTCGAGCGGATCTGCGCCACCATGCCCGGCCAGTTCTCCTCGACCGCGCAGGACCTGCGCCGCGGCAAGCGGACAGAGATCGGCCACCTGAACGGCGAAATCGTCCGCCGTGCCACAAAGCTCGGGCTGGAGGTCCCGGTGAGCCGCACGCTGACCGTTCTGGTGCGGCTGGCCGAGGACCACGCCGCCACAGCCTGAGTCTTGCCCGCAACACCCCCGGGCCCCAGATGCGGTAGCGGCCATTTCTCCTTTGCCGAGATGCGGCCCCCCCGCCTATAGTCAGCCCATATAACCGGGGAAACACCCGGATCTTGAGGCAGGCCAACAACAACAAGCAAGGAGGGCGCGTATGCGCTGCCCATTCTGCGGGAACATCGACACCCAGGTCAAAGACTCGCGCCCGGCCGAGGATCACGTCTCGATCCGACGCCGGCGCTTCTGTCCGGCCTGCGGCGGGCGGTTCACCACCTATGAGCGCGTGCAGCTGCGCGACCTCATCGTCATCAAGACCAGTGGCAAGCGCGAGGATTTCGACCGCGACAAGCTGGAACGTTCGATCCGCATCGCCATGCAGAAACGCCCGATCGACCCCGAGCGCATCGACCAGATGATTTCCGGCATCGTGCGGCGGCTGGAAAGCTTGGGCGAAACCGACATCCCCTCGCGCACCATCGGCGAGATCGTCATGGAATCCCTCGCCCGGATCGACACGGTGGCCTATGTGCGCTTTGCCAGCGTCTACAAGAACTTCCAGGCCGCCGACGACTTCGACCGCTTCGTGAGCGAACTGCGCCCGGCCACGGAGAAGACCGAAGAGTGAGCCGCGAGGCCGATGAGATCCACATGGCCCATGCCCTGCGCCTTGCCGCGCGGGGCCTTGGCACGACATGGCCGAACCCCTCGGTCGGCTGCGTGCTGGTGCGGGATGGCCGGATCCTCGGCCGCGGCTGGACGCAACCCGGCGGGCGGCCCCATGCCGAAAGGGTGGCGCTGGCCGCCGCAGGCGATGCCACCGGCGCCACCGCCTATGTTACGCTGGAACCCTGCGCCCATCACGGCAAGACCTCGCCCTGTGCCGAGGCTTTGGTGGCGGCAGGCGTGGCCCGGGTGGTCACCGCGCTGACCGACCCCGACCCTCGCGTCGCAGGGCGTGGCCATGCCATCCTGCGCACCGCAGGCATTGCGGTAACCGAGGGCATCCTTGCTGATGAGGCCCGGCGCGTGACCGCCGGTTTCCTGAAACGGGTGACGCAGGGCCTGCCCCTCGTCACGCTGAAACTCGCCACGACACTCGATGGCCGCATCGCCACCGCCACGGGCGAAAGCCGCTGGATCACCGGCCCCGACGCCCGCCGCATGGTCCATGCAATGCGGATGATGCATGATGCCGTCATGGTCGGCTCCGGCACCGCAGCGGCCGACGACCCGGACCTGACCGTCCGCGACATGGGCAGCCCGCATCAGCCGGTCCGCATCGTGCTGGACAGCCGCCTTGCCCACAGCCCCGACAGCCGCCTCGGCCGCAGCGCCAAGGATCACCCGGTCTGGCTGGTCCACGGCCCCGACGCCCCCGGCCCCGCCCGCACCGCATGGGAAGCCACCGGCGCCAGGCTGATCGAAGCGCCGCCCGCCGCCGATGGTCGCACCGACCCGGAGGCCGCGCTCCGCGCATTGGCCGGCCGCGGCCTGACCCGGATCTTCTGCGAAGGCGGCGCGGGCCTTGCCGCCCGGCTGATCCGCCAAGGCCTCGCCGATGACCTCGCAGTCTTCCACGCCGGCACCCTCATCGGCGCCGAGGGCACCGCCGCGCTTGGCCCGCTCGGTCTCGCCGCACTCGCGGACGCCCCCCGCTTCACCCTGCGCGAAACGCGGCAGATCGGCGCCGACACGCTGTCGCTCTGGTCCGCCTGACCCTCAGCCGATTCCAGTTTGCCCAAATATCCCGGGGGAGTCGCGGAACGCGACGGGGGCAGCGCCCCCATGCACCCCGAGGGCGCGCGCGATCCGCGCGCCCGAGACATCGCTTGCGGCCCCTCTTCGGGGCCGCTCTGCAAGGCCCCCTTACCAGTGGCCGGTATTGCCCATCGAGGCCCAGGGTTCCGCCGGGGCCTGCGCGCTGCCCTTCTGCAACAGCTCGATCGAGACATTGTCGGGCGAGCGGACAAAGGCCATCCGGCCATCCCGCGGCGGGCGGTTGATCAGCACCCCATTGGCCTGCAGATGGGCGCAGGTGGCATAGATATCATCCACTTCATAGGCCAGATGGCCGAAATGGCGGCTGTCCGAGGGCAGGCCCTCGTCACCATCCCAATTGTAGGTCAGTTCCACCGGACAATCCGGCTGGCCGGGGGGTGCCAGAAACACCAGCGTGAACCGCCCGCCCTCATTCTCGATGCGGCGGGTCTCTTCCAGCCCCAGAAGCCGATAGAAAGCCATGGATTTTTCCAGGTCCAGCACCCGGACCATGGTGTGCAGATAGCGGATCGTCATGACGAATTCTCCCTTGCGCACCCGGGTCAGCCGGGCACGGATGGCCGGAGGTTAGCGCAAACGCCGCCGTCGCGGCAACCCGGGCCCCTGCCGCTGCGGCCTGAGCGGGCGTGAACCGGCCATGACATGGTCCCGGAAATCCGCCCAAATTGGCGCGATCAGAACCGGCCCGTTCAGAACCGGCCCGTTCAGAACCGGCTGGCGATGCCGAAGGAAATGCCCAGCTCCTCGGTATCGCGCACGACGACCTCGGATTTCGTCCGCGCCGCCGTCACCGTCACCGTGGGATTGAACCCCATCACCGCCAGCGAGGGCAGTTCCGCCGTGACCGACAGGCTCATCCAGTCGTCCGGGGCAAAGCCCGGCGTCTTCCAGTAGTCGCGCCGCTCGGCCTCCAGATCCACCATCAGGCCCAGATGCTCGCTGCGGATCGGCGCCCGCCAGCCCAGAGCCAGCGACGGGCCGCGCCAGGCCACGCCCGCAGCATCGCTGGCCACTTCGACTGCGCCCAGCCGGGCGGTCAGCGCCCCCAGCCCCTCGGCCCGGTGCGACACCGAAAAACCCAGCCGCTGCGTCAGGCTGTCGGCCACCGGCCGTCCCGTCACATCGACATCTTCGGCCGACCATTGTCCGGCGATGATCCAGTCTTCCGACAGCGCGCGGCGCAGTTCCGCCGAGACCGCCATCCGGTCGGCACTGTGATCCCCGCCCGTCCAGCGCCGCCCCGCCGCAGCATCCAGCGCCAGCGCCATCCGCCCGTTGTCCGAGGCCCAGAGATGCGACAGACCCAGCGTCACCTCGTCCTGCCGGTAATCGCTGCCCCGGGCGGCGGGGTTGATCGCCGCGGCGCGGTCGCCCAGCGACACCTCTTTATGCGCCCATTGCAGGCGGCCTTGGGTCCGGGGCGAAAAGGCCCATGCCGCCTGCACCGCCCCGCCCCGCCCCAGACAAAGCCCGGCAGCGCCTCGTCGATCGGGATAGGAATGCCGTAGAACCAGAACGTGTCATGCAGGCTGCCGCCGTTCACGTTTTCAGACGGACCGGCGAAGGCCTGTGCCGAAAAGCTCAGCCGGGTCTGCGCCGAGACCGTGCCATAGGCCTGCGCCAGCACCGCCTCATGCGCTTTGGTGGTGGCGTAAAGATCGGCCCGCCGCAGCCACAGCTTCGAGGCCCATGTCCGCCCCGATCCGGCCAGAGCCTCGGCCGTCAGCCAGGCCCCCTCGAACCGGGCCGCGTCCCCTTCGGCCAGACGGAAGCCGGCCTTTGCCACAGGCACCGCCTGATCCGGCTGGCCCGACCGTGTCAGCCCCGCCGCCAGCAGCATATGCGCCGCCGCATCCTGCGGGGCCACGGCAAGGATCTGCCGCGCGATGGACACCGCCAAATCGGCCCGACCCACGACCAGCGCCCGCTGCGCCATGGCCCGTGCACCGCCAAGGTCGGTCACGACCTCGACCTCCTGACCGGAAGCTGTTTGACCAGTCGGCCCGGCCTTTGCACTGTCCCCGAACGGCCCGCCCCCCGACAAGCCCAGCACCGCCCCCGCCAGCAGCAGCGGGAGCAGCCGCGTCAGGGACATGCGGGACCCCCGCCCGCGGTGCAGCTGGGCAGAACGATCATGCCGTGCTCATAAAGATTGGCCGCCCCCGACACCGGATTGAACACCATAACCGCGGCCACCGCATCGGCATCGCCGTTGAAGGCGCCGCCATAGGTGCCCGCCGAGGTCCAGCCCGAAGGGTCCGCCCGCCGGACCGAATCCGTGAAGGTGCCGTCGGCATTGATCGCCGTGGCCCAGAGCGCGATATCGGCCAGCGAGCCGCCGGTTTCCAGAACGGTCCGCTGGTCCACCCCGCCCGAGACGCGCATTTCGGTGAAATCCGCCGTGATCAGCGCGCGGCCCGTGGTGCGCCAGGATTGCGTGGGGTTCAGCGTGCCGCCCGGCCCGCCGCCCGTGGGCGTGCCGGTGTTCAGAAGCCCCGCATAGGTGCCGGAATAGTCATAGCGCGCCCCGACCCCGCCGCCCGAAGGCCGGGTAAAGACATCCGCCCGCCAGACCTGCGCGCCGCCGTGATAATTGGCAAACTGCCCGGCATCCACCGCGGAAATCGCGGCGACCCCGTCCACCTTGCGCACCAGCGCCACGACCATCCGGTTCGAGGTGGTGGTCTGGTAGCTGTAGGCCTCATAATCACCCACATCCAGCGCGGCATTGCGTCCGTAATTGCCCGACAGGTCCGTCGCGTCCTGAGCGGTCATCTGCACCGCAATGGTCGCCGCATTGGAGGACCAGCCCTGCAGTGCCGCCGCCTCGACATTCATGCTGACAGCGGCCGGGACCAGCGGATTGGTCGTGCCGCCACCACCTCCGCCGCCGCCTCCGCCGTCCCCGATGGGGTTTCCGCCACAGCCCGCCAATGCAAGCGAAGACATCAGCAGAAGAAGAAACCGCTTCGACATGGACCGGACCTCAAGAAAATTTTACGTCAGCTTTGCCCGGAAAGCCCTTGAAAGTCAAAGACGATCTGACTTCTCCACAGGAATGGTCCTGACGTGTCACCCTTGCATCACGCTTGATCTGGCGGTTTCGCACCGCCCGTCCCCCAGATATAGTCCGGCTCCGACTCATCCCCATCGAAAGGCCCGCCCATGTCCCTGACCGCCGAACAGCTGGCCGAGATCGAATCCGCACGCGCCACCCCGCGGCCCACCCTGCGGGCCGTGGCCGAGGGGATGGAGGCCCATCTCTACAAGGCGCATCCGGTGCTGGACCACGGCTTTGTCCGGGTGATCGACTATATGGGCGACGACAGCGCCATCGTGCAGGCGGCCCGGGTGTCCTATGGCGCAGGCACCAAGCATGTCTCGAATGACGAAGGGCTGATCCGCTATCTGATGCGGCACTGGCATTCGACCCCGTTCGAAATGTGCGAGGTCAAGCTGCATGTGAAGCTGCCGGTCTTCGTGGCGCGTCAGTGGATCCGTCACCGCACCGCCAATGTGAACGAATACAGCGCCCGTTACTCCATTCTGGACCGCGAGTTCTACATCCCCGCGCCCGAACATCTGGCGGCGCAAAGCTCCGTCAACAATCAGGGCCGCGGCGCCGTTCTGGAAGGGGCCGAGGCCGCCCGCGTGCTGGACCTGCTGAAGCGCGACGCGGGCCAGATGTATGACCATTACGAAGAGATGCTGTCTCAGGACGGCCAGCAGGGGCTGGCCCGCGAACTCGCGCGGATGAACCTGCCCATGAACATCTATACCCAGTGGTACTGGAAGACCGACCTGCACAACCTCTTCCACTTCCTGCGGCTGCGCGCCGATGCCCATGCGCAATATGAAATCCGCGTCTATGCAGAGGCGATCGCCCAGACGGTGAAGGACTGGGTCCCCCTCGCCTTCGCCGCTTTCGAGGATTACCGCATGGGCGGCGTGAACCTGTCGGGCAAGGCCGTCGCCGTGCTGAAACGCCGTCTGGCGGGCGAGACGGTCACGCAGGAAGACAGCGGCATGTCCAAGGGCGAATGGCGCGAGTTTGAGGCGATATGGGCCTGACAGGCCCTGCAGCCGCCGCCAGACGCTTCAGGGAATTTGCCCCGCCCGGAAGAGAGCGGGCACCAATGGCCTGACCTGACCGGAGATGTCCATGCCGAACCCCACCCCCGCCCGCATCGGTGACGTGTCCTTCTGGTATGCCGATATCGGCCTGCCCGCGCGCCGCCCTGCGCTGGAGGGAGACACAACGGTCGATGTCTGTATCATTGGCGCGGGCTATACCGGGCTTTGGGCGGCGTGGTATCTGAAACAGGCGGAGCCGTCGCTGAACATCCTGATCGTCGAGAAGGAGTTTGCGGGATTCGGCGCATCGGGGCGGAACGGGGGGTGGCTGTCGGGCGGGTTCTCCTGGAGCCATGCGCGTTATGCCGCGACCTCCGGCGCGGAGGCGGTGCGCGCCATGGTCCGGGCGATGAACGGCACCGTGGATGAGATCATCTCGGTCGCCGAGGCGCAGGGGATCGACGCCGATATCCGCCGCTGTGATGAGCTGATGGTGGCCGTGAACCCCGCGCAGGAGGCGCGGATGGTGGCCGAGACCGAACACCGCCGCCATTGGGGCGAAGAAGCGCGGGTTCACCGGATCAGCGCCGAGGAACTGGCGGGCCGCATCCGCATTCCGGGCGCCCGTGGCGCGCTGGTGGTGACCAATGTCGCCCGCATCCAGCCGGCCAAGCTGGTGCGCGGGCTGGCCGCCGCGGTAGAGCGCGCGGGCGTGCGGATCGCGGAGGGCACGACCGTCACCGCCCTGTCGCCGGGCCGCGTCACCACCGACCGCGGCACGGTAACGGCAAAGGCGGTGCTGCGCTGCACCGAGGGCTTTACCGCCGGTCTGCCCGGGCTGACGCGGGAATGGCTGCCGCTGAACTCGGCCCAGATCGTGACGGAGCCGCTGCCGCAAAGCGTTTGGGACCAGATCGGCTGGGACGGGCATGAAATCCTTGGCGATTTCAACAATGCCTATTGCTATTGCCAGCGCACGCGCGAGGGGCGGATCACCGTGGGCGGGCGCGGCGTGCCCTACCGCTTCGGCTCGGGCCTTGACAGCAACGGCACCCCGGATGCCGAGACGATCCGGCGGCTGGTGGCGATCCTGCACCGGCATTTCCCGGCGGCACGGCAGGCGCGGATCGACCATGCCTGGTGCGGCGTTCTGGGCGTGCCGCGCGACTGGTGCGCGACGGTGGGCTTCGATCCCGCCGCGGGGATGGGATGGGCCGGGGGCTATGTGGGCACCGGTGTGTCCACCTCCAACCTGGCGGGGCGGACGCTGGCGGATCTGACCCTGGGGCGCGAGACGGCGCTGACCGCTTTGCCCTGGGTCAACCGCCGGGTGCGGAAATGGGAGCCGGAGCCTTTGCGCTGGCTGGGGGTCACCGGCATGTATGCGCTGTTGAACGCGGCCGACCGGGCCGAGGCGCGGCCCGGGGTGCAAAATCCTTCGGTGCTGGCGACAATCGGCAATCGGCTGGCGGGCCGCAGCTAGCGCCGCCGGAGCAGCGTGAACACCAGCGGCGCGGCCACGATCACCACCAGAATCCGCACCACATGGTTCAGCGCGACAAAGGCCACATCGGCATGGATCGCCAGCGCGATCAGCCCCATTTCCGTCAGCCCGCCGGGGGCTAGGGCGAGGATCCCCTGCTCCAGCCCGATTCCGAACCAGCGGCTCAGCGCCAGCGCGAAGACCAGCGCCAGCGCCAGGGACAGCACGGTGGAGCCGATGGAGAGCACCGCCGCCCGACCAAGGGCCCCCATGGCCATGCCGCGGAACCGGCAGCCCAGCACGGTGCCCAGAACGATCTGCGCGGCATTGACCAGCAGCCCGGGCGGCGCCGCCTCGCTGATGCCGGTCAGATGCAGGCCGGCCGACAGGGCCAATGGACCCAGAAAAGTGGGGGCGGGAAAGCGCAAAGCATGGCCCATCAGACAGCCCAGCAGCGCCGCGCTCAGCAGCAGGGCCGCCTCGTGCCATTCCATCGCCAGGGAAAGGTTCACTGCACCGCTGCCCACCGAATGGCCCTGCACCACCCGGAACCACAAGGCGATCAGCGCGATGGTGATCACGATGCGCAGGGAATGCGCGAGGATGATCGGCTCCGGCTTTGCGCCCTTGGCCTCGCCAATCTCGATCATCTCGGTCAGGCCGCCGGGCATCCCCGCGAAATAGGCGGTCGGCCAGTCCAGCCGCCCGGCAAAGTGATAGAACGGCACCACCACCAGCCCCACCATCACCAGATAGGCCACCAAGAGCGCCAGCGACCCGGCCCAGAGCGTGACATGGCCCAGCACCTCGGGCGCGAAGCGGGCGCCCAGCATGACCCCGATCACCGCCACCACGGCGGGACGGATGCGGTTCGGCCCCGCCACGGGCGCCCCGCAGACCGCGGCGATCAGCGTGAAGGTCAGGGCGCCCAGCATCCAGGGCAGCGGCAGGCCAAGGGTCCAGAAGGTCAGCCCGCCCGCCGCCCCAAGCGCCAGTCCAAAAGCATGGGGCAGCAGCTGGGACAGGGGGAGGGTCAAGGGCGGCTCCGATCTGGCACGGTATGCGGCGGTATGCCGCGCCTCACCCTTCATCGCGCTCCGGCCACAAAATGTCCACCCGCACCGCGCGAGATCGAAAGCGGGCGGACAGAATTTGCCTGCTGCATTCCGGAAAGTGTTTTCAGCCCATCAGCGGTGGTCGCCAGCGCGGCGACCGGACACCTGCCAACGGCTGCGGCAAAAGTCCGGAGCCCCCCGAACGGCGGTCCGGCCCTCGCCCCCCATCCCCAGTCACAGGCTTGCGCAATCCGCAGCCGCCGCCGCACAGAAGCGCGGCAGCGGCTTTCATCACCGGGGCGGATGAGGCTTGCAGCCCTCCACCCGGGGTTTGACGCAGAAAGCCACCTGCCCCGGCCTGACCGGCGCACACGTCACGCGGGTATCAAACCTCGACCGTGACCTTGCCCAAGGGGTTGGAGCAACAGGCGAGGATCCAGCCCTCGGCAATATCCTCGTCGGAAATGCCGCCGTTATGGACCATATGCACCTCTCCGGCGGTCTTCTTCACCTTGCAGGTGCCGCAGAGACCGAAGGTGCAGCCCGAGGGGATGTTCAGACCCGACCGTTTTGCCACGCCCAGCACGGTATCCGTCTCGGCGCAGGGCACGGTCTTGCCAGAGCGGGAGAAGGCAATCTCGGCCCCGGCCCCGGCATCGGGCACCACATCGTCGATCACCGGCGCATCGGCCTCCGACTTCACCGGCGCGCCAAAGCTTTCCTGATGGTAATGCGCCATGTCGAAACCCAGGGAGACCAGCATCTCGCGCACGGCCTGCATGAAGGGTTCGGGGCCGCAGCAGAACACCTCCCGCTCCAGATAATCCGGCGCCATCAGGCCCAGCATGATCTGGCTCAGGCGACCCTGATAGCCCGGCCAGCTTTGGAACGGGTCCGGCTCCTCGACCGTGAAGCGCAGCTTCAGGCCCGGCACGCGGTCGGCAAAGCCTTCAAGCCGCTTGCGCAGCAGGATTTCCGAGGGGCGCCGGGCGGCATGGACAAAGATGATGTCCGGCATCTCGCCCGAATCCCAGGCCCAGGTTGTCATCGACATCATCGGCGTGATGCCCGACCCGGCCGAGATGAACAGGTGCTTCTTCGCCGGATGCCGGTGCGAGGAGAAGATGCCCGACGGCCCATAGGCCTTGATCTTCATGCCGGGCTTCAGATGGTCCAGCATCCAGCGGGTGCCGATGCTGGTGGCCTGCGCCTTCACCGTCACGCTGATCGACAAGGGGCGTGAGGGGCTGGACGAGATCGTATAGGTCCGCTGCACATTGCCGCCCGGCACGGGAAGGTCCAGCGTCACGAACTGGCCCGGCTGATAGTCGAACCACGCGCCCGAAGGCGCGCGAAAGGTGAAGGTGGCGGTGTCGTCGGTTTCCGGCACCACCATGGCGCATTCCAGCAGTTCGCTGTCCGACCACGGCTCCTTGGTCCAGTTCAGGCGCGACTTTGCCATTTATTCCGCCGCCATCGCCGGACGCGGCGACAGGCGCCGGGTCATGAGGTTGCAATACCAGTCGACGAACTGGATCACGCCTTCCTCCTGAATGCGGGAATAGGGGCCGGGCTCATAGGCGGGCGAGAGAATGCCCTTCTGGTTTTCCTCGACCACCTGACGGTCTTCGTCATTGGTGTTGATCCAGACCTCGGTCAGGTTCGGCAGCTGGTAATCCACGCCCTCGACCGCGTCCTTGTGGACCAGCCAGTTCGTCGTGACCTGCGTTTCCGTGGGGCTGATCGGCAGCACCCGGAAGACGATGGCATGATCGCCCAGAAAGTGGTTCCAGGTGTTCGGGTAGTGATACATCAGAAGGCTGCCCGCATCGTAAAAGGGCATCGTCCCCATGCGCTTTTCGACGGCGTGTTCCGTGCTCATCGTATAGCTTTCGGCGTTGTTCAGCAGCGGAATCCGCGCCAGACGCCACTGGAAGTCGGCGGCATTCACAAAGCGCGACGGCAGGCCCGCGGCCTCGCACCGTTTCCAGTGGTCCAGAATGTCGGGGCTGGCGCTGTCGGGGCCGTCCATCGCGGTCATCCGCGGATTGTCGGAATAGGTGCGGCAGAGCGAGGGGTGAGAGCCGCCGCAATGATAGCACTCGCGGTTGTTCTCCATCACCAGCTTCCAGTTGCCCTTTTCCACGATGGTCGAGGAATAGGCCACCTTGGCATCCGCCAGACCCGAGGGCGCCAGATAGGGCATGGCAGCGCGGGCCAGATCGGCGATCGGGGGCGGCACCTCGGCCAGACAGACATAGATGACGCCGCCCAGATCGACGCAATGCACCTTCTTCAGCCCGTATTTCGAGGCGTCGAAATCCTCGCCCATGTCGCGGGCATAGATCAGCTTGCCCTCAAGGTCATAGGTCCATTGGTGATAGGGGCAGACAAGGTTCTGGGTGGAGCCGTTGTCCTTGGCGCAGAGCCGCTGGCCACGGTGGCGGCAGACGTTATGGAAGGCACGGATGCGGTTGTCCTTGCCGCGGATGATGACCACCGGATAGGCGCCCACCTGCATCGTGGCATAGGCGCCCGGCTTGGCCAGTTCGCAGGCGGGGACGGCGAACAGCCATTCCTTGTACCAGACCTGCTCCAGATCCTGCTGATAGACGCCGGGATCGCAGTAAAGGTCACGCTCCAGCGCGAAATCGGGTTTGCGGCCCCCGATCAGGGCAAGGGTTTCCTGGGCCGAACGCATCGGGTCCTCCTGGGCCCGCGCCGTCCCGCGCGGGGGTGATCTGACATGCAGGGTGCCGGAAACGGCCGCGTCGGAAAAGACCACGCGCCGCCCCACCGCACCCCGCGGCTGGTTTTTCCTGCGAAAGGCTGGTTTCCGGGCTCGCGGCGGGCGGGTTTCCCCCGGATGCGGCGCCTTCCCAGGTCTCCTCCCAGTGGCTCTTGCCGCATCCCCCATCCGTCACCGTTGCGGGGGCAGCGCCGGTCTTGCACCGGCTTCCCAATTCTCCGCTGTCGCCAGCGGCACCTTTTGCCCTGACAGGATAGCTGCACCGCAGCGGCGGAATGCGACAATTCCGACAGGACGACGACGGGAAAAGACTTCTGCGAAAAACGCCTTCAGTCGCGGTTGGCGCGGGCCACCACGGCGACCGCCGCCAGCCCGACCAATGCCACCAGCAGGGCGGCCGGCGCGGCTTCGGACAGACGCTCCAGCGAGGACAGTTCGAACATCCGGGTGGACAGCGTGTTGTAGTTGAACGGCCGCAGCAGCAGCGTCGCGGGAAGTTCCTTGACGCAATCGACAAAGACGATCAGCAGCGCCGTCAGCACAGATCCGCGCATCATCGGCAGATAGACTGCCGTCAGCGTGCCGCCCGCGCCGCGACCCAAGGACCGCGCGGCCATCGGCAGGTTGGGCGACACCCGGTCAAAGGCGGAATCGACCGCCCCCTGCGCCACGCCGAAGAAGCGGACGACATAGGCCACCACCAGCGCCGCTGCCGTCCCGGTGATCATCAGCCCCGGGTCATGCCCGGACAGCGCCAGCACCGCATCGGCCAGCTTGTGGTCCAGCCCGGCCAAGGGCAGCAAAAGCCCGATCGCCAGCACCGCGCCGGGCGTAGCATAGCCCAAAGTCGTCAGGGGCAGCACCGCGCGCACGCCCGCGCGCCCCGAAAGCCGCAGGCCATAGACCAGAAACAGTGCCATCCCCACCGTCAGCGCCGCCGCCGTGCCGCCCGAGATCAGCGTATTCGCCAGCGCCCTGAACAGACCCGGCGCCAGCCAATGCGCGGGCGCCTGCGCGGCCAGATGCAGCATCACCCCCACCGGCAGCAGGAACCCGGCGGCAAAGGGGATCAGGCACAGCAGGAAGGCCGCCGCCCCCTGCCCCGCGCCAAGCTGCATCCGCGTGACCGGACGCTGCGCCCGGCCCATCCGGTGAAACCGCGCATTGCGGCGCGACACCCGCTCCAAAGCGACCAGCAGGAAGATCAGGAACAAAGCCACGCCCGCGATCTGCGCCGCGCCCCCGGCATTGCCGCCATTCAGCCAGGTGGAGAAAATGCCGGTGGTCAGCGTCTGCACCCCGAAATGATAGACCGTGCCGTAATCGGCCACAGTCTCCATCATCACCAGCGCGACACCCGCCGCCACCGCGGGCCGCGCCAAGGGCAGGCCCACCCGGAAGAACAAGGCCCACGGCCCGCGGCCAAGGGCGCGCGCCACCTCCCACGTGCAGCCCGACTGCTCGCGGAAGGCCGCACGGGCCAGGAGATAGACGTAAGGATACAGCGCGGCCGAGAAGACCAGCACCGCCATCCACAAAGACCGGGTCTGCGGGAACCAGTAATCCCGGGCCGAAGTCCAGCCAAAGGCCGCCCGCAGCCCGGCCTGCACCGGCCCGGCATAATCCAGCACATCGACCAGAGCATAGGCCCCCACATAGGCCGGGATCGCCATGGGAAACAGCAGCGCATGGTTCAGCCAGCGCCGCCCGAGAAAATCATACATCGTGACCAGCCAGGCGGCGCCGGTGCCCGCCGCCGCCGTCAGCGCCGCCACCCCCGCCATCAGCATCAGCGTGGTGCCGATGTAGCGCGGCAGCACCGTGGCCGTCAGATGCGGCCAGATGTTCTCGGTCGGGTTGGCCGCAATCCAGAGGACCGCCGCCACCGGCGCCAGCACCAGAAGCGCGATCAGCCCCGCGCCCAGCGTCCAGACATCGGGACGCAGGGCGGGGGCGCGCAGGCGGCGGGCGCGAAGTTGACGGATTTGCTCGGCCATCGTGACCCTTCCGCTACAGGAAAGCGGTTCCCCTGTAAAGAAAACCCCGTATATTCAGCGCAAAGCCGCGCCCGCCCGGGCCGCGCGTGAAGAATGACAAAGCAGGCCCGAATGCGCATCGTCTATCACCTTGGCGCCCATTGCACCGATGAAGAGCGGCTGATCCGCTGCCTGCTGAAGAACCGGGGCGTTCTGGCCGAACAGGGCATCGTGGTGCCCGCGCCCACCCGCTATCGCAAATTGCTGCGCGATACGGCGGTGCAGCTGAAAGGCGCCGCCGCCACGGTGGAAACGCAGGCCCTCGTGCTGGAGCAGATCATGGACGAGGATGTGGCCGACCGGCTGATCCTGTCCTGGGAAAGCTTCTTGTCCTTTCCGCAATGGGCGCTGCGCGGCCAGCTTTACAGCTTTGCCGGGGAACGCATCCGCGCCTTCACCCAGATTTTCCCGCAGATCGAGGCAGAGTTTCATCTGGCGATCCGCAACCCCGCCACATTCCTTCCGGCGCTGTTCGAAAAGCAGAAGGCCAAGAGCCATGAGGAATTCTTCGAGGGCACCGATCCCTTGCAGATCCGCTGGTCCGATGTGGTGCGCCAGATCGTGGCCCAGAACCCCGGGGTGCCCTTGGTCATCTGGGCCGATGAAGACACGCCGCTGATCTGGCCAGAAGTGCTGCAGGCGGTTTCGGGCCATGACGACGGCACCGTTCTGGAAGATACCGACGAACTTCTGTCGCTGATCATGTCGCCCGACGGGCTGGCGCGGATGCGCAATTACATGACCAGCCATCCGCCCGCCTCGGTCCAGCAGCGCCGCCGCATCGTCTCGGCCTTTCTGGAGAAATTCGCGCTGGAGGACCGGGTGGAAATGTCCTTCACCCTGCCCGGCTGGACGCCCGATCTGGTGGCCGAACTGACCGCCCGCTATCAGGACGACATCCGCGTGATCCGCGACATCCCCGGTGTCAGCTTCATCGAGGCCTGAGGCCGCCGGTCAGGCCGGAAAGACGAAGCAGCGGTCCCGCCGGATCATCAGCCACAAGGCCGTGCCGGTCCTGGGCAGGAACACGCCGGGCACCGCCGCCGTCAGCCGCGATCCGTCATGGTCCATGCCGAATTCCACCAGCGATTCATGGCCCATGAAGCGGGCGCGCAGCACGGTGCCGCGGGCGGGCGTGCCGTCCTGCGGCGTGGGGTTCGGGCCGCGGCCCGCGCGGTCGAAGTCGATCTTCAGATGCTGCGGCCGGATGACGATTTCCACCGGCGCCCCGTCCCGGTGCCCGGGCGTCAGGAAGGCGCCAAAGGGCGTCTCGGTCAGCGCCCCCCGGCTGGTGCCGCGGATCACGTTGATATCGCTGAAGAACGCCGCCGCCGCCCGGTCCGCGGGCGCGTTATAGACATTATAGGGCGCGCCGCGCTGCACCACCCGGCCACCGCGCATCAGGGCGATTTCATCGGCCATCCGCATCGCCTCATCCGGCTCATGCGTGACCAGAAGGACGCCCGCACCTTCCTCTTTCAGGATGTCCAAAGTGGTGTCGCGGATGCCGTCGCGCAGCCGGTTGTCCAGACCCGAAAACGGCTCGTCCATCAGCATGACGCCGGGGCGCGGTGCCAGCGCGCGGGCCAATGCCACGCGCTGCTGTTCGCCCCCGGACAGCTGATGCGGATGCTTGGGGCCGAAGCCGGACAGGTTCACCCGCTCCAGCATCTCATCCACGCGGGCGGATTTGGCCGCGCGGTCGCCGGACAGGCCGAAGGCCACGTTTTGCGCCACGGTCAGATGCGGGAACAGGGCAAAGTCCTGAAACATCAGGCCGACGCCACGCGCCTCGGGCGGCAGGTGCAGGCCGGGGCCGGCGACCGGGCGGCCGTCGATCAGAATCTCGCCCTGATCCAGCCGCTCCACCCCGGCAATCATCCGCAAGGTGGTGGATTTGCCGCAACCCGAGGGGCCGAGGAGGCAGGTCACCTGCCCCGGCGCCACCGTCAGCGACACATCATCCACGACCGCCCGGCCGCCAAAGGCGCGCGACAGGTGGCGCAGCTCCAGTCTGGCCGTCTGGTCTCGGGGCGGGCGGGTGTCAGGCATGTCCACCAAGTGAAAACGTCGGGAAAGCCCTAGCAGCCCGACCGTCCGGCTTCAACCCGTCCGCCGCCCGAAGCATCAGATGGTGATGTTCGACGCGCCGCCGTCCAGCAGGATGTTCTGGCCCACCATGAAACCCGCATGCTGCGAACAGAGGAACGCGCAGGCCGCGCCGAATTCCTGCCGCGTGCCATAGCGCCCCACCGGGATCGAGGCCCAGCGGGCGGCGCGGGCGTCCTCTTCGCTGATGTTCTGCGCGCGCGCCGCGCCCTGATCCAGCGCGGTGGCGCGGTCGGTCGCATGCATGCCGGGCAGAAGGTTGTTGATCGTGACACCCTTGGGCGCCACCTGCCGCGCGGTGCCCGCAACGAATCCGGTCAGCCCCGCCCGCGCCGAATTCGACAGGCCCAGCACGCCCACCGGCGCCCGGACCGACACGGAGGTGATATTGACCACCCGGCCCCAGCCCTGCGCCATCATCGCGGGCAAGGTGGCCTGCATCAGCGCGATCGGCGTCAGCATATTGGCATCCAGCGCGCGGATGAAATCCTCCCGGCTCCAGTCCGACCACAGGCCGGGGGGCGGCCCGCCCGCATTCGTCACCAGAATATCCACCGTGCCACCCGCCGCGGCCAGCACATCGGCGCGGCCCTCCTCGGTGGTGATGTCGGCCACCACGGGCGTGACCTTCACACCATGGGTCGCGGCGATTTCGGCCGCGGTCGCCTCCAGCGCCTCACGCCCGCGGGCGCAGATCACCAGATCGACACCCGCCTCGGCCAAAGCCTCGGCACAGCCGCGGCCCAGACCCTTTGACGCGGCACAAACGATGCCCCGCTTGCCCCGAATTCCCAGATCCATATCCACCTCCTGTCCTGTTTACGGGCCAAGACTAGGCCGCGCCGCCGCCCGGCGAAACCCCGTCCGCGGCAGGAGAATGCACAATCCCGCGGCACAGGCGTCAGTGTTTCCCGCAACAATCCAGTTTCACCAAGGGTTTGACCGCGGCCTTGCCTGTTTGCTAGACTGTTTGCGAAAGTGGTGGGGGCCGCTGGCAAAGTTCAGAGATGACCGTTCACAGCATGCCCGATTCCGCCCCCCTTCCGGCCGCAGCCACCACCCCCGGGCACGCCTGTCAGGTCTTCGCCGCCGATGACATCTATGTCTCGCACGGGGTGAATCTGGGGGAAGGGCTGGGCCTGCCGGACGAGGTGCAGTCCGGCGACATCTACGATCTGGAGGAGGGATCCCGTCCCCTGCGGCTGGTGCTGACGCGGCCCGCCGCCGGGAGCGAGGCCATGGTGGCCGAAGGATCGCAGATCGGCGCGCCCGGCCAGCGCGCGAAGATGGAGGCGCGCTATACGTTGATGTCCTCGGACGGCAACAAGGTGGAACTGGTGCTTTTGACCGTGGCGGGCACCGCCTATGCCCTGCCGCTGTCGCCCATGGCGGAACGCGCGGGCTATACTCTGGTCGCCATCGACACCGCGCCGGAGGAGACGCGGCTGTCGGACCTGATCTGTGTCTCTTTCGCGCGGGGCACGCTGATTGCGCTGGCCTCCGGCCGGCAGGTGCCGATTGAAAGCCTGTCGCCGGGCGACCGGGTGCTGACGCGGGACCACGGGCCGCAGGTGCTGCGCTGGCTGGGCCGCGCCACGCTGCGCGGGGTGGGTGCCTTTGCCCCGGTGGTGATCCCGGCGGGCACCTTGGGCAATTCCGGCGATCTGATCGTCAGCCAGCATCACCGGATGTTCCTCTATCAGCGCCAGCGGGCGGCGGGGCTGACCACCTCCGAACTTCTGGTGCAGGCGCGGCATCTGGTGGATGACGAGACGGTCTATATCCGCGAAGGCGGCTTCGTGGACTGGTTCAGTCTGGTGTTTGACCGGCACGAAATCATCTATGCCGAGGGGATTCCGGCCGAAAGCCTGATGGTCAACGATGCCACCGTCAGCCGCCTGCCGCCGGAGATCGCCGCCGAGGTGCAGGCGAACTTTCCCGGGCTGGCACAGGTCCAGCATTTCGGGACCGAGGCCGGGCGGCAGTTTCTGGAAACGATGGGCCCGGCGGCGCTGTTTCAGACGCCCAAAGCTCCGGTCCGGGCGCGGCCCCGGCGGGGCTGACGGCGCGTCCCTGACAAGGCGCCGGGGGGCTTTGCGCCCCCCGGACCCCCGCAGGATATTTATGAACAGAGGAATGGGGCAGGAAGGTCTGAAGGCCGTCAGGCCATCATTTCCTTTGTCGCCGTCAGGTTCACGCCGGGATAGTCGCGCAGCACGCGGTCGATGTCCCATTGCAGGCGGGTCAGGAAGACCAGATCACCGTCGCTGTCATGGGCGACGTGCTGCTTGTTCACCGCCACCAGCTTTTCGATTTCCACCTTGTCGCCGGAGATCCAGCGGGCGGAGGTGAAGTTGGAGCCTTCGAAGCGGACCGGGATCTGATATTCCTGTTCGATCCGGGAGGCGAGCACGTCGAACTGCAGCGCGCCCACCACGCCCACGATGAAGCCCGAGCCGATGGAGGGTTTGAAGACCTTGGCCGCGCCTTCCTCGGCGAACTGGGTCAGCGCCTTTTCCAGATGCTTGGCCTTCATCGGATCGGTCGCGCGGATGTTCTGCAGGAGTTCCGGCGCGAAGGAGGGGATGCCGGTGAAGCGCAGCGTCTCGCCCTCGGTCAGCGCATCGCCGATGCGCAGCTGGCCATGGTTCGGAATGCCCATGATGTCGCCCGCCCAGGCCTCATCCGCCAGTTCGCGGTCGGCGGCGAGGAACAGGACAGGGTTCGTCACCGCCATCGGCTTTTTCGACCGGACGTGAAAGAGCTTCATGCCGCGTTCGAAATGGCCCGAGGCGAGGCGGACGAAGGCCACGCGGTCCCGGTGCTTCGGGTCCATATTGGCCTGCACCTTGAAGACAAAGCCGGTGACCTTGCCCTCTTCCGCGGCGATCTGGCGTTCGGCGGCCTTCTGCGGCTGCGGTTCGGGACCGAAGCTGCCGATCCCGTCCATCAACTCCTTCACCCCGAAAGAGTTGATGGCCGAGCCGAACCAGATCGGCGTCATCGCGCCATGCAGGAAGGCCTGACGGTCAAAAGCCGGGAGGAGTTCGCGCGCCATCGCCACCTCTTCCCGCAGCTTTTCCAGCATGTCGGCGGGAATGTGGTCGGCCAGCCGCGGATCGTCCAGCCCGTCCAGCTTGACCGATTCCGCCACCTTGTTGCGGTCGGCGCGGTCCATCAGCTCCAGCCGGTCATTCAGAAGGTCATAGGCGCCGAGGAAATCGCGGCCCGCTCCGATGGGCCAGCTGGCGGGCGTGACGTCGATCGCCAGGTTTTCCTGAATCTCGTCGATGATCTCGAACGTGTCGCGCGCCTCGCGGTCCATCTTGTTGCAGAAGGTCAGGATCGGCAGGTCGCGCAGACGGCAGACTTCGAACAGCTTGCGGGTCTGGGATTCGACGCCCTTGGCCCCGTCGATCACCATGATCGCCGCATCCACCGCCGTCAGCGTGCGGTAGGTGTCTTCGGAAAAGTCGCTGTGGCCGGGGGTGTCAACCAGATTGAAGCGGAACGCCTTGTATTCAAAGGACATAGCGCTGGCGGAGACCGAGATGCCGCGGTCCTGTTCCAGCTTCAGAAAGTCGGACCGCGTGCGCCGCGCCTCGCCCTTGGCGCGGACCTGTCCGGCCATCTGGATCGCGCCGCCGAACAGCAGGAACTTTTCGGTCAGCGTGGTCTTGCCCGCGTCGGGGTGTGCGATGATCGCAAACGTCCGGCGGCGGGAGATTTCGGGCGGAAGGTGGGGGGCATTGTCCAGCATGGGCGGGCTTTTATCCGGCTTTGCCACGCGCGTCCACGGGTCTGCCCGGGGGGCTGGGCTGGGGCGTGGCTTGACCCCTGCCCGGCCCGCTTTTAGGCTGGATGGAACCGCGGGGGGCGCCAGCGCAGAAGATGACAGCAGAACCCGTCTACCCCGATGCCCCCGACGACCTGATCGCCACATGGAACGTGCGCCGCCGCCCGCTGGCCTTTGCCGAGGGCGAGGTGCTGCCGCCGCTGGATTGCGATCTGGCCGCGCTGGCTGCTGCGCGCATCCCTGCGGATGAGGCGCTGGCCCGACCTGCCTCGGCCCATGCCACGAAACGGCATGAAATCCGCAGCGAACTGGCCGGGCATTCGGAACTGGCGGGGCTGAACGGTCTTCTGATCGCGCATCTGCGCAAACGGCGGTTTCCGCGCCACACGCCGCGGCTGTTCCGCCGGATCTGGACCGAACAGGGCGCGGTGCTGTTGCAAGACCTGCCGCCACGCTGGCTGATCTCCTCGGTCATCACCTTCGGTGACCATGGCCAGACCGAGGAACAGCGGCGCATCGGCCTGTCGATGAATGTGATGTTTTCACTGATGAAACTTTATGAGTTCGAGCGGCTTTATTCCGGCCAGCCCGCCGACCGCGCCTTCGGCCTGCGCCGCACCCGGGAGAACCGGCTGCCGCTGGACATGCCGAATTTCTCGCTCCTGTCGGGGGGGCTGGATGTGAACCTGCTGGCGCCCCTGTGGCAGATGGCGCAGGAGGAACCGGTGGCCGGACCGATCGCCCTGCATCTGCTGAACGCGCTGAACGAGGATCCGGGCAACCTGTTCCGCCGCATCGGCCAGATGCGGGGCGCCCTGACAGAGCGCCGCCGCAACCGGCGCGCCCGCGCCGGGGGAGCCAAAGCCGAGGCCGCCGAATAGCTGTCAGGCGCTTTTCCGCAGCGGGAACGGCACCAGACTGCCCGAGGGCGGGGTTTCCTCGGCAATCACCCGGAACGCGGTCAGCTCATGCGCGCCGAAGCTGGTCAGCATCGGCACATCGGCGGCATCCCGGCCATGCGCCACCACGATTCGCCCGATGCGCCGCGCATTGTTGCGCGGATCGAACGTGTGCCAGCGGCCGTCCATCCAGACCTCGACCCAAGCGGCATAATCCATCGGGTCGGGGTTGTAGGCCACGCCGATGTCGCCCAGATGGCCGTTGATATAGCGCGCGGGGATATTCAGCGCGCGGCACAGGCCAATCATGACGTGGGCAAAGTCGCGGCAGACGCCCTTGCGTTCCTCCAGCGCCTGAAGCGCGGTGCGGGTCGCGCAGGCCTCGCCATAGCCGAATTCGATATGGCCATGCACGAAATCGCAGATCGCCTGCACCGTCTCCCATCCCGGCTCCATCGCACCGAAGAGATCCCAAGCAATTTCGCCCATGGCATCGCTTTCCACATAGCGCGAGGCGCGCAGATACGGCAGCACCTCATGCGGCAAGCTCTCGACCGGGTCGGGGCGGGCGCCGGGGGCCACGGGATCCACTGCGCCGTCATTGCGGATCAGCCCCTCGCCGGCCAGCGTCAACTCTCCCTCCGGGGCCATGAAGCGACGGCAGATGTTGCCATGGTCGTCACGATAGACCGCGGCCGAGGTGACGGGGCTGGACCAGTGGCGTTCCGGCATGATGAGATCGCGCCCATGTTCGGGCCGGGCCGAAACCATGGTCACGACCGGCGCGGGCCGGGCAAAGTTCAGCGTGAAGACATAGCCGTAACGGATGATCATGGCGTTTTTTCCCTGATGGGTCCGCACAAGGCGGAAAAAGGGGGCCGGACGGCCTGAGCCATCGGCCTGTGCAGGGATAACGCGCGAAACCCGCCCCGGTTTCCGCCTGATCTGCCCCAAAACCGGGCAGCGACGTTGACCTTCCGTGAAATTCGCGCTATCGGCGGCCTTATGCCCGCAATCCGGCGGGTTTTCGCCAGGGGCGCCCGACATCGCGTCCCGTGACCCCGCGGCCTGCGGCCGCCACGACTGGACGCTGATGACCAAATTCTCTGACCTTGCCCTTGACCCCCGGGTCCTGCAGGCCATTTCCGAAGCCGGCTACGAGACCCCGACCCCCATTCAGGCCGAAGCCATCCCCGAGGCGCTGAAGGGCCGCGATGTTCTGGGAATCGCCCAGACCGGCACCGGCAAGACGGCCAGCTTTACCCTGCCGATGATCACGCTTCTGGGTCAGGGCCGCGCCCGCGCCCGGATGCCGCGCAGCCTTGTGCTGGCGCCGACGCGGGAACTGGCGGCGCAGGTCGCGGAAAACTTCGATGTCTATGCCAAGCACACCAAGCTGACCAAGGCGCTGCTGATCGGCGGCGTGGCCTTTGGCGAACAGGACAAGCTGATCGACCGCGGCGTCGATGTGCTGATCGCCACCCCCGGCCGCCTGCTGGACCATTTCGAGCGCGGCAAGCTTCTCCTGACCGGCGTTCAGATCATGGTGGTCGATGAGGCCGACCGGATGCTGGACATGGGCTTCATCCCCGATATCGAGCGCATCTTCCAGCTGACCCCGTTCAGCCGGCAGACCATGTTCTATTCGGCCACCATGGCACCCGAGATCGAGCGGATCACCAATACCTTCCTGACCAACCCCGCCCGGATCGAGGTGGCGCGTCAGGCGACGACCAACACCAATATCGAACAGAACCTCGTGTTCTTCACGCCCACGCGGAAGGACCGCACCTTCACCGAAAAGCGCGCTGTGCTGCGAGAGCTGATCCGGGCTGAGGGTGAGGCCTGCACCAATGGCATCGTGTTCTGCAACCGCAAGATGGACGTGGATGTCGTGGCCAAGTCGCTGAAGTCGCACGGCTTCAACGCGGCGCCGATCCATGGCGATCTGGAACAGTCGCAGCGGATGAAGACGCTGGACAGCTTCCGCGACGGCTCGCTCCATATCCTTGTCGCCTCGGATGTGGCGGCGCGCGGGCTGGACATTCCGGCGGTCAGCCATGTGTTCAACTTCGACGTGCCCAGCCATGCCGAAGATTACGTCCACCGCATCGGCCGCACCGGCCGCGCGGGCCGGTCGGGCAAGGCCTTCACCATCTCGACCCCGCATGACGCCAAGCTGCTGGCGGCGGTCGAGGCGCTGGTGAAGATGGAAATCCCCCGCGCCGAAGTGCCCGCAGGCCTGGATCTGGCCAACGCGGGCAGCGACCGGCCGCAGGGCGAACGCTCCGGCAGCTCGCGCAGCGGCAGCAGCAGCTCGCGGTCGCGCGGGCCGAAATCCGCGCCCTACCCGCGCGAGGACCGCAAGCCCCGCGCCGCGGCCGAGGCTGAGGCCCCCGCCCCGGCAGAGGTCCGCGAACGCCCCGAGCCCAAGGAACGGGTTGAGCCGGTCCGTGAACGGAATGAGCGCAGCGCGCCGCCGTCGCGCGAACGGCGCGACGATCACCGTCCGCATCACCATCACCACCGCCGCGATGATGGCCCTTCGGTGGTGGGAATGGGCGACCATGTGCCCGATTTCATGCTGCGCAGCTTCAAGCTGCCCGACCCGACGCCCGCCGACAGCGTCCGCGCCTTCGAAGAAGAGGCCCCGGCCGAACAGCCGGCCCACGCTGAAGAAGAATAAAGGCGCAGATACAGATATTGAAAACGCCGGCCCCGCAGAGGGCCGGCGTTTTGCTTTCCGGTTTGACGGGCCGGGGGTCTACTCGGCCACCAGCCGGCTGACCACCACGGTGACCTCGGGCTTCTTGCCGATCTCTTCGACGGCGACCTGACGGACGATGCGCTTGATCTCGTCCTCCATCTTGTCATCGTCGCGCAACAGCTTGCGGCCCGCGCGGTCCATCCATTCGGTCAGTTCGGTTTCCATGCTTTCGGCCAGCGGGCGCCCGCCAAGGCCGGTCTCGGTCAGGCCCATCATCTCGACCCAGGGCTCGCCCATCGGCTCGTCATTCTCGTCCAGAATGACGGTGGCCAGCACATGCCCGTTCAGCGCCATGCGGATGCGTTCGCGGATCACCCCGTCCAGCGCGCCGATCAGCACGGTGCCATCCAGATAGATGCGGCCGGTCTCCACATGCTCGGCCACCACCGGAACCTCTCCGGTCAGGTCCAGCATCATGCCATTGGTCGCCACCCGGGCGGCGATTCCGGCCTCGGTGGCGATGCGGGCATGTTCCGACAGGTGGCGGTGTTCGCCATGCATCGGGATCAGCATGTCGGGCAGCAAGAGGCGGTGGACATGTTCCAGATCCGGGCGGTTCGCATGGCCCGAGACGTGATAGAGCCCGTCGGTGTCATCCACCACGGTCACGCCCATCTCGGAAAACGAATTCCAGATCCGCAGCACGTCCTTTTCATTCCCCGGGATCACGCGCGAGGAGAACAGGAACGTATCGCCCTCCCGCATCTCGAACCCCAGGTATTTGCCGCGCGACAGCGCCGCCGCCGCCGCCCGGCGTTCGCCTTGCGATCCGGTCACCAGCAGCATCAGGTTGCGGCGCGGGATTTCCAGCGCCTCTTCGGGCGAGACGGTCTTCGGGAAGACTGTCAGCACGCCGGTTTCCTGCGCGACCGACAGCATCCGCTTCATCGACCGGCCCATGACGCAGACCGAACGGTCGGCCGCCACCGCCGCCTCGGCCAGCGTCTTCAGCCGCGCCACATTGGACCCGAAGGTCGTGGCGACGAACATCGACGGGGCGGACTGGATCAGCTGGGTCAGCGGCGCCTGCAATGTGCTTTCCGACCGGCCGGGATGGGTCGAATAGACATTGGTCGAATCGCAGGCCAGCACCTTCACCGGCGCCTCATCCGCCACGCCCTGCCACAAAGCATCATCCCAGCCCTCGCCCACCACCGGATCGCGGTCCAGCTTGAAATCGCCGGTATGGACGATGCGGCCCGCGGGCGTGTCGATGATCAGCGCGGCGCTTTCGGGGATGGAATGGGCCAGGGGCACGAACTGCACCTTGAAGGGCCCCGCCTCCACCACCGCAGGCCGCGCCTCGACCGTGGTGATGGTATCGGCGGGCTGGCCCGCCTCCTCCAGCTTCAGCCGGCCGATGGCGGCGGTGAAGCGGCGGGCATAGACCCGGGCCTTCAGCTTGGGCCAGAGATGGCCAAGGCCGCCGATATGGTCCTCATGCGCATGAGTGATGAAGATCGCGTCCAGCCGGTCGGCGCGTTCTTCCAGCCATGTCATGTCGGGCATGATCAGCTCGACCCCGGGGGCCGAATCCATGTCCGGGAAGGTCACGCCCATATCGACAAGGATCAGCCGTTCCTTCCCCGGCGCGCCATAGCCGTAGACATAGGCATTCATGCCCACCTCGCCCGCGCCGCCAAGGGGAAGATAGATCAGCCGGTCTTTCGTCATGCCAAGTCCTTGTTGAAATCGTTGATCAGGACCAGACCGTGCATGGTCAGATCGTCCTCGATGGAATCGAACAGTTCGGTGTCCTGCGCGAACAGCGGCGCCAGCCCGCCGGTGGCAATGACCTTCATCGGCTGGTTCCGTTCCCGGCGCACCTGACGCACGATCCCCTCGACCAGTCCGATGTACCCCCAATACACGCCGGATTGCATGCAGGCCACCGTATTCGTGCCGATCGCCCGCGCGGGCCGGGTCACATCCACATGCGGCAGAGCGGCCGCCGCCATATGCAGCGCCTCCAGCGACAGGTTCACGCCCGGCGCGATCACACCGCCCACATAGGCGCCGTCGGTGTCCACCACGTCAAAGGTGGTGGCGGTGCCGAAATCGACCACGATCAGATTGCCGCCATGCCGGTCGAAGGCCCCCGCCGCATTGACCAGCCGGTCCGGCCCGACATTCACGCCCTGATCCACCCGCGGCGGATGCGGCAGGCGGCATTCCGGCTTGCCCACCACCAGTGGGCGGCAGTCGAAATAGCGGTTGCAGAGGACACGCAGGTTGAACACCACCCGCGGCACGGTGGAGGAGATGATGGCTTCGGTGATCTCCCCCTCGATCCGCTTCAGCGTCTTCAGCGTGTGAAGCCAGACGAAATACTCATCCGCGGTGCGCTTGTGATCGGTGGCGATGCGCCAAGTTGCGACAAAGCGGTCGCCGTCCCAGATCGAGAACACCGTATTGGTGTTGCCGCAGTCGATGGCCAGAAGCATGGCCTCTCCCCCTCAGAAGAACACATCCGCCGCCGGAATGGCGATCCGGCCCGCCGCAGTGCGCAGGATCAGATTGCCCTCGGCGTCGATGGTTTCGAAAACACCGCTATGGGTTTCCGTACCGGTGCGGGCGCGGATCGTCTGCCCCAGCCGGGCCGCGCGGGTCAGAAAGGCCGAACGCAAGGGCGCGAACCCCTGCAGCCGGAACATCGCCTCCCATCCCGCCATGGCCGGCGCAAGGGCATCCAGAAACACCGCAGGCGGGATCCGCAGGCCGGTTTCGGACCAGAGCGCCACGGGACGCACCGCCCCGTCCTCCACCGCCTCGGCCGGCGGGGCAGAGAACAGGTTGACGCCGATGCCGATGGCCAGCATGTCACCCGTCGCCTCCAGCAGGACGCCCGAGATCTTGCCGCCGTTCATCAGCACGTCATTCGGCCATTTCAGCGCAAAGGCCATTGGCAGGCCGGTCACCGCGACCAAAGCGTCATGCAGCGCCAGCGCCGCCACAAAGCTGCGCAGACCCAGCCGTTGCGGCGGGTCCGCGATGCGTTGGACCAAGGTGCCGTAGAAATTGCCCTTCGGACTGGACCACGGGCGGGCGCGGCGGCCGCGGCCCGCGGTTTGTTCCTCAGCAACGATCCAAAGCGGGCCGGTCAGGTCCGGCGCGCGGCGGAAGGCCTCGGCATTGGTCGAATCCACCGCGGGCAGGAAGATCCGGCCCGCGGCTGTTGCGCCCGGCTCGCTCACTTACCGGACAAGCGCTTCGGCCGCGACCTTGGCCGCAGGTTCGATACCGAAGAGGTTGATCGAGCCGAGGAGCATGATCGCCGCCACCGCCACGAACAGCGCCCATTGCACCGGGGCCATGCGGCTTTGCACCGGCTCCCGCTCTTCACCGAAGTAGATGAAGTAGACGACGCGCAGGTAGTAGAAGGCGCCGATCACCGAAGCCACCGCCCCCGCCACTGCAAGCCAGACCATCCCGGCATCAACCGCGGCGCGCAGAACCGCGAACTTCCCGAAGAAGCCCACGAAGGGCGGCACACCCGCAAGGCTGAAGAACAGCATCAGAAGCGCCATCGCCTTCAGCGGTTCCGTTCGCGAGAACAGGTTCAGGCTGGCAATGTCGGTGACCGGGCGGCCGTCCCGCTCCATCGACAGGATGAAGGCGAAGGTGCCGACATTCATGGTGACGTAGATCGCCATGTAGATCAGCGTCGCCTGCACCCCTTCGGCGGTGCCGGTGGCCAGACCGATCAGCGCATAGCCCATATGGGCGATGGACGAAAACGCCATCAGCCGCTTGATGTCCTTCTGCCCGATCGCCGCCACGGCGCCCAGATACATCGACACCACGGCCAGCGCGGCCAGCACCTGCCCCCATTGCGACGGGATCGTTCCGAAGGCATCCAGCACGACCCGGCCGATCAGCGCCATGGCCGCCACCTTGGGCGCGGTGGCAAAGAAGGCGGTGACGGGCGTGGGGCTGCCTTCATAGACATCCGGCGTCCACATATGGAAGGGCGCGGCGGAAACCTTGAAGGCCAGACCGGCCAGCATGAACACCAGCCCGAACAGCAGGCCCAGAGGCACGCCATCGGTCAAAGTGGTGATGATGCCCGAGAAGAGCGTGGTGCCCGCATAGCCATAGACCAGCGACGCGCCGTAGAGGAGCAGGCCCGAGGACAGCGAGCCCAGCACGAAATACTTCAGACCGGCTTCCGACGACCGCACGCTGTCGCGCCGCATGGCGGCCACGACGTAAAGCGCCAGAGATTGCAGCTCCAGACCCAGATACAGCGCCATCAGATCGCCCGAGGACACCATCATATTCATGCCCAGCACGGCCAGCGTGACCAGAACCGGGAATTCAAAGCGCAGAAGCCCGTAGCGGGTCATGTAATCCTGGCTCATCACCAAAACGGCGGCGGCCGAGACAAGGATGGTCACCTTGCCGAAACGGGCGAACGGATCGTCGATGAACATCCCGCCGAAAGCGGCCCGCTCCCCCTGCCCGGCAAAGCCGATCCAGAGCGCCATGGCGACGAAGACGCCCGCGGTGGCCCACAGAAGCGGCACCGCCACCTTGTCCTTGCCGGTGTAGACGCCGAACATCAGCGCGGCCATCGCGTAAAGCGCAAGGATGACCTCGGGCAGGACGATGTTGAAATCAGCTGCGGTCATGGTCGGGTCCTCAGTGCGTCACGGCGGCAGTTTCCCCGATCACCTCGGGGATGCTGGCGTGGTAATCGGTGATCAGCTGGGCCACCGAAGGCCCGATGATGTCGGTCACAAGGCTGGGATAGACCCCCAGCAGCAGCGTCATGGCGACGAGCGGCGCGAAGATCGCCTTTTCCCGCGCGGTCATGTCGTCGATGGTCTTCAGGCTTTCCTTGATCAGGTCGCCGAAGACAACCCGGCGATAGAGCCACAGCGCATAGGCGGCCGAGAAGATCACGCCCGAGGCTGCGAAAAGCGCAACCCAGGTGTTGGCCTGGAAGATGCCCATGATCGTCAGGAATTCACCGACAAAGCCCGAGGTGCCCGGCAGGCCCACATTCGCCATGGTGAAGAACATGAAGACCAGCGCATAGCGCGGCATCCGGATGACAAGCCCGCCATAGGCGTCGATCTCACGCGTGTGCATCCGGTCGTAGATGACCCCCACGCAAAGGAACAGCGCGCCCGAGATGAAGCCGTGGCTGATCATCTGGAAGATCGCCCCGTCCATGCCCTGCTGGTTCATGGTGAAAAGGCCCATGGTGACATAGCCCATGTGCGCGACCGAGGAATAGGCGATCAGCTTCTTCATGTCGTTCTGCACCAGCGCCACCAGCGAGGTGTAGACGATGGCGATGGCCGACATCCACAGCACCAGCGGCGCCAGAATGTCGCTCGCCACCGGGAACATCGGGATCGAGAAGCGCAGGAAACCGTAGCCCCCCATCTTCAAAAGCACCGCCGCCAGCAGGACCGACCCCGCCGTAGGCGCCTGAACGTGGGCGTCGGGCAACCAGGTGTGCACCGGCCACATCGGCATCTTCACCGCGAAGGAGGCGAAGAAGGCCAGCCACAGCAGCGTCTGCATGCCGCCCAGCACATGGATGCCCAGGACCGAGAAGCTGTCCGAGCCGAAGTTGTGGTTCAGAAGCGCCACGATATCGGTGGTGCCCGCGTCCATATACATGGCGATCATGGCCACCAGCATCAGGACCGAGCCGAGGAAGGTGTAGAGGAAGAACTTGAACGCGGCATAGATCCGGTTCGCACCCCCCCAGATGCCGATGATCAGGAACATCGGGATCAGGCCGGCCTCGAAGAACAGGTAGAAGAGCACCAGATCCAGCGCGCAGAATACGCCGATCATCAGGCTTTCCAGCACGAGGAAGGCGATCATGTATTCCTTGACGCGGGTGTCCACCTCCCAGGTCGACCAGATGACCAAGGGCATCAGGAAGGTGGTCAGCATGACGAACAGGATCGAAATCCCGTCCACGCCCATCTTGTAGTTGAGCCCCATGATCCACGGGGTTTCCACGACGAACTGGAACCCGGTGTTCTGCGGGTCGAACTCGGCCAGCAGGAACAGCGAGGCAAGGAAGGTCGCCAGCGTGGCGAACATGGCCAGCCATTTGGCGCTGCGCTGCGCAGCGGCGTCATTGCCGCGCAGGAACAGGGCCAGAATGGCCGCCGCGACCAGCGGCAGGAAGGTGATGATGGAGAGAAGTTGTTGTGCCATGGATCTCGCGCCCCCTTACTTGGCGCCGCCGAAGAGCGTCATCCAGGTGACGAGGACAACGATCCCCAGCACCATGGCGAAGGCATAGTGGAACAGGTAGCCCGACTGCGCGCGGGCCGCGAGGCGGGTGAAGAAGGGGACAATCCCCATCGCCACCCCGTTTATGGTGCCGTCAATGACCTTTCCGTCGCCGTTCCGCCACAGGAAGCCGCCCAGCCATTTCGCCGGCCGCACGAACAGGAAGTCGTAGATCTCGTCGAAATACCACTTGTTCAGCAGGAAGAGGTAAAGCGGGCGCTGCTGTGCCGCCAGCCGCTTCGGCAGCGAGGGGTTCTTGATGTAGAACAGCCAGGACAGCGCAAAGCCCAGAACCATGGCGACGAAGGGCGAGACTTTCACCCATTTCGGCACCGCATGCGCCGCGGCGATGATGTTCACCGGGGCATGGTGGCCTTCCTCGGCATGGGCCGGGTCGTAATTCAGGCGTTCGTTGACCACGGCCTGCTCCTCGGCGCCATAAGGCAGGATCAGCACGGCGCCCTTGGGCGCGGTATGGGCAGTTTCCCCATGCGCCGCCGGGGCGGGTGCGGCATGACCTTCGGCCGGTGCAGCTTCGGTCGTCACGGCTTCAGCCGGAGCGGCTTCAGCCGGAGCGGCTTCGGCCGTGGCCGGGGCGGTCTCCGCGGTTGCAGGTGCAGCTTCAGTCGTGGCCGCCGCAGTTTCGGCGGGAGCGGCAGGCTCATGATGTTCGGCCGCAGCCTCCATCCCGAACCAGGCGCGCAGCTTGGCCTCATCCCCGAAGAACACATTATACCACAGCATGCCCGAGAACAGCGCGCCCATGGCCAGCACCCCCAGCGGGATCAGCATCACGACCGGGCTTTCATGCGGCTCATGGTGGCCATGGCCGTGATCGTCGTGGCCATGCCCGTGGGCATCGTGACCATGTGCGTCATGGCCGTGGTGATCGTCATGGCCATGCCCGCCCGCCCGGCTGGTGCCGTAGAAGGTCAGGAACATCAGCCGCCACGAATAGAACGAGGTCATCCCCGCGGCGATCACCAGCAGCACGAAGGCATAATTGGACCCGACATAGGCGCTTTCGATCACCGCATCCTTCGACAGGAAGCCGGCAAACCCATAATGCGTCAGCGGGATACCCACGCCGGTGATGGCCAGCGTGCCGATCATCATGGCCCAGAAGGTCAGCGGGATCTTCTTCCGCAGCCCGCCGTAGTTGCGCATGTCCTGTTCGTGGTGGGTGGCATGGATGACCGAGCCCGCGCCAAGGAACAGCATGGCCTTGAAGAAGGCATGCGTGAACAGGTGGAACATCGCCACCGGATAGGCGCCCACGCCCGCAGCCACGAACATGTAGCCCAGCTGCGAACAGGTGGAATAGGCGATCACCCGCTTGATGTCATTCTGCACCAGCCCGACGGTCGCGGCGAAGAAAGCGGTCGTGGCCCCCAGAATGGTGATGAAGGCGGTGGCCGTCGGCGCATATTCATAGATCGGCGACATCCGGCAGACGAGGAAGACGCCCGCGGTCACCATGGTCGCGGCGTGGATCAGCGCCGACACCGGGGTCGGGCCTTCCATCGCATCCGGCAGCCAGGTGTGCAGGATCAGCTGCGCCGATTTCCCCATGGCGCCGATGAACAGCAGGACGCCGATCAGGTTCGCGGCATTCCACTCGGTCCAGAGGAAGGTGACATTGGTCTCCGCCAACCCCGGCGCCGCGCCGAAGATCACGTCGAAATTGATCGAGTCTGTCAGGAAGAACAGCGCGGCGATGCCAAGGACAAAACCGAAGTCGCCCACCCGGTTGACGATGAAGGCCTTCATCGCGGCGGCATTCGCGCTTGGCTTGCGGTAGTAGAAGCCGATCAGCAGATAGGAGGCGACGCCCACGCCTTCCCAGCCGAAGAACATCTGGACGAGGTTGTCCGAGGTGATCAGCATCAGCATAGCGAAGGTGAAGAACGACAGATAGGCGAAGAAGCGTGCCTTGTAATGCTCGCCCTCGTGCCAGTTGTCGTCATGCGCCATGTAGCCGAAGGAATAGAGGTGGACGAGCGCGGAGACCGAGTTCACCACCACCAGCATGATCGCGGTCAGCCGGTCCAGACGGATCGCCCATTCCGTGTTCAGCGAGCCGGATTCGATCCAGCGCAGGATGGTGATGTGCTGCGTCTCGCCGTCGAAACCCAGAAAGATGACCCAGCTCAGCGCCGCGGCCAGAAACACCAGCGCCGTGGTCAAGACCTGCCCGGCCTTTTCGCCGAAGATCCGCCAGCCAAAGCCGCAGAGGATGGCGCCCACAAGGGGGGCAAAGAGGATGATCGTCGCCATCGTGTCAGCCCTTCATCACGTTCACGTCTTCCACGTCGATCGTTCCGCGGTTGCGGAAGAACACGACGAGGATCGCCAGACCGATGGCGGCTTCGGCCGCGGCCACGGTCAGCACGAAAAGGGTGAAGATCTGCCCCGTCAGATCGCCCGCATGGGTCGAAAAGGCGACGAGGTTGATGTTCACCGCAAGCAGCATGAGCTCGATCGACATCAGGATGACGATCACGTTCTTCCGGTTGAGGAAGATCCCGAAGATGCCGATGACGAAAAGGCACGCCGCCACCGTGATGTAATGTTCAATTCCTACCATCATCTGTCCCTCGGGGCCTTGTCGCCCGTTGTCTTTCTTCACCTCCGGGCCGGGGCCCGGACTGGTCATCCCTGCGGCCTCAGCCGCCGTATTTTTCGCAGGCACAGCTTTCATAGGCGGCCTGCCCCTGCGTGATCTTCGCGCCCGCCTCGCGGGCGATACCGGCGATCCGGCCCATCGTATAGCTCTGCCGGCCCTCCAGCGCGCGCCAGACCGGATCCAGCTTTGCGTGGTCGTCATAGGCGATGGTCATCATCAGCCGCTGCCCGCCTCCGCAATCGTCGAGGATGATCCGGTAGTCCTCACCCGCCCAGGGCGCATAGGCCACGAACCCGCCGCCCTGCCAGCCGATGTTGTAATCCCCCACGGCCGCATCATGGCATTCCGGCAGCGGGGTCAGCGCAACCGCCTGCCCCCCCGCAACAACCGAAATGGCCAGAACCGCCGCCCGCATGGATCAGAGCCCCTGCCCCGGTTTCACGTCCTTCAACTCCATCGTCTTGGCCGGGTCGCGCCACATCTGCTGCAGCACGTTCTGCCGCTTGATGTCCTTGCGGTGGCGCAGGGTCAGCAGGATCGCCCCGATCATGGCGACCAAGAGCACAAGACCCGAAGCCTGGAACAGGTAGATATACTTGTCATAGACCAGCATGCCGATGGCACGGGCATTCTCCATCCCCTCGGGCGAGGGCGAGGGGCGCAGGGCCGCCGCTTCGGGGGCCGTGGTCCAGGCGCCAAGGCCGATGGTGATCTGCATGATCAGGACGACCCCGATCAGAAGGCCCAAAGGCGCCGCACGCGCCAGTTCGCCCTTCAGCGCGGCGAAATCCACGTCCAGCATCATGACGACGAACAGGAACAGCACCGCCACCGCGCCGATATAGACGATCATCAAAAGCATGGCGACGAATTCCGCCCCCATCAGCACCATCAGCCCGGCGGCCGACAGGAAGGTCAGGATCAGCCACAGCACCGAATGCACCGGATTGCGGCTGACGGTCACCATCAGGCCCGCAGACACCGTGATGACGGCGAAGACATAGAATGCAAGATCGGCCAGGGTCATCCCTTCGCTTCCTTCTTTTCGTCGAAGACGGACTGGGCCAGTTCCAGCGCCTTCTGCATGGCGGGGAGCCCGCCGAACATGCTCATCTGCCAGATCACCTCGGCGATCTCGCGCTCGCTCGCCCCGGCTTCCAGCGCGTGGCGGACGGTCAGCTTCACCTGCGGCTCTGCCTGGGCGCCCAGGACGGTCAGCCCGGCCAGCGTCACCAGAAGCCGCGTTTTCGCATCCAGACCTTCGCGGTTGAAGGTCTTGCCGAACCACATCTCCATGATGTCGGCCGGCATGGTGGGGAACATCTTGTCGAAGCCCGCGACCTTCATCCCCTCCAGCGCAGGGTTGAAGGCGCGCAGCATCTCCTGCGAGCTTTCCATCATCTGGCTGAACATCCGGGCATAGGTCTCGTTCATTCGGCCCCCCGCAGGCAAAGGTAGAAATTGACATTCTGGAACCCGGCCGTGGCCGAGGTCATGACAAGCGTTTCGCTGCGCTCCTGCCCCGGGGCGGTCTGATACTCGGGCGAGGTGTTCAGAACCACCTCTCCGCCCGCGACCCAGCCCTGCGGACATCCCTCCGCCGCGCGCGCCAGAAGGACGACACCCTGCCCCAGATCGCCCGCACCCGCCACGCCCTGCGGACCCGCCGGGCCGATGGCACCCTGCGGCCCCACCTCACCCTGCGGTCCCTGCGGACCTTCGGGGCCCGCCGCGCCCTGCGGACCCGCGGGACCAATGGCCCCTTGCGGGCCAACGGGACCGGGCCCGCCCTGCGGAGCGGCAGGACCCGCCGGACCGACTGCGCCCACCGGGCCGACAGGACCTTCCGGCCCCGGACCGCCGCGCAGGAAGCCACCGGCAAACAGCGCGACAGACAGCGCAAGCGCGCCGCCCAATGCTCCGAATGCTGCTGACTGAACCTTGCTCATGGCGGGGTCTGATCCGTGCGGGGGTTAGCGGTAAGGCGCGTCGAGTTCGAGGTTGCGGGCGATTTCGGCCTCCCAGCGGGCGCCGTTGTCCAGCAGTTTTTCCTTGGTGTAGAACAACTCTTCCCGGGTTTCGGCCGAGAATTCGAAGTTCGGACCTTCGACGATGGCATCGACCGGGCAGGCCTCTTGGCAGAAGCCGCAATAGATGCATTTCGTCATGTCGATGTCATAGCGCGTGGTGCGGCGGCTGCCGTCTTCACGCGGTTCGGCGTCAATGGTGATGGCCTGCGCCGGGCAGATCGCCTCGCACAGCTTGCAGGCGATGCAGCGTTCCTCACCATTCGGATAGCGGCGCAGCGCATGCTCGCCGCGGAACCGGGGGCTGAGCGGCCCCTTTTCATGCGGATAGTTCACCGTGGGCTTCGGCTTGAAGAAATACTTCATGCCAAGGGCAAAACCCTTGATGAAATCCACCATCAGGAAATAGCGCGTCGCGCGGTTCCAGTCGACGTTGGCCATCATTAAATCCCCAGCTTCCGCTCGATGTGCTCGACGCGCTCATCAATCGAGCGGATGTAGCCGCCCAAGCCGAAAAGCACACCTTCCGTTGACTGGGCACGGGCACCCAGTTCATCGACCTTGGTTTCCAGATCATCAAAGCGCTTGTCGATGCGCCCGAAATCTTCACGGATCAGCCGAAGCTGCTCCAGAATGAGGTTGTCCACATTCTCTGCCACCCTCAGCCCCCCATCGTATAGCGGGCCCAGAAGGCGCCGAGGACTTCGAACTTGGCAAGGAAGGAGACGATAACCACCCAGCCGAGCGACAGCGGCAGGAACACCTTCCAGCCGATCCGCATCAGCTGGTCATAGCGGTAGCGGGGCACGATGGCCTTGACCATGGCGAACATGAAGAACCACGCCCACATCTTGGCGACCATCCACCACCAGCCGTCGGCGATGCCGGGGATGGGCGACAGCCAGCCGCCGAAGAAGAACAGGCTGATCAGCGCGCACATCAGGAAGATGGCGATGTATTCGCCCGCCATGAACAGCAGGTAGGGTGTGGACGAATATTCGACCATGAAGCCGGCGACGAGTTCGGATTCCGCTTCGGGCAGGTCGAAGGGCGGGCGGTTCGTTTCGGCCAAAGCCGAGATGAAGAACAGCACCAGAACCGGGAAATGCGGCAGCCAGTACCAGCCCAGAAGGCCCCAGCCGGTGTCCTGCGCATGGACGATCTGGCTCAGGTTCATCGAGCCGGTCGAAATGATCAGGCCGATGATGATCAGGCCGAGCGATACCTCATAGGAAATCATCTGCGCGGCCGACCGAAGCCCGCCGAGGAAGGCGTATTTCGAGTTCGACCCCCAACCGCCCATGATCACGCCGTAGACTTCCAGCGAGGAGACGGCAAAGACGAACAGGATCGCCACGTTGATGTCGGCCAGCACCCAGCCCTCATCGAAGGGGATCACCGCAAAGGCCAGAAGCGCCAGAACGAAAGACAGCACCGGGGCCAGGAAATAGACGAACTTGTCGACACCGGCCGGGACGACGATTTCCTTCAGCACATATTTCAGCGCATCCGCAAAGGTCTGCAGCAGCCCCCAGGGACCCACCACATTCGGTCCCCGGCGCATCTGCACCGCCGCCCAGATCTTCCGGTCGCCATAGACCATGAAGATCAGCGACCCCATGACGAAACCCGTCACTGCAAGTGTCTGCAGGATCAGGAGAACCGCCGTCCCGAGGCCCGTGCTGAAAAATCCGTCCATTCTCTTTCGTCCCTCTCAGACCGTCGGAATGCGCAGCTCGCCGCAGTCACGCACCGTCACTTCGGCGTCAATGGTCTGCACCCCCCGGGGCAGCGCTGCGGAAATCAGATAGACCGCATCGCCCCGCCAGGTATCGCCGGCCTTGGCCACCTGTGTCCTTACATGCCGCGCAAACCCGGCGCCCCGGATCAGCGCATATTGTGCGGCGGCGCAACGGCCATAGGCCTCGACATCCGCCTCATCCCCCGCGCCCTTCATGGCAACGCGGAAGCTCACCATATCCCCGTCCAGCAGAACCGTCTGGATCCCCAGATATTCGGCCCGTGCCGGTGCTGTTGTCACCTCTGCCTGCGGCGCGCAAGCCCCGACCGCCGCCGAAGCGGAGGCCAGAAGCGCAAGGGCCGCAAGGTGACGCATCCCGGTTACTCCGCCGCCAAGGGCGCGGTCAGCCGCGCCTTGGCCATGGCCGACAGTTCGGCCATCACGGAAGACGCCCGGGCAATCGGGTTGGTCATGTAGAAGTCCTTGATCGCATTGCGGAACGTGGCCTTGCCCGGCGCGCGCAGCTCCAGCGCGGACCAGTCGTTCGCGGCCACTTCGCCCACGGCACCCAGATGCGGATGCGCGGCCACCAGCGCGGCGCGCAGCCCGGGAAGGCTGTCCCACGGCAGCTTGGCCCCCACCTCGGCCGAAAGCGCGCGCAGGATCGCCCAGTTCTCCTTGGCCTCACCCGGGGCAAAGCCCGCGCGGAAGGCCAGTTGCGGGCGGCCTTCGGTGTTCACGAAGAGGCCGTTTTCCTCGGTATAGGCAGCAGCAGGCAGGATCACATCGGCCCGGTTCGCACCACGGTCGCCGTGGCTGCCCTGATAGATGACGAAGGGCGCGGCCACGCCGTCTCGGCTGATCTCAACCTCATCGGCGCCCAGATTGAAGACGACCTGCGCGCCTTCGGTGGCGACGGAAAGCCCACCCTCGGTCACCGCGCCCACATCCATTGCACCCACGCGGCCCGCGGCAGTGTGCAGGACCAGAAGCTTGGCCTGACGCGCTTCGGCAATCGCCATGGCATGGGCCAGAACCGCCTCGCCATCGGCTTCGTTCAGCGCGCCCTGCCCCACGATCACGACACCCGGCTTCTTGTCCGCCGGGGCAGAGCGGGCCAGATCCAGATGCGCCACCAGCGCGGCCCGGTCGGTGCCGAAATGGTGGTAATCATAGGTCAGATCCGCCGCCTCGCCGATCAGGCCGATCTGCGCACCCTGCGCCCAAGCCTTGCGGATGCGGGCGTTCAGAACCGGCGCCTCGACCCGCGGGTTGGTGCCGATCAGCAGGATGCCGCCCGCGCTGTCGATGTCTTCAATCGTCGCGGTGCCGACATAGGCGCTGCGGTTGCCGATGGGCAGACGCGCACCATCGGTGCGGCATTCAACCTTGCCGCCCAGCCCTTCGACCAACAGCTTCAGCGAATAGGCCGCCTCGACCGGGGCCAGATCGCCCACCAGACCGACGACCTTCTTCCCCTTCATGGCGGCGGCGGCCTTTTCCAGCGCCTCGGGCCAGGTCGCGGGACGCAGGCGGCCGTTTTCGCGAATATAGGGCTTGTCCAGCCGCTGGCGGCGCAGACCGTCCCAGATAAAGCGGGTCTTGTCACTGATCCACTCTTCGTTCACGCCGTCATTGTTGCGCGGGATGATCCGCATGACTTCGCGGCCCTTGGTATCGACCCGGATGTTCGAGCCCAAGGCATCCATCACGTCGATGGATTCGGTCTTGGTCAGCTCCCACGGGCGGGCGGTAAAGGCATAGGGCTTCGCCGTCAGGGCGCCCACCGGGCACAGGTCGATGATGTTGCCCTGCAGGTTCGAATCCAGCGTCATGTTCAGATAGCTGGTGATCTCGCTGTCTTCCCCGCGGCCGGTCTGGCCCATCTGGGTGATGCCGGCCACTTCGGTGGTGAAGCGCACACAGCGGGTGCAGGAGATGCAGCGCGTCATCTCGGTCTTGACCAGCGGGCCAAGGTTCAGGTTCTCCGACGCCCGCTTCGGCTCGCGGTAGCGGGAGAAGTCCACGCCATAGGCCATGGCCTGATCCTGCAGGTCGCATTCGCCGCCTTGGTCGCAGATCGGGCAATCCAGCGGGTGGTTGATCAGGAGGAACTCCATAACCCCTTCGCGGGCCTTCTTGACCATGGGCGACTTGGTCTTGACGACCGGCGCCTCACCGTTCGGGCCGGGGCGCAGATCGCGCACCTGCATCGCGCAGCTGGCCGCGGGCTTCGGCGGGCCGCCTACCACCTCGACCAGACACATCCGGCAGTTGCCCGCGATGGACAGGCGTTCGTGATAGCAGAAGCGCGGGATCTCGACCCCGGCGACCTCAGCCGCCTGGATGATCGTCATCGCGCCATCCACCTCGACCTCGATGCCGTCGATGCTGATTTTCTTGAGGTTGCTGCTCATTTCCGCGCCTCCAGTTCCGCAACCCGGCGTTTCAGCGCAAGGATCTCGTCGCGGATTTCGTCAATATCTTCGCCGTGCTTTTCCGTCGAAACCGAAGCCAGACCGGCTACGCCCATGGCCTGCACCATACCTTCGTGCAGTTCTTCCAGTTTGCGTTCGACCCGGGTCAGCCGGTGCCTTGTGTCCTGAGTGTCAGAGCGGATTTCCCGCAGCAGACGCAGCACGACATTGTCTTCGCTCTCGCCCATCCGCTACTCCGCCGCCAACCGGGTGCAGCCATGGGACTTCCACAGCTGCGCGTCTTTCAGATACGACCAGCCGAAGGCGTGATCGCTGTCTCCATTCGCTTCCAGATGCGCCAGCCGTTCCAGCGCCTCGTCCAGCGTCGGTTTGTGCCCCGCGGGCACCCACCACATCACGAAATGCATCCGGCCCAGAACCTGAAACCATTCGGCGCGCCGTTCGTAGAAGGCGCGATGAACGGTATTCCAGACGAAATGCTCCAGCGTTTCCACGCTTTCCCAAACCGTCAGATTAGAGACGAACTGCGGATCGCCGCCGATCTTCGCCTCGGTATTGCCGGTGCCGGGCTCGCCCGAGCCTTCCATCATCCAGACAAAGCCGGGCATGCGCTTGCCCAGACCGTTGACCCGGTCCAGCGCGGCCATGAATTCGGCCACGCGCGGATCGTCGGTCGGCGCCAGCAGGCGCCCGACATTCAGTTCGGCAAGATGGAACCCGGGCGTCATCCCTTGTCCCTCAGCAGATAGCCGATCAGGCTGTTCTTCGCGATTTCGGCCCGGCCCACCTTGCAATGCGCCGCGGCATCGCCTTCGGTCGCCCCGGCTTTCTTCAGCCATTCGGTGGCCTGAGCCTTACCGCGGGCCTTCTCGGTCTTGCTTTCCACGAAAGCGCGGACCTCATCGGCCTTGTAGCCCTTCTTCAGCGCATAATCGCGCAGCTTGATCAGCTCGTTCAGCGCGCGCAGCTTGCGCGGCTCCATCGCGGGGCAGGTATCGGCGATCTTGTCGGCGATGAAGCCCTGCAACAGCACCTGATTGATGTGCTTTTCGGTATTGATCGGTTCCAGCGCCAGCGCAGGCGCGGCCAGGAACATCGAAAGGGCGGCAATCTTCACGGTCTTCATGCGGTTCGCTCCACAGGCTGCTCTCTGCCCGCGCAGACGGGGGCGATCCCCCGTTCCGCCGGGCGTCCGCATCCTGACAGAGCGCGCCGCGCGCCAAAACGCACGGCTTCGTGCATTTCATGTGATCCGCCCGCCTTGTAACCTTTCGTGAGGGTCATGCGCAGGCCCCCGCAAAAACCCAGGCCCGTGCGGCGCGGTCATAGGCGCCAAGCGCCGTCTCGCTGAAACGCCCGCCCGCCGTGGCACAGCCCGCGCGCGCCGCCTTCTTGGCAACTGCGCCCTGATCCTGTGCCAGCGGCACCGCCGCGGTCACCAGAAGCGCCCGGCCCTGAACCGGAAGCGCGCCCTCGGCCGTCAGCCGGGTGCCGGTGCCGCGCGCGCCCATGGCTACACTGTAGGTCTGGCCATCCACCGTCACCACTTCGGGCGGCCGGGGCGCATCGCCCAGACCACTACTGCCGCCCTGCGGCGCCACGCAGCCCGCCAGCGCAAAGGCCGACAGCCCCGCAACCGCGCCAAGGCGCGAGCGGGGGCCACGGGCCGTTGCGGGACGGGCGGCGTGCATCATCACTCCGCCGCCAGCGCCGCCGAGATCCGGCCGGTCTTCTTGGCCTTGATCCGGTCCTCGATCTCATCCCGGAAGTTGCGGATCAGCCCTTGGATGGGCCAGGCCGCCGCATCGCCAAGCGCACAGATCGTGTGGCCCTCGACCTGCTTCGTCACTTCGAACAGCATGTCGATTTCCTCGATCTCGGCCTCACCGGTCACAAGGCGGCTCATCACCCGCATCATCCAGCCGGTGCCTTCGCGGCAGGGCGTGCACTGGCCACAGCTTTCGTGCTTGAAGAACTTGGACAGCCGCCAGATCGCCTTGATGATATCGGTGTTCTGATCCATCACGATCATGCAGGCGGTGCCGAACGAGGATTTCTTCTCGCGCATGCCATCATAGTCCATGATGGCATCTTCGCACATCTCGGCCGTCAGCACCGGGCAGGAGGCGCCGCCGGGAATGACCGCCTTCAGGTTCTTCCAGCCGCCACGCACGCCGCCGCCGTGCCGCTCGATCAGCTCTTTCACGCTGATCGACATGCTTTCCTCAATCACGCAGGGCGCATTCACATGGCCCGACATGGCGAACAGCTTCACGCCCGCGTTGTTCGGACGGCCAAAGCCCGCAAACCATTCCGCGCCGCGGCGCAGGATGGTGGGGGCAACGGCGATGGATTCCACGTTGTTGACCGTGGTCGGGCAGCCATAGAGGCCCGAGCCCGCCGGGAACGGCGGTTTCATCCGCGGCATGCCCTTCTTGCCCTCAAGGCTTTCCAGAAGCGCGGTTTCCTCGCCACAGATATACGCCCCGGCGCCGTGGTGCAGGAAGATGTCGAAATCATAGCCCGACTTGCAGGCGTTGCGGCCGATCAGCCCGGCGTCATAGGCCTCATCAATCGCGGCCTGCAGCGCCTCTTTCTCGCGGATATACTCGCCGCGGATGTAGATATAGGCCGCCACCGCATTCATGGCGAAACCGGCGATCAGGCAGCCTTCGATCAGCGTATGCGGATCGTGGCGCATGATCTCGCGGTCCTTGCAGGTCGCGGGTTCGGATTCGTCGGCGTTCACCACCAGATAGGCCGGGCGCCCGTCCGAGGCCTTGGGCATGAAGGACCATTTCATGCCGGTGGGGAAGCCCGCGCCGCCGCGGCCCCGCAGGCCCGACTTCTTCATCTCGTCGATGATCCAGTCGCGGCCCTTGGCCATGATGGTTGCGGTGCCGTCCCAATGGCCACGCTTCATCGCGCCCTTCAGGCTGCGGTCATGCATGCCATAGAGGTTGGTGAAGATGCGGTCCTGATCCTTCAGCATCCGTCCTGCTCCTTAACTCCGGCGCGCGCGCCAGATCTGAAATGTCACGACCAGCGCCCAGATCAGCGCGGCAATGGCGGCGAAATCGAAGAGAAAGACGTAGCGCACGTCCCAGCCCATCGTCCCGCCCAGCCATTGTGCGCCCATCCACAGCAGCATGGTGCCGGCCATGACAAGGGCCACAAGGCGCCCCTGCGCCCCTGTCCTGTCGCCGCCCTTGCCGCCGTTCGCGCCCATCGTCCGTCCTCAGTAGTCGTTGGTCTTGGCCCGCTGGCGGAACGCCTCCAGCCCCTCGGCCCCGATGATCCTGGCTTGCGCCACCCATTTGTCGCGGGTCACGCGGCCCTTGAACCCCTTCAGGTTCTGGTCGACCCAGGCGATTTCCGCCTCGGTCCAGTTGGCGATCTGGTCGAAGTGGAAGAAGCCCAGCTCATGGCACAGCTTTTCCAGCACCGGACCGATGCCTTCGATTTCCTTCAGATTGTCCGCCACACCGCCACGCGCCGCCGAAAGCCCCTCAGGTCGGCTGCCCTCGCCGGGTTCCTGCATGCCGGTCGCGGTCGGCTGGCCGGGCTGGGCCACGGCAGGCGCGGCCGGGGCGGGTTCCGCCTCGGGCTTGCCCTTGGCCAGCGCCTCGCCCAAGGCTTCGGGCAGACCCTTCGCGGCGGTCTTTTCGCTGGGCGAGGGTTCGGATTTCGCATCGGCACCCGGGGCCGGTTTCGCCGGTTCCGCCACAGCAGCAGGCGCCGCCGCCGGAGCGGCCACCGTCAATACACCCGGCGCGCCCGGCAACTGCGACACGGCCTTGCCGCCATCCTTCAGCCACGGCGTCAGCAGCGGAACCTCGGTCCCGTCGATGCGCTTCACCGTCTCGCCGATATCCACCGCCAGCTGGGCGCTGGCATTGTATTGGGTGCGGCCCGACTCGAATTCCTTCAGGCTGGTCAGGCCCGAGATCGGCTCAGAGGAATAGCGGCCGTTCTGCGGCCCGGGCACCGGCACCTCACCCGCGCGGAAGCGGGTAATCAGCTCACGCAGCTTCTCGGGCGTCAGATCCTCGTAATAATCCTTGCCGATCTGGGCCATGGGCGCATTGGCGCAGGCGCCCATGCATTCCACCTCTTCCCAGCTGAACCGGCCATCGGCCGACACCGTATGCGGATGGGGCGAGATCAGCTCTTTCGCCACGGCGAACAGGTCTTCGGCGCCGCAGATCATGCAGGACGTGGTGCCGCAGATCTGCACATGCGCGACAGACCCCACCGGCTGCAGCTGGAACATGAAGTAGAAGGTGGCCACTTCCAGCGCACGGATATAGGCCAGACCCAAGAGGTCGGCCACATATTCGATGGCCGGCTTCGTCAGCCAGCCTTCCTGTTCCTGCGCACGCCACAACAGCGGAATGATCGCGCTGGCCTGACGGCCCTCGGGGTATTTCGAGATCTGACCCTTGGCCCATTCAAGATTCGCCGGAGTGAAGGCGAAAGAGGCGGGCTGGTCCTTGTATAGGCGGCGAAGCATTCAGAGCCCCGTGACAGAAAGAAACAGGATCGGCGCCGCACAGGGCGGCACCGCTCGGGCAGTCCGGGGCGCGGCCGCGCTCACCGGTCCACCTCACCGAAGACGATGTCCATGGTGGCGATCAGCGCGGTCACATCGGCCAGCTGATGGCCTTTGGCCATGAAATCCATCGCCTGAAGATGGGCGAAGCCCGGGGCGCGGATCTTGGCGCGGTAGGGCCTGTTGGTGCCGTCTGCCACCAGATAGACCCCGAATTCGCCCTTCGGCGCCTCGACCGCGGCATAGACCTCGCCCGCGGGGACGTGGAAGCCTTCGGTGTAAAGCTTGAAGTGATGGATCAGCGCCTCCATCGAGGTCTTCATCTCACCACGCTTCGGCGGGGTCAGCTTGCCGCGGGCCAGAACGTCGGTCTTCGCGGCAGGCTCGCGCAGCTTCTGGCAGGCCTGACGGATGATCTTCACCGATTCCACCATTTCCGCCATGCGGATCAGGTAGCGGTCATAGCTGTCGCCATTCTTGCCGATCGGGATCTGGAAGTCGAATTCGTCATAGCATTCATAGGGTTGCGCGCGGCGCAGGTCCCAGGCCATGCCCGATCCGCGCACCATCACGCCCGAGAATCCCCAGTCCAGCGCGTCCTGCTGGCTGATGATGCCGATATCGACCAGCCGCTGCTTGAAGATGCGGTTTTCGGTGATCAGCGTGTGCAGGTCATCGACCTTGGGCAGGAACGTGTCGCACCACGCTTCGATATCGTCGATCAGCTGCGGCGGCAGGTCCTGATGCACCCCGCCCGGCCGGAAATAGGCCGAGTGCAGACGCGCCCCGCAGGCGCGTTCGTAGAACATCATCAGCTCTTCACGCGCGATGAAACCCCAGAGCGGCGGCGTCAGCGCGCCCACGTCCATCGCCCCGGTGGTGACGTTCATCAGGTGGTTCAGGATGCGGCCGATTTCCGAATAGAGCACCCGGATCAGGCTGGCGCGGCGCGGCACCACGGTGCCGGTCAGCTTTTCGATGGCCAGACACCAGGCATGTTCCTGGTTCATCGGCGCCACATAATCCAGCCGGTCGAAATACGGCAGGTTCTGCAAGTAGGTCCGGCTTTCCATCAGCTTTTCGGTGCCGCGGTGCAGCAGGCCGATATGCGGATCCGCGCGCTCGACGATCTCGCCGTCCAGCTCCAGCACCAGACGCAGCACACCGTGTGCCGCCGGGTGCTGCGGCCCGAAGTTGATGTTGAAATTGCGGATGCGCTGCTCGCCGGTTTCCTTGTCCATCGAGCCGTCGTCATAGACGTTCTGGCGGATATCTCCGTCCATCAGAATGCTCTCCTACGGTCGCAGGCCATCACTTGGCCCCCGCTTTCTGGTCGCCCGGAAGGATGTATTCGGCCCCTTCCCACGGGCTCATGAAGTCGAACTGGCGGTATTCCTGCACCAGCTTCACCGGCTCGTAGACGACGCGCTTCTGCTCTTCGTCATAGCGGACCTCGACATAGCCGGTGGTCGGAAAGTCCTTGCGCAGCGGATGGCCGCGGAAGCCGTAGTCGGTCAGGATGCGGCGCATGTCCGGGTGGCCCGCAAAGATGATCCCGAACATGTCGAAGACTTCCCGCTCGTACCAGTCGGCGGAGGGGAACAGGCCGGTGGCGGTCGGCGCCAGCTCCTCTTCGCGCAGCTGCGCCTTCACCCGGATGCGCTGGTTGCGGTGCATCGACAGCATGTGCCAGACCAGATCGAACCGCGCTGCCCGTTCGGGATGGTCCACGGCGGTCACGTCGATCAGCGTGCCGAAGCGGCAGGTCGTGTCGTCGCGCAGGAATTCCAGCAGCGACAGGGCCTGCGCCGGCGTGGTGGTCAGGGTCAGCTCGCCGAAGGCGATCTTGGCGGAAACGACGGCATCGGGCTTTTTCAGCTCGATCAGCGCGGCCAGTTCTTGCAGGGCTTCGGACATTGTTACCTCACCAGAGTGCCGGTGCGGCGGATCTTCCGCTGCAATTGCAACAGGCCGTACAGCAGCGCCTCGGCCGTGGGCGGGCAGCCCGGGACATAGACGTCGATCGGGACCACGCGGTCACAGCCGCGGACGACCGAATAGGAATAGTGGTAATAGCCGCCGCCATTGGCGCAGCTGCCCATCGACACGACATAGCGCGGCTCGGGCATCTGATCATAGACCTTGCGCAGAGCAGGCGCCATTTTGTTGGTCAGCGTGCCCGCCACGATCATCAGGTCCGATTGCCGGGGCGAGGCGCGGGGCGCCATGCCGAAGCGTTCCACGTCATAGTGGGGCATCGACATCTGGATCATCTCGACCGCGCAGCAGGCAAGACCGAAGGTCATCCAGTGCAGCGAACCGATGCGCGCCCAGTTGATGACATCCTCAGTCGAGGTCAGCAGAAAGCCCTTGTCCTGAAGGTCACGGCTGAAGGCCGCGACATCGGCATCCTTGTCGGCCGCGGCCGTATTGGCGCCGGTTTGAAGCGGATTTGGCATCACTCCCATTCGAGAGCTCCCTTCTTCCATTCATAGGCAAAGCCGATGGTCAGCACGGCCAGGAACACCATCATCGACCAGAAGGCCGTCATCGACAGATCGCCGAAGGCCACCGCCCAAGGGAACAGGAAGGCCACTTCCAGATCGAAGATGATGAACAGGATCGACACAAGGTAGAACCGCACGTCGAACTTCATCCGGGCGTCATCGAAGGCGTTGAATCCGCATTCGTAGGCACTGACCTTTTCCGGGTCGGGATTGCGCACTGCGATCACGGCGGCCGCAAGGATCAGCACAAGGCCAAGACCCACGGCGACCGCAAGCAGAATGAGAACAGGCAGATACTCTCGGAGAAGCGCGTCCACGAGATGCTCCTTCAGCTGGCGACAGCGAGCCTGCGGACCCTTTTTCGGCCCGCGCACACTCATGCTCCGCTTTACCCCCGCCCCCGCGCGCGGTCAACCAAGCGAGGGGGCAAAACCATGCCGGGGGGAACCGAATTCTGCTGTCTGCATACCATGGTATGCGAAAATCTTTCGCTTTCCCTGCCGCAATGCGGCAAAGCCGCTTTATCCCGCAGAAACCAATTAAAACACTCAACTTTTTTGGATTCGGGTGAGGACCTCCCGACCTTGACCCGGGACCATGCGAAGGTGAGTCTCGGCTGACGTTTTCCTCCGATCTGCCTGCCCGGGACCCCTGCCCCATGCCGCTCTTCTCGCTCCGCCGCGCCCTGTTCCTGATCCTGCCGGCTTTCGCCGCTCCGGCCTTTGCCGGGGCCGGAACCTGCGCCATCGACATTGCCGTGGTCGAGGCACGGATCACCGGGATGGAAACCGGATATGGCACGATCCTGTCCGATATCAGCTGCGAGGCACCGGTGATCCCCGCCCATGCGCTGATGTGCGACACGCCCGAATTGTGGCGGATGGGGCGGCTGGACGATATGGCCTTTGTCTATGCCTATGAAAATGCGACCGGAGTTGAAACGGACCGCGAAGACCCGCCGCGGGATGCCGAATTCATCGCCGCCCGCGATGCCTGCACCGATGCGGCCTGCCTGTGCGACGTGCTGACCCGGCATACGAACGACAGCCTCGGGGGCACCTCGCCCTATCCGCAATAGCGCCTAGCACCATCCCGCCCGCGCAGCGCCGTCATAGGCGCGGCCATGGCCTGCCCGCAGCATCAGCCTTGCGGCATCGGTGCCGTCCAGCCACAGCCGGATCAGCGGACGGCCATAGCGGTCGCGGCCTTCGATCCCGATTTCCACCCTTTGGGCGGCTGAAACCAGCCCCGCCAGCGCCCGTTTCGCCGCCAGAGCCGCCGCCGTTTCCGCGGCGCAGCGCCCGGCCAGTTCGGGCGTGTCCAGCCCGATCAGCCGCGCCGCCTGCGCGCTTGCGCCGCAGATCAGCTCCACCGTGTCGCCGTCATAGACATAGCCCAGCCGGCACGCGGCCCCTTGCGGCGGCACAGGGGCTGCCCAATCCGCCAGCCGCAACAACCCAAGCAGCGTCACCGCGACATAGACCGCCAGAAACGGATCGCGGAAGACGGACCTACTGGACCTGCGGGGCCAGCGCGGGGGCATCGGCTGCGATCTCGGCCTGCCCCGCGCGCAGCGCCTCCTCCCGCAGGATACGGGCGATCTGCGCGGCATCGTCGGGAGTAAAGGTCAGCGGCAGGCGCATGTCCACCAGCCCGGCAAGGATGCGGTCCGTTTCCGGACAGGACTGCACCCCCGCATAGCGCCAATGCGGATAGCGGCTGGTAAAGGCCACCGGATCGGCGGCGCCGAACCATTTCAGCTCTACCCCCCGCGCGATGGCGGCAGACAGGAACCCCACGATCCGCGCCGGTTCCCAGTCCGGCAGCAGGAACTGGAAGGATGAGCCCATATAGGCCTCCCCCTCGGGGCGCGGGATCAGCCGCAGGCCGGGGATGCCCTGCAACCCCGCCTCCATCATCTGGTACAGCGCGGCCCAGCGGGCGCGGCGGTCCGTCAGCAGCGGGATCTGCGGGCGCAGCACCGCGGCGCGCAGATTGTCCATCCGGCCCGAGACATTGGGCGTATCCAGCCGCAGATCCACGAACACCTCCGGCGCGGGCGCCGCAGGATGTTTGCCGTAAAGCATATAGCTGCCGGACAGCAGCACCATCTTCGCGGCCAATGCGTCGTCATCGGTGACGATCAGACCGCCCTCGCCCGAGTTCATGTGCTTGTAGGTCTGGGTCGAATAGCAGGCCACCGCGCCATGACGGCCCGAGGGAAGGCCGTTCCACTCCGCCCCCATCGTATGGGCGCAGTCCTCGATCACGGTCAGGCCCAGCCGGGCGCACAGCGCCATCAGCGCCTCCATATCACAGACATGGCCCCGCATATGGCTAAGCAGCAGCAGCCGCGCGCCGGTCTCCCGCGCCTTCGCCTCCAGATCGGCGAAATCCAGCACCAGATCGGCGGTAATCTCGACAAAGACCGGCTGGCCGCCCGCCGCGGCAATCGCCCCCGGTACCGGGGCCAGCGTGAAGGCATTGGTCAGCACCGGCTCTCCGCCCTGCAACCCGCAGGCCCGCAAGGCGCAGCCAAGCGCATAGCCGCCCGAGGCCACCGCCAGACAGAACCGCGCCCCGGTGAAGGCGGCAAACTCCTGCTCCAGCAGCGCGGTTTCCCCCGCCTCGCCCGCGGCGGTGTTGTAGCGGTGCAGCCGCCCGTGGCGCATCACCTCCAGCGCGGCGGCGATCCCCTCGTCCGGGATCGGCTCCTGCTGGGTAAAGCTTCCGGTGAAACGTTCCATCTCAGGCGTCCTGCGGGCTGTCCTTTTTCAGCCGCAGGTAAAGCACCAGCGTCAGGGCAAGGCAACCGGCCGCCAGCCAATAGGCCACGTCGGGCGACCGCCATTCCCGGTCATCGGCCCAGTAAAAGCCGAAGACCTGGCTGAAGGTGACGGTGCCCGCCAGCATGGCCACGCTCATGATGGCGGAAATCCCGCCCTGCAATTCACCCTGCGCATCCTCGGGCACCCGTTTCGTCAGCATCGAGGTCAGGAGCGGGTGGACAAACCCCTCGGGTCCGTGGACCAGCATCAGCACCACCACAAAGGCCAGCGAGCCCGCCACCCCGTAGCCCGCCGCCGCTATGATCGCGCAGACCAGACCGATGGCCACCGTCTGCGCCTCGCCGAAGCGTTTGACGAAGGGGCCGGTCAGACCGCCCTGAAACCCTGCCATGATCAGCCCGAAGATGGTCAGCGTCAGGCCCACCATCCCCTCGCCCCAGCCGAATTTCGCCATGCCCCAGAAGGTCCAGATCGCCTGATAGACGGAAGAGGCGAAGAAGAAGAGGCCCAGCACAAGGCACATCGGCAGGACGCCCGGATAGCTGCGGAAGACCCGGAAGGCCCCGAACGGATTGGCGCGGCGCCAATCGAAGGGGCGGCGGTTCTCGGGCGCCAGCGACTCGCGCAGGACGAACCAGCCATAGGCAAAGTTCAAGAGCGAGATGCAGGCCGCGGCGATGAAAGGCACCCGGGTGCCGAATTCCCCCAGCATGCCGCCGATCCCCGGCCCGATGACAAAGCCCAGGCCAAAGGCCGCGCCCATCATGCCAAAGGCTTTGGCGCGTTCGTCGGGCGTGGTGATGTCGGCGATATAGGCATTGGCGATCACCCAGCTGGCCCCGCAAACCCCGGTCAGCACCCGGCCCACGAACAGCCAGAACAACGTGGGCGCCCAGGCCGACAGCAGAAAATCGCAGCCCAGCCCGAAGATCGCCAGAAGAAGCATCGGGCGGCGGCCAAACCGGTCCGAGAGGTTGCCCGCCAGAGGCGCGCACAGGAAATGCGCCACCGAAAAGGCGGCGAACATCCAGCCCGCCATGACCGAGGCATCGGCCAGACCCATATGGCCGACCTCCTCGATCAGTTTGGGCAGCACGGGGATGATCAGGCCATAGCCCACCATGTCCAGAAACACGGTGATCAGCACAAACAGCACGCCATGGCGCGAGGCAGAGGAACCGATCACGACGCACACTCCGGTGGAACAGGCCAAGAAGCCGGGACACTAGGCGCCGCCCGGTGCCCTGTCAAATGACCGGATCATGACGGCCTTTGTCACGGGTGCCGCAGCGCAGGGCGCGGTATCAGGGGACAGACCGAAGACGCCGACACCGAAAGGACCCGCCGATGCGCCGCAGACCGAACCGCCCCGCCGCAAAGGCCCTGCGCCGCGCGCTGCGCCACCCCGAGGCGACCGTCTTCGCCGCCGCCGCCTTCGCGCTGGCGCTTGGCCTGTCGCTGCCCGTCAGCGCCGCCCTTCTGCCCTGATCCCGTTTCCCTGTCCGAAAGACATTTCCATGCGTATTCTTCCCCTTGCCGCCGCCACCCTTGCGCTTGGCCTGTCGGCTAGCCTGCCCGCCCGCGCCGATCTGGTGATCTCGGGCCGGGCCGCGCAGGCGCTGCATTGTTCCGCCCTGCTCTACATGGTTTCGGAAGAGCTGTATCAGGGCGGCTATATCAACCGGTCGGACTACAGCTGGGCACAGACCGCCGCGGTGAAGATGCTGGATTACGTCCCCGGCACCGATGACCAGAAGGTGCAGGCCATGGCGCAACGGTTCGAGAAGATCTTTGCCAGCCGCAGCCTGCCGCAGCTGATGAACGAATTCGACAAGACGGCACCCTGGTGCCAGCAGAATTTCCTTTAGGCCTTTCTTCCCGTCTCTTCCCTCCCTGTCCTCTGGCGGCCCTCCGGGGCCGCCTTTTTTCATCCGCGCCCGCCCCCGCCCCTTGGCGGCATCCCTTCCCCATGCAAGGCTGGCAGCACCTGGAAGCAGAGTCGTGGAAAGTATGCGTTTCAACCGTTTCGCGGCTGTGGCCGCACTGGCCCTGTCGCTGGGGGCCGCGGCCCCGGCCAAGGCTGACCTTGTGATCGAGGGCCGCGCCGCGCAGGCGCTGCATTGCGTGTCGATGCTGCTCGTCATCTCGGTGGTGCTGAACGAAGAGGGCTATCTCTCGCCCCGGGATGTCGAGGCGGCGATGACCGCCGCCGTCCTGATGCTGGAGCATGTGCCGGGCACCCAGAACCAGAAGATGCGTGCCGTCGAACAACGCAGCGAAAAGATCGTGCGGACCCGAAGCCTGTTGCAGCTGGCCAAGGAATTCGACAGCACCGCCCGGTTCTGCGAACGGAACTTTCTCTGACCCCTAGGCCAGCAGCCGGGCCGCCAGCGCCGGCAGATCTTCGTAGCGGTCCAGCAGCGCATCGGGCGCCAGCCGTGCGATGCCTGCGCCCTCCGGTCCGAAGCTGACCAGCGCACAGGGCACCCCCACGGCGCGGGCCGTCTTCAGATCCGTCTCGGTATCGCCCAGGATCATCGACCGCCCCACCTCGCCGCCCGCCCGGCTGACCGCCAAATGATAGGGCGCCGGATCGGGTTTGCGCAGCGGCAGCGTATCGGCGCCCACCAATGCGCCGAACAGGTCGCGCACGCCAAGGGCGCGCATCAGCATCTCGGCCAAAGCCTCGGGCTTGTTGGTGCAGATCGTCACGGCATGGCCCGCCCTGCGCAGGGCCTCCACCGCCTCGACCGCGCCAGGATACATCCGGGTATGGACGGCAATCGCCCCGCGATAGGCCTCCAGCAGACGCGGATACCACAGATCCACCGTCGCCTCCTCCGCCGGGCGCCCCAGCCGGGCGAAACCTGCGCGCAGCATGGCCCGTCCGCCGTGGAAGGCCACAAGACTGTCCTCCGGCCCCAGCAGATCCCCCTCGCCCATGGCGCGGAAACAGGCATTCGCGGCGGCCAGCAGATCGGCCGAGGTGTCGGCCAGCGTGCCGTCCAGATCGAAAACCACGCAAGACCCGCTCTGCAACATGCCGCAATCCTCTGTGACAGCCGCCCCCCTTGGCGGCACCGCCTGCCCCGCGTAGAACGGCGGGAATTGAAAAGAAAGGGGCAGAATGCAGGCGTCGGTTATCATCCTGGCGGCAGGTCAGGGCACGCGGATGAATTCGGACCTTCCCAAGGTCCTGCACCGGGTGGCGGCGGCGCCGCTTCTGCATCATGCCATGGCGGCGGCGGCCAGCCTGTCGCCCGACCGCACGGTCGTGGTGACCGGCCACGGCGCCGAGGAGGTCGCGCGCGCCGCCCGCAACTACGACGAGGACGCGCTGGTCGTGTTGCAGGAGGAGCAGAAAGGCACCGGCCATGCCGTGGATCAGGCCCGCGCCCTTCTGGCCGACGCGCCGGGCGAGGTGATCGTCCTTTACGGCGACACCCCCTTCATCCGCCCCGAGACGCTGGAGGCCATGCTGGCGGCCCGCGCCCGCCATGCCGTCGTGGTCCTTGGCTTCGAAGCCGCCGATCCCGGCCGCTATGGCAGGCTGCTGACCCAGGGCGACGACCTTCTGGCGATCCGCGAATGGAAAGATGCGAGCGAGACGGAACGCGCCGTCACCCTGTGCAATTCGGGCGTGATCTGCGCCAGCGCGCGCACGCTCTTTAACCTTATCGCCCGGATCGGCAACCAGAATGCCGCCGGCGAATACTATCTGACCGATGTGGTGGAAATCGCCCGCGCGCAGGGCCTGACCGCGGGCGTCGTCGTCTGCCCCGAAGCCGAGACGCTTGGCGTCAACACCCGCCAGCAGCTGGCCGCCGCCGAAGCCGCCTTCCAGACCCGCGCGCGGGCCGAGGCGCTGGAGAACGGCGTTACCCTGACCGCGCCGGAAACCGTGTTCTTCGCGCTGGATACCGTGGTGGGCCGCGATGCGATCATCGGGCCGAATGTCCTGTTCGGACCGGGCGTCACCATCGAATCCGGGGCCGAGATCAAGGGCTTCTGCCATCTGGAAGGCTGCCACGTCTCTCGCGGGGCCGATGTCGGCCCCTTCGCCCGCCTGCGCCCCGGCGCCGAACTGGCCGAGGACGTGCATGTGGGCAATTTCGTCGAGATCAAGAACGCCATTCTGGACGAAGGCGTGAAAGTGGGCCACCTGACCTATATCGGCGATGCCGATGTCGGCGAATTCACCAACATCGGCGCGGGCACCGTGACCTGCAACTATGACGGGGTGATGAAGCACCGCACGCGCATCGGCAAACGGGTCTTCATCGGCTCGGACACGATGCTGGTGGCCCCGGTCACCGTGGGTGACGGCGCGCTGACCGCCTCGGGCAGCGTGATCACCGAAGATGTGCCCGCCGAGGCCGTGGCCATCGGCCGCGCGCGGCAGGTGGTGAAGCCGGGCCTTGCAACCCGGATGTTTGAAAAACTGCGCGCCCTCAAGGCCGCCAAGGCAAAGGTCTGAACCATGTGCGGCATCATCGGCGTTCTGGGCAATCACGAAGCCGCCCCCCTGATGGTCGAGGCGCTGAAGCGCCTTGAATACCGCGGCTACGACAGCGCGGGCATCGCCACGGTGAACGGCGGGCGGCTGGACCGCCGCCGCGCCGTGGGCAAGCTGGTCAACCTGTCGGACCTTCTGGTGCATGAGCCGCTGGCCGGCAAATCCGGGATCGGCCATACCCGCTGGGCCACCCATGGCGGGCCGGTGGTCAAGAACGCCCACCCCCACCGGGCCGGTCCCGTGGCGGTGGTCCACAACGGCATCATCGAGAATTTCCGCGAGCTGCGGGCCGATCTGGCCTCGGACGGCTATCATCAGGAATCCGACACCGACACCGAAGCCGTGGCCCTGCTGGTCAAGCGCGAGATGGACCGGGGCGCCACCCCGGTCGATGCGGCGCGGATCACGCTGGGGCAGCTGCACGGCGCTTTTGCGCTGTGCTTCCTGTTCGACGGGCAGGAAGACCTGATCGTCTGCGCCCGCAAGGGCAGCCCGCTTGCCATCGGCCGAGGCGAGGGCGAGATGTTCGTGGGTTCCGACGCCATCGCGCTGGCCCCGCTGACCGACCGCATCACCTATCTGGAAGAAGGCGACTGGGCCGTCGTCACCCGTCAGGGCGCCGAGATCTATGACGCCGCAGGCCGCCGCGCCAACCGGGCCGAGACGCGGGTGCAGCTGGACAGCACCCGCATCGAAAAGGCGGGCTACAAGCATTTCATGGCCAAGGAAATCGCCGAACAGCCGGTGGTCATGGCCGATGCGCTGAAGCATTACACCGGCGGCGGCGCGGCCCCCGCACTGAACCTGCCCGAGGGGCTGGACTTCACCCGCATCGACCGGGTGGTTCTGGTCGCCTGTGGCACCGCCAGCTATGCCTGCCATGTGGCGAAATACTGGTTCGAACAGATCGCGGGCCTTCCGGCCGAGGTCGATGTCGCCAGCGAATTCCGCTACCGCAACCCGGTGCTGTCGCCCGCCTCGATGGCGGTTTTCGTCAGCCAGTCGGGCGAGACGGCGGATACCCTGGCCGCACTGCGCCATGTGAAGGAGAAGGTGGCGCAGGTCGTGTCCGTGGTGAACGTGCCCACCTCCTCCATCGCGCGGGAAAGCGATCTGACATTGCCCATCCTTGCCGGGGTGGAGGTCGGCGTCGCCTCGACCAAGGCCTTCACCTGCCAGCTGACCGTTCTGGCGCTGATGGCGCTGAAGGCGGCAGCGGACCGCGGCAGGATCGACGCACAAACCCTTGGCACACAACTGCAATCTTTGCGCGGCCTGCCCGGCCTTCTGAATGCGGCACTTGGCCTGTCCGATGCGGTGGCCGCGGTGGCGGCGGACCTGTCCAAGGCGCGGGACATCCTGTTCCTGGGCCGTGGGGCGATGTTCCCGCTGGCACTGGAAGGTGCGCTGAAATTGAAGGAAATCAGCTACATCCACGCCGAAGGTTATGCATCGGGTGAACTGAAGCATGGTCCCATCGCCCTGATCGACGCAGCCGTCCCCGTCATCGTGCTGGCGCCCACCGATCCCTTATTCGACAAGACCGTGTCGAACATGCAGGAGGTGATGGCCCGGTCCGGCAAGGTGCTGCTCCTGACCGATGCGCAGGGCGTGGCGACCGCCGCGCAAGGAACGTGGAAAACGCTGACCCTGCCCGCAGTCGACCCGCTCTGGGCGCCGATCCTTTATGCGGTGCCCGCGCAGCTTCTGGCCTATCACACCGCCATCGCCAAGGGCACCGATGTGGACCAGCCGCGCAACCTTGCGAAATCGGTGACGGTGGAATGACCCCTGACGCCGCCCTTGCCGCCCTGCGGGCCGAGGCCGATCCGGTCCATGCCGCGCAGGAAGCCGCCTATCACAAGACCAGCCGCGAGGTTCTGGGCCTGCGCGTTCCCCGCATCACCGAACTGGCCACCGCATGGCGGCAGGAGATGAGCGTGGAGGACCGCGTGGCGCTGGCCGCGGCACTGTGGGACATGGACATCCACGAAACCCGGGTGGCGGCGGCAAAGCTGCTGACGCAGGCCCGCATCCGCCCGGATGACGGCGTGTGGCGGCTGATCGCCTCCTGGGTGCCGCAGTTCGATGGCTGGGCGCTGGCCGACCATGCCGCCGATGCGGGCGGGCGCCGCCTTGTGGCCGATCCGTCCCGGCTGGATGAGGTCGAGGGCTGGACCACGGCGCCCCTGATGTGGCAGCGCCGCGCCGCGCTGGTCTTCACTCTGCCCTGGGCGCGGATGAACAATCTGAAACCGGCGGATCAGGCCGCGCGCAGCCGCATTCTGGGCTGGGCCGCGGGCTATGTGGACGACCGCGACTGGTTCATCCAGAAGGCGGTGGCTTGGTGGCTGCGCGACCTGTCCAAACATGACGCCGAAGCGACCCGCGGCTTTCTGGACGAATACGGCGCGCGGATGAAGGCCTTCGCCCGCAAGGAAGCCGGGAAATACCTTTCAGTCTGAGAGAGCCCCGCCGGTCTGACGCATGCCTCCGGCGGGGATATTTGGACAAAGTGGAAAGGCTGTTCCGGTTTGCCCGAAGAGGTCGGGGGCCGTCCATTTCGCGATTGGTTCAAGCCCCCCGGCCATGCCGCCGAGGGTCAGGGCGCGAAAATGGTGATCTCGGGCAGTTCGGTCAGCCCGACGCCAAGCGCCTGATAGGCCGACAGCGACATCAGCGCCGCGCCTGAGGTCGGCCGCAGCTCCACCGCCAGCGACTTGCCGTTGGGCGCGGTCACCCGGCCTTGCACTGGCGCCTTGACCAGCGCGGTCTGCACCCAGAGCCCGGTCTCAGCAGGCGGCCCGAGCGCCACTACAGCCTTGCCCAGCTGCCGCTCCCCGCCGGCCGCAGGGGCGGCAAGGGCGGCCTGCTTTTCCGCATCAGAAGTCTTGTCCAGCGACTCGGGCGCATAGCCCGCCGCGCCCAGGGGCTGCACCGAGACCGGGGGCGCGAATTCGGTCGCCAGATCCGAAGGCGGCGGCGCACTTTTGCGCCCCCCGCCCAGACGATCCACCACGGCGCAGCCCGACAGGGCCAGCGCCAGCGAAGACAAAAGAACCATGCGCATCATCATGGGCAGACGATAGCTGCCGCGGTCTGCCCCCGCAATCGGCGTTTGAACCTTGTGGCAAGGCTCCGCCCGGCCTAGATTCAGCGGATGACCGTGCCCCTGACCCCTGTCCCCCTGATCGACCCGTTTGCCCGGGCGATCCGCTATCTGCGGGTCTCGGTCACCGACCGCTGTGATTTCCGCTGCACCTATTGCATGGCGGAGCATATGACCTTCCTGCCCAAGGCCGACCTGCTGACGCTGGAGGAGCTGGACCGGCTCTGCAGCGCCTTTGTCCGCATGGGGGTGGAGAAGCTGCGGATCACCGGGGGGGAGCCTCTGGTCCGCCGCGGCATCCTGACCTTTTTCGAAGCGATGGCCCGGCATCTGCAGACCGGCGCGTTGAAGGAACTGACGCTGACCACCAACGGCAGCCAGCTGGCGCGGTTCGCGCAGCCGCTGGCCGATCTGGGGGTGCGGCGGATCAATGTCTCGCTGGATACGCTGGACCCGGCGAAATTCGCCGCCATCACCCGCTGGGGCCGGTTGCCGCAGGTGCTGGACGGGATCGCCGCCGCACAGGCCGCCGGTCTGCGGGTCAAGATCAACGCGGTCGCGCTGAAGGGCTTCAACGAGGAGGAGCAGTTCACCCTGACCGACTGGTGCGCCCGCGAAGGCCATGACCTGACCTGGATCGAGGTCATGCCGATGGGCGATCTGGGCGAGGAAGACCGCCTGCACCAGTATTGGCCGCTGAGCGACCTGCGCCGCCGCTATGCCGAACGGTTTACCCTGACCGATCTGGACGAGCGCACGGGTGGCCCCGCCCGCTATGTGCGGCTGGAGGAGACCGGGCAGAAGATCGGCTTCATCACGCCGCTGACGCATAATTTCTGCGAAAGCTGCAACCGGGTGCGGCTGACCTGCACGGGCGAACTTTATATGTGCCTTGGGCAAGAGGACATGGCTGACCTGCGCGCGCCCCTGCGGGCCGGTCCGGAGGATGCGGCGCTGGAGCGGGCGATCCGCGCGGCCATCGCGCGCAAACCAAAGGGGCATGATTTCGACTACTCGCGCGCGGCAATCCGCGGCCAGATGTCCCGCCACATGAGCCATACCGGCGGTTGAGCCTGCCGTGGGCCGCGTTTCGCTGGCGCCAGACGGAACGGCTGGGTGCACTTTCCCCGATTCCGCAGCGGGCGGGCTATCCGCCACCGCGGCGCCCGGCCTGCCACGCGCCTGAACCGCTGCCCACAGGCAGGGCGCCCCGGGCGGTTGTGCCAGAAAACACGCGGGAGAAATCACACGAGAGAAATCACACGGGCGGCTGACGGCCTGTCGCCGAGCCGCCCGTATTCGGCCCCGGAGGAACTGAGGGGAAACGCCCGGGCCGGTCTGTGCAAACCCTTGCGGATTATTTTGTCAGGATCAGCTTGCCCTGCCGGGTGATCCGCAGGGTATAGACCTGCCCGTCCAGCACGATCTTTGCCAAGGATCCGCCCTCGGTCAGGACGCGGGCCTCATGCACGGGGGTGGCATCCGCGGTCAGCCACGGGGTCAGCACGGGTTCGGCGCGCGCGTTCATGCCGGCCTCCCCATGCGGTCGATCAGAGCCTCCAGCACCGGGGCCGGAAACATCCCGGCCGCCGCCTGCCGCAGCGCCTCGGCCAAAGGGAGCCGGTCCTCCCGGTCCTGTCGGGTCATCGCATTCTCCATCGCGGGTCGGATCGTGCTGGCTGGCCCGCGAAGGGCTTGGCTGCGTTGTGTCAATTCCTGACTGATTTAGTTGGCTACGTCAAGACTCAACTTTCATCAACCGCCCCATATCCGCTCCAGCGCGGCCAGCCAGTTGCCATGCGCCAGCTTTGCGATCAGCGGCGCGTCATAGCCATGTGCCCGCAGCGCCCCGATCAGTGCGGGAAGGCCTGTCACATCGCCAATTCCCTTGGGCACGGTCGCCCCGTCGAAATCTGACCCGAAGCCGACACGATCCTCGCCCAGCCGGGCGATCAGATGGTCCAGATGGCGCACCACCGGCTCCCACCCCATATCCGGGCTTTCGCGGCCGTCCGGACGCAGGAAGACGGTGGCAAAGTTCAGCCCGACGATGCCGTCCGTCTCGGCAATCGCGTCCAGCTGCCAGTCCGTCAGGTTGCGGGTCGAGGGTGTCACCGCCCAGGCGTTGGAATGGGTCGCCACCAGCGGACGGTCCGAGAGGGCCATCGTATCTCGGAACCCCGCCGCGTTCAGATGGCTCATGTCAAAAACCATGCGCAGGGCGGCGCATTCGCGGGCAAGCGCCTTTCCCGCCGCGGTCAGGCCCGGCCCGGTGTCCGGATCGCCCGGAAAGCGGAACGGCACGCCATGACCGAAGATCGTCGGTCGGCTCCACACAGGTCCCAGAGAGCGCAGACCTGCGGCATGGAACACATGCAGCGCATCCAGATCGGCGCCGATCGCCTCGGCCCCCTCCATATGCAAGACGCCCGCCACCGCCCCCGCCGCCATGGCCGCGCGGATCTGCGCCACGCTGCGACAGCCGCGGAAGGCCCCGTCCGAGGCGCGCTCCATCCAGGAAAATAGCCCCGCCTGCCCCAGTGCCACCGCCGCCGCCTCGGGCTGGCCGATCATCGCGGGCAGCGGGATATCATAGGGCGGATTGTTCATCATCGCCATGAAGCCACCGGCATCACCCACATGGGGCGACGGCACATAGATCGCGAACATCCCGCCCGCGAATCCGCCCGCCCGCATCCGCGGCAAGTCAAGGTGCCAGACCCCCTCGCCGGTCAGGAAGATCTCCTCCCGCCGCCCCGGCGCCTTCCACAACCGCAAGAGAAGGTCGTTATGTCCGTCGAAAACCGGAACCTGCGTCATGCCCTGCCCCTTTGCCTGTGGCGGTCAGACCCCCGGCCAGACGCCGATCACCGCCGGATGAAGGTGCCAGACCACAGCCCAGAGGGCCAGAGCCAGCGCAAACCGCCAGAGCGACGGCAGGCGCCGCGGCTGCCATTTGCCACGGATCAGGGCGGCCAGCGGCAGAAGGCCTGTCCGTGCGGCAAGATGCGGCCAGTCCGCACCCAGACGGCGCCGCGCGGCGCGTTCCGCCAGCGCAATGCCCGCCAGCGCGAAGATCAGCATCGGCGCGAACAGCAACGCATGCGCCAGATCCCCGTTCATCAGCAGATGCGCCCCGGCCCACAGCACCATGGCCCAGAGCAGCGGCTGCCGGGTGATACCCGCAATCCCGGGCCGGTCGGGGTCAAACCCGTCCCGCCGCCCCTCAAAGGCAAAGGGGTTGGGTGCGGCCACACCGAAGGTCCCAAGAAGAAAGGCCAGCGGCATCACCAGATTGACCGCGACACGGTGCCAGACCTGCGGCTCCCACAGCGGGACGAAGGGCGCCCGCCCCGCCGCCGCGATCATCCAGCCGAAGAGCAGAAGCGACACTGCGGAATAGAGGATCAGCCAGGCCGGGCGCCCGATCCGCGCCACCGCCGCCCTGCGCAGCCCGGTGGCCTGCGGCAGCGGGTGCGAGACCAGAAACAGCCCCGAGGCCAGCAGAAATTCGGTCCAGTCGCCCATGCACCCGGCATAGACCCGGGCACAAGCCGGAGCAAGCCGCCTCGCTGCCGCAGGGCATCCAGCGCGGCCGGACAGCGGGTCCTCCGGCGGAACCCGGACACCGGCCCGCGCTGGCCTGTGCAACGGGCTGGTTCTGGGGCACTGCCTGTCACGCACCCGCCCCGGGCGCTCCGGCTCTGGCTGCAAGGGCACGGGCGAACTGGCGCCATGGCCGCTCTGGCCTTGGAACGGGGGATGTGGTCACAATGCCCGCATGACCGCATCCGATGCCCCCGACAGCGCGCTTGGCGCCCTTCTCTCCGTCCCGCCGCCGGTTCTGGCGCCCGACGTGCTGCTGCGCCATCTGCAACAGGGCTGGGGGCTTGCCGGCCAGCTTTCTCCGCTGACCTCGGAACGCGACCTGAACCACCGGCTGACCACGGATCAGGGCACCTATCTGGTGAAGCTGACCAACCCGGCCGAGCCGGAGGCGATGACCGATTTCCAGACCCGCGCCTTTCTGCATGTCGCCGCAGCCGATCCCGGAGTGCCGGTGGCGCGGCTGATCCCGCCCTCGGGCAGCGGGCTGTGGCGGGTGCTGCCCGAGGGGCGGCTGCGGGTGTTTTCCTGGCTGGAGGGCACGCCCGTCCATGCCCTGCCGCGCAGCGATACGCTCTCGGCCAATGCAGGCGCCGCGCTGGCGCGGCTGACCCGGGCGCTTGCGGATTTCTCGCATCCGGCATCGGATCATGTGCTCTTGTGGGACATCAAGCAGGCGCCGCGGCTGGCGCCCCTGCTGCCCGCGCTGACCGACCCTGCGCTGCGGGCCGAGGCGCGGGCCTTCGTGGCCGATTTCACCGCCCGGATCAGCCCGCAACTGCGCCACATGCCCACACAGGTCTGCCATTCCGACCTGAACCCGCACAACGTGCTGGCATCGGCAGCGGACCCTGCGCAAATCTCCGGAATCCTCGATTTCGGCGATATGGTACTGACCCCGCGGATCTGCGATCTGGCGGTGGCGCTGGCCTATCAGGTGGACCCGGCCCGCCCGCAGGACAGCCTTTGCGCCTTCCTGTCGGGCTATGCCCGGCATCAGACCGTAACCGCGGCAGAGGTTGCGCTTCTCTTCGACCTGATCACCGCGCGGATGTTCACCACTTTGGCCATCGCGGGATGGCGCGCGGCGCGCCAGCCGGAAAATGCCGCCTATATCCTGCGCAACGCCCCCTCGGCCCGGGCCGGGCTGGCCGCCTTCCGCGCGCTTGGCGCCGGACCCGCGACCGAAGCCTTCGCCCGTGCGCTGCATCTTACCTGAAGGACCTGCGATGACCCAAGCTGCGCCCATGCTGAACGCCTACCGTCCCGGCGCCGGCAACCTGTCGCCCGGTGATGCGGCTCTGGTCGAACGCCGGCAGCGCCTTCTGGGGCCGGCCTACCGGCTGTTCTATGAAACCCCCTTCCACCCCGTCCGGGCCGAGGGCGTCTGGCTTTATGACGCCGCAGGCCGCCGCTATCTGGACACCTACAACAACGTGGCCTCGGTCGGGCATTGCCACCCCCGCGTGGTCGAGGCGATCGCCCGGCAAGCCGCCACGCTGGCCACGCACACCCGCTATCTGCAGGACAACATTCTGGACTATGCCGAGCGGCTGCTGGCCCATTTCCCGGCGGAGCTGGGCCATGTGATGTTCACCTGCACCGGGTCCGAGGCGAATGATCTGGCCATCCGCATGGCGCGGGTGGCCACTGGCGGCACCGGGATCATCGTCACCGGCAACGCCTATCATGGCGTGACGCTGGCCACTGCGGAACTGTCGATGTCGCTCGGCCCCGCGGTGGCGCCCGGCCCGGCCGTCTTTCCGGTGCCCGCGCCCACGGCGGCAAACTATCCCGCGGGCATCGCGCAGGGCCTTGCCACAGCCGTGCGCGACGCCTGCGCCCGGATGCGGGAACAGGGCCTCCGCCCCGCCCTCCTGATCGTCGACACGATCTTCTCCTCGGACGGTGTGCTGCCCGACCCCAAAGGTTTTCTCGCCCCCGCCGCCGCGGCGATCCGGGCCGAAGGCGGGCTCGTCCTCGCCGATGAGGTGCAGCCGGGCTTCGGCCGCTGCGGCAGCACGATGTGGGGCTTCCAGCGGCACGGCGTGGTGCCCGACATGGTCTCTCTGGGCAAGCCGATGGGCAACGGCTATCCGGTCGCAGGCCTCGTCATCCGGCCGGAGGTCGCCGCCGAATTCGGCAACACCGCCCGGTATTTCAACACCTTCGGCGGCAATGCCGTGGCCGTGGCCGCAGCCGGCGCGGTCCTGTCGGTGATCGAGGACGAAGGGCTGATGCAGAATGCCGCCGAGACCGGAGCGACCTTCGCAGACCGGCTGCGGCAGATGTCGCAAAAGCACGAAGCCTTGGGCGAAACCCGGGCCGCGGGCCTGTTCCTGGGCACCGACCTTCTGGAAGACGGCCACCCCTCGCCCGCGCTGGCGGGCCGGGTGGTCAACCGCCTGCGCGACGAAGGCATCCTGATCTCGGCCACCGGCCCGGAGGGGCATACGCTGAAGATCCGGCCGCCGCTGCCCTTCGGCCCTGAACATGTGGAGCTTTTCTGCCAGACGCTGGACCGCGTGCTGGCCGGGTAAGGGGGCGCTGCCCCCGTCCCTTTCAGGGACTCCCCCGGGATATTTGGGCAAACTGGAATGGGCTTTCCACTTTGTCCAAATATCCCCGCCGGAGGCAAACCTGAGGAGGAGCGCGTAAGCGCGACGACGAGGCAAAAGGCGGGCGGGCGCCGCGGCGCCCGCTCCATGTGATCAGCCGAGGGCGTAGCCCGCGCCGCGGACGGTGCGGACGGGGTCCTCGCCGCCATGCTGCATCAGGCTCTTGCGCAACCGGCCCACATGCACATCCACCGTCCGGGTATCGACATAAATATCGCGACCCCAGACCCGGTCCAGAAGCTGCTCGCGGCTCCAGACCCGGCCGGGTTTTTCCATCAACGTGGTCAGCAGACGGAATTCGGTCGGCCCCAGCTTCAGCACCTTGTCGGCGCGGAAGACGCGGTGCGTCTCTGGGTCCAGCCGGATATCGTCGAATTCCAGCACCACCCCGGCGGTCGAAGGCCGCACGCGGCGCAGCTGTGCCCGCGCCCGCGCCATCAGCTCCAGCACGGAATAGGGCTTGATCACATAATCGTCGGCCCCCGTCTCAAGGCCCCGGATGCGGTCCACCTCCTCGGCCCGGGCCGAGAGCATGATGATCGGGATCGCCCGCGTTTCCGGCCGCATCTTCAGCCGCCGGCAGACCTCGATCCCGGAAAGCCGGGGCATCATCCAGTCCAGGATGATGATATCGGGGCTTTCCTCCTCGACCAGCATCATCGCATCCTCGCCATTGTCGGCGGGGACGACCCGAAACCCCTCGGCATCGAGGTTGTAGGAGAGGACTTCGCGCTGTGCGGGCTCATCCTCGACCAGAAGCACGGTCGGCCGTCCGTCCTGTGCCATATGCGTTCCCTCCGGGGCTTATTCCGCCGTCTCTGACACGGCGTCGTGCTTGGGGCGGTCGTCCTGCGGCATCTGGCCTTCGACCAGATAGATCACCTGCTCGGCAATGCCGGTGGCGTGATCGCCCACCCGTTCGATGTTCTTGGCGATGAAATGCAGATGCATGCAGGCGGTGATCGTCCGCGGATCTTCCATCATATAGGTCAGGAACTGCCGGAACATGCCGGAATACATCTGGTCGATTTCCTGATCGCGGCGGCGCACTTCCCAGGCCTTGGCGGCATCGCGGGCGATATAGGCGTCCAGCGCGTCCGAAAGCTGCTGCACGACCAGCTTCGACATCCGCCGGATCGAGCCGGGGGCGCCGTTGATCGGCGGCGCATTCATCAGCACCAGCGACCGCTTGGCCAGGTTCTTGGCATAATCGCCCGAGCGTTCCAGCGCGCTGGCGATGCGCATCACCGTCAGCACCGTGCGCAGGTCACTGGCCGTGGGCGCGCGCAGCGCGATGATCCGGGCACAATCGGTCTGGATCAGCTCTTCCAGCCCGTCCACGGCCTTGTCGCCCGCGCGGATCTTTTCGGCCAGCGCCTCGTCGCGCAGGTCCAGCGCCTCGGCCGCGTCCAGCAGGGCCTTCTCGACCAGCCCGCCCATTTTCATGACCTGGGCCTGCACGGCCTCCAGATCATGGTCGAAGGCGGAACGGATATGGGGTTCCATCATGTCTTGTCCTCCTCGCGCGGGCGTCAGCCGATGCGGCCGGTGATGTAGGATTCCGTGCGGGGATCCCTGGGGTTGGTGAAGATGTCCGGGGTGTCGCCATATTCCACCAGATTGCCCAGGTGGAAGAAGGCGGTCTTCTGGCTGACCCGGGCGGCCTGCTGCATCGAATGGGTGACGATCACCACCGAGAAGTTCGAGCGCAGCTCGTCGATGAGTTCCTCGACCTGCGCGGTGGCGATCGGGTCAAGGGCCGAGCAGGGCTCGTCCATCAGGAGGACTTCGGGCGAGGTCGCCACGGCGCGGGCGATGCAAAGCCGCTGCTGCTGGCCGCCGGACAGGCCGGTGCCGGGGGCGTGCAGGCGGTCCTTCACCTCGTTCCAGAGCGCGGCCTTCTTCAGACTCTGCTCCACCACCTCATCCAGTTCCGCCTTGCCGCGGACCAGACCGTGGATGCGGGGGCCATAGGCGACATTGTCGTAGATCGACTTCGGGAAGGGGTTCGGCTTCTGGAACACCATACCGACCTTGGCGCGCAGCTGCACCGGATCGACGCGGCGGTCGTAGATATCCTCGCCTTCCAGCAGGATGGTGCCGGTGACTCGGGCGATGGCCACCGTGTCGTTCATCCGGTTCAGACAGCGCAGGAAGGTGGACTTCCCGCAGCCCGACGGCCCGATGAAGGCGGTGACGGCGCGGTCATGGATTTCGATGGAAACCCCCTTCAGCGCGTGGCTTTCCCCGTAATGGACGTTCACGTCCCGGGCCGAGATCTTGGCCGCATTCGCATCGACAGAGCGATCGGCAATCCGCATGTCGTTCATGTTCATCTCGCTTTCCGCCCTTTGTTTACCAGCGGCGTTCGAACCGGCGGCGCAGCAGGATGGCCGACACGTTCATGATCAGAAGGAAGACCAGAAGGACGATGATCGCCCCGTTGGACCGTTCGATAAAGGCGGGGTCGGACCGGCTGGCCCAGCTGTAGACCTGCACCGGCAGCGCGGTGGCGGGGTCCGAGAACCCTTCGACCGGGGCCGCCGGATAGTTGGACACGAAGGCCACCATGCCGATGAGGAGAAGCGGCGCCGTCTCGCCCAGAGCGGAGGCCAGCCCGAGGATGGTGCCCGTCAGGATGCCCGGCATGGCAAGCGGCAGCACATGGTGGAACATCGTCTGCATCTTCGACGCGCCGATCCCAAGCGCGGCATCGCGGATCGAAGGCGGCACCGCGCGGATGGAGGACCGGGTGGCGATGATGATCGTGGGCAGGGTCATCAGGCTGAGGACCAGCGCACCGACCAGCGACGAGGATTGCGGAAACTCCATGAAGTTGATGAAGACCGCTAGGCCGAGGATCCCGAAGACGATGGAGGGAACGGCCGCAAGATTGGCAATGTTCACCTCGACCAGATCGGTCCAGCGGTTTTTCGGGGCGAATTCCTCAAGATAGATCGAGGCGGCCACGCCGACCGGCACGCACATCACAAGGACCAGCAGCATCATATAGGCCGAGCCGAGGATCGCCACGCCCAGACCCGCCGATTCCGGCCGGGTGTCCGAGGCGTCGGGTGCGGTCAGGAAATCCCAGTTCCATTCCAGCCCCAGCATATCCGCCGCGATCAGACGGTCGGCCAGCACCAGCTGCTCGACCGAGGTATTGCTGTCGCGTGCGGCGGTTTCGCGGGTCACGCGGCCCTTCAGATAGCCGTCGATCCGGCCCGAGGTCATCAGATGCACCTCGACCGTCTGGCCCAGAAGCGACGGATCGGCCAGCACCATGTTGCGCAGGGGGGCGGCGGCGGATTTGGACAGCATGCCGTCCACATCCTTTTCGGGGATATCGTCGGTCTGCACCCCTTCCGCCCGCAATGCGGCGGCGAAGGCCGTGGCGATCACCTTGTTGTAGGTGACAGTCGTCTGCTTGGCCATCTCAGCGGGGTCGCGGTTGCCGTTGGGGTCCAGCGCCGCGGCATCCAGCGTGACCGGCACGGTCAGCTTGGCCTGCCAGAAGGCGCTGTGCCCGTCGCGGAAGATGGTGAACAGCATCAGCGCCAGCACGGCAAGGCTTGCGGCAATGGCGGCCAGACCCAGCCAGCGGAACATCCGTTCGGTCCGGTTGCGGCGGGCCATCCGGGCATCGGGCACCAACAGGCTAGCCGAGTGCCGCTTGGCAGGCCCGTTTGCGGTAAAGTCGGTCATTCGTATTGCTCCCGGTATTTCCGCACGATCCAGACGGCCAGCACGTTCAGGCACAGGGTGATGACGAAGAGGGTCATGCCAAGCGCGAAGGCCACCAGCGTCTCGGGGCTGTTGAAATCGGTGTCGCCGGTCAGCTGGCCGACGATCTTCACCGTCATCGTCGTCATCGCCTCGAAGGGATTCAGGCTCAGCTTGGCGGCCGCCCCTGCCCCCATGACCACGATCATCGTCTCGCCGATGGCGCGGCTGGCGGCCATCAGGACAGCGCCCGCAATCCCGGGCAGCGCCGCGGGCAGCACGACCAGACGCACCGTCTCGGACCGGGTGGCGCCGATGCCGAAGCTGCCGTCGCGCAGGCTTTGCGGCACCGAGTTGATGATGTCATCCGACAGGGACGAGATGAAGGGGATGTTCAGGATGCCGATGACGATGCCCGCGGTCATGACCGAGGAGCCGGAATTCCCCAGACCCAGCGGCTGGGCAAAGTAATCGCGCAGGAACGGGCCCACGGTGATCAGCGCGAAAAGACCAAAGACCACGGTCGGGATGCCGGCGATCACCTCGATCAGCGGCTTCACCCAGGCGCGGACCTTGGGTCCGGCATATTCGGCCAGATAGATCGCAGCGAAGAGACCAAGAGGCACCGCCACGATCATCGAGATCACGGTGATGTAAAGCGTGCCCCACAGAAGCGGCAGGAAGCCCAGTTCCGACCCGCCGCGGAACTGCGGGTTCCAGGTCAGGCCCAGGAAGAAATCGGCCATCGGATACTGGCGGAAGAAGTTCACCGATTCCGACAGCATCGACCAGATGATGCCGACCGTGGTCAGGATGGCGATGGTCGAGGCCGCGATGAGGAGGCCGAGGACGACCTTCTCCACCCGGTTGCGCGCCCAAAGGTCCGGGCCGGTGATCTTCAGCGCCCAGGCCAGACCGGCGATGGCGACCGCAATGACCACAACCGTCCGCCACAGCGCCGCGGTCGCGGTCGTCACGCGGTAGTCGCGCGCCGCATTCAGGATTTCCGGCGTCACGGCCGAGCCGAGCGCCACGCCCACCTTGCCCAAAGTGGCCCGGACATCGGTGGTTGCGGCATCCATGGCGGACACCTCCGCCTCGGTCAGCGCGCCGGCACCGACAGCGGTTTCCAGACCGGCAGCCACGCGGCGCACATCGGCCAGGGCAAGTTCGGTCGCGGCCGGATCGGCCAGCGTGGCGGCAGGCAGATGGCCCGCCAGATCACGCTCGATCAGCAGGGGCTGCACGATCAGCCAAAGGATCAGCACCAGGAAAGACGGCACCAGCGCCATCAGCGCCGCATGCCAGCCGTAATAGCCCGGCAGCGAATGGAGTTTCTTGGGGTCTCCCCCGGTCATCGCCAGCGACCGCTGGCGGCCAAGGACGAATCCGGCGGCCGCAAGGACCAGCAGGATTGTCAGAAGAAGCAGGACCGTCATGTTTACGCCCGTTCGGGTTGCGGAAAGCCCGAATCCGGGCCATTCCCTTCTGCGGCCGCTATGCTTCTTCTTTGTAACCCCTCTGTGACAGTTTTCTAAAAACCGGGGGTTCAGCCGCCCGCGCGCGCCAGAAGCGCCTCGATCTCGGCCCGCGACGGCATGGCACCCGCGGTGCCGCGGCGGGTGACGCTGATCCCGGCGGTGGCACAGCCGAAGCGCACCGCCGCCTCCATCTCCTGCCCCTCGGCCAGCGCAACGGCGAAACCGCCGTTGAAGGCGTCGCCTGCGCCGGTGGTCTCCAGCACCGGGCCTGCGCTGATCACCGGCACATGGAAGCTGCGCGCCCGGTCGCGGTAAAGCGCGCCGTTTTCACCCAGGGTGATGACCACCGCCCCCACCCCGCGCGACAGGAGCGCATCGGCCGCGGCCTCCGCCTCGGCCACGGATGTCACCGGCAGGCCGGTCAGGGCCTCCGCCTCGGACTCGTTCGGTGTCAGATAATCGCAGAGCGCCAGCAGCGCATCGTCCAGCTCGGCCGCCGGGGCGGGGTTCAGGATCGTGGTCACCCCCGCAGCCCGCGCGATCTCCAGCCCCCGCCGCGCCGCCGCAACCGGCTGCTCCAGCTGGGTGACAAAGACCGAGGCGCCGCCGATCAGGTCGGCCCGCGCCGCGGCATCTTCGGCCCCGATCCGCGCGGCGGCCCCCTGCGCCACGATGATCGCATTGTTGCCGCTGGCGGCCTCAAGGAAGATGAAGGCCGCGCCGGTGTAGCTTTCGGGATCTTCGGTCACCTCGGGCACCACCCCCGCCCGCGCCCATGTGCTGCGCGCGATGGCGGCGAAATCGTCCTGCCCCAGACGGGTGATGAAATGCACGGGCCTGCTGCCCCCCGCGGCCATCGCCGCCGCGACCGACTGGTTCGACCCCTTGCCCCCCGGCCCAAGCGCAAAGCTTTCGCCCAGAATCGTCTCGCCCAGTTTCGGCTGCCGCGCGGCACGATAGGCGGTATCGGCGACGAATATCCCAAGGATCACGATAGGTTTCATGACTATCCTCCCTGTCCTGCACAGGGATAGCGCCCCGCCCGGCCTGCGCGCAATGCCCCGCCTTCTGCGGCAGCGGGGCCGCAGGCCCTTTGCAACGGCCCGCCCCGCGGCCTATATCTGGTCCGGACCCAAGCCCCGGAGGCCCCATGCCGCGCCTGTCGCCGAAACTTGCCGCCCTTGCCATGCCGCTGGCCCTGATCCTTGCCGGACCCGCCGCCGCGCAGGCCCTGCTGGAGCCGTTTGCGCCCACGGGAGAGACGACCCGCGCGAGCGGCCCCTATTCCCGGTATCTTGAGCATATCATGAAGCTGTCTCCCAACCGCTATGCCGTGCTGTTCCGCCCGGGCTATGTGGATGCGGCAACCGCGATCCGCGCGGTCGCCCCCCTTTGTGCGGCACAGGGGCGCAGCGCCACCGGCATCGGAACGGTCGCCCCGGTGGATGTGGTGCTGGACGACACCGGCATGCGGGCGCTTCTGGGCTATCGGGTGGACTGCAAATGATCCTTTACGGCATCCCCACCTGCGACACCTGCAAGAAGGCGCTGAAGGCTCTGCAGTCCGCCGGGCGCGAGGTCACCTTCCGCGACATCCGTGCCGAACCGCTGAGCGATGCGGAAATCGCCGATATCGTGACCCAGTTCGGCGACCGGGCCGTGAACAAGCAATCCACCACCTACCGCAGCTTCAGCGATTTCCTGCGGGAATCCGAGGCGGAGGCCCAGATCAAGGCGCAGCCCACGGTGATGAAGCGCCCGGTGATCCGGGACGGCGACACCTGGCATCTGGGTTGGGATGGGGCGGTGCAGGACGCACTGCTCTGATCCGGATCGCAGGATCAGAGGAAAGGCCGGGCCGCCGCCGCAGCCCGGCTTGGCCGATTTAAGACGCGGCGCGGCCAAAGCGCGCCGCCCGAGGGTCAGAGCAGTTTCAGATCGCCCGCCGAAGACCGGCCGTCGCGGCCCGAGCTCAGCTCATAGGCGATCTTCTGATTGTCGTTCAGGCCCTTCAGCCCGGCGCGTTCCACCGCCGAGATATGGACAAAGACATCCTTGCCCCCGTCATCGGGCGCAATGAAGCCGTAACCCTTCGTTGCGTTGAACCATTTCACGGTGCCGGTCGGCATTCCCGTCTCTCCCTTCGAACCCCCCGAGGGCGGAATTGCCACCGGGCGTAGCCGCCAGGTCTTTCGGCCTTTCGTCAGAGAGAGGCGGTCAGAAAGTCTGTCGTTACTGCCGGGCAGGATGACACGGCTTTATCGAAAATCAAGGCATATGGCGCTTTCCCGCACAAAGCTGCGGGAAAACGCCATGCCAGGCCCGGGGTCGCGCGGAGGAGTGCCGCAGGATCGGTCAGCCTGCCGCAGGAGGCAGCGCATCAAAGGCAAAGCTGCGCACGGCTTCGGCAAAATCCATGCCCTCGGTCCGGTTCTCGCCCAGACGGCGGACGGACACCGTGCGCTCTTCAACCTCTTTCATGCCGATGGCCAAGATGACCGGCACCTTGCCCACCGAATGCTCGCGCACCTTGTAGTTGATCTTCTCATTGCGGGTATCGGCCTCGGCCCGGACGCCTGCTGCCTTCAGCGCCTCGACCACTTCCCGCACGTAATCATCGGCATCCGACACGATGGACGCCACCACCACCTGCCGCGGCGCCAGCCAGAACGGCAGCTTGCCGGCATAGTTTTCGATCAGAATGCCGATGAACCGCTCGAACGAGCCCAGAATCGCCCGGTGCAGCATGACGGGCCGGTGTTTCATCCCATCCTCGGCCACATATTCCGCATCCAGCCGGTCCGGCAGGTTGAAATCGCACTGGAAGGTGCCGCACTGCCATTCGCGGCCGATGGCATCGGTCAGCTTGAAATCCAGCTTCGGCCCGTAGAACGCCCCGTCGCCGGGGTTGATCTCATAGGGCAGGCCCAGCTTTTCGATCCCGTTCTTCAGCGCGGCCTCGGCCTTGTCCCAGACCTCATCCGAGCCGACCCGCACGTCGGGGCGGGTGGACAGTTTGATGTCGAACTTCTGGAAGCCAAGGTCGCGGTAGACACCCGACAGCAGCGCGATGAAGCCCGCGCATTCGGATTCGATCTGATCCTCGGTGCAGAAGATATGGGCATCATCCTGCGTGAATCCGCGCACCCGCATCAGCCCGTGCATCGAGCCCGACGATTCGTAACGGTGGCACGATCCGAATTCCGCCAGACGCAGCGGCAGGTCACGGTAGGATTTCAGGCCTTGATTGAACACCTGCACATGGCACGGGCAGTTCATCGGCTTCAGCGCGTTGATGCGTTTTTCCTTGGCGCCTTCCTCGTCGACCTCCACGATGAACATGTTCTCGCGGTAGGCCTCCCAGTGGCCGGACTTCTCCCACAACACGCGGTCCACCACCTGCGGCGTGCGGATTTCCTGATAGCCCGCCCGGCGCAGACGGCCGCGCATGAAATCCTCCAGCCCCCGCCAGATCTGCCAGCCGTTCGGGTGCCAGAACACCATGCCCGGCGCCTCTTCCTGCAGATGGAACAGGTCCATCTCGCGGCCCAGCTTGCGATGGTCGCGCTTGGCGGCCTCTTCCAGCATGGTCAGATGGGCCTTCAGGTCGTCGCGGCTCTTGAACGCCAGACCGTAGATGCGTTGCAGCATCGGGCGCGAGGCATCGCCCAGCCAATAGGCACCCGCCACATGCGTCAGCTTGAAGGCATCGGCGGGCACCTGCCCCGTATGTTGCAGATGCGGGCCGCGGCACAGATCCTGCCAGTGCCCGTGCCAATACATCCGCAGATCCTCGCCTTCGGGGATCCGGTTGATCAGCTCGACCTTGAAGGGCTCACCCTTCTCTTCGTAGAATTTGATCGCATCGGCGCGGGACCAGACTTCGGTCCGGATCGGATCGCGCGCGTTGATGATCTGCTTCATCCGCGCTTCGATCGCGCCCAGATCTTCGGGCGTGAAGGGTTCGGCCCGGTCGAAATCGTAGAACCAGCCCTGATCGCGGACCGGACCGATGGTGACCTTCACATCCGGCCAGATTTCCTGCACGGCGCGGGCCATGATATGGGCCAGATCGTGGCGGATCAGCTCCAGCGCCGGGCCGTCATCCTTCATCGTATTGATGGAAATGGCGGCGTCTGCGTGCAGCGGCCATTGCAGGTCCCAATGCGCGCCGTTCACCTGCGCGGAGATCGCGGCCTTGGCCAGCGAGGGCGCAATGGCGGCGGCCACCTGCGCGGGCGTCACGCCTGCGTCGAACTGACGGATATTGCCATCGGGGAAAGTCAGGGAAATCTGGGCCATTGGCCTGATCCTCGTCGGTTTGGCGCCCACGGAACGCCCGGTTGCGGGTTATGATGGCGGGGGTTTTGAACGCCGGAGGGCGCGAAGTCAACATCTTGCACTTGATGCTCCTCCAGCCCTTCGGGCAGTCTTCACAGGACCGCCTGCGCAAGGAGTGCCCGAAGGGCCCCGTCGCCCGGGCGTGAGGAGGAGCACCTGATGCGCAGCTTTGCCGAAATTCTTGAAATCGCCGTTGCCCGCAAGGGCAGCGAGGCCGCGGTGCTGGAAGGTGCGCCTCGCCCCCTGCCGCCCGAGGAACTGGCCGCCATCCCGGACGCGCGCTGGCTGGCGCAGATGGCCAAGGGCATCTTTCAGGCCGGGATCAGCTGGCAGGTGGTCGAGGCGAAATGGGAGGGGATCACCGCCGCCTTCCACGGTTTCGACCCCGGGCGCGTTTCCCTGATGAGTGAGGATGAGGTCGAGGCGCTGCTCAGCGATCCCCGCGTCATCCGCTCCGGCCCGAAGATCCTGGCCGTCCGCGACAATGCCACCCTGATCCGCAGCGTGCCCGAAGGCTTTGGCCGCCGCGTCGCCGACTGGCCCGGGCAGGATTTCACCGGGCTTCTGGCCTGGCTTGCAACCGAAGGCAGCCGGCTGGGCGGCACCACCGGGCAATACATGCTGCGGTTCATGGGCAAGGACAGCTTCATCCTGACCCGCGACGTGCTGGCCCGGCTGACCGAAGAAGGCGTGATCGCCGGATCGGCAGGCTCGGCCAAGGCCATGCAGGCGATCCAGAGCGCGTTCAGCCAGTGGCAAGCCGAAAGCGGACGCAGTTTCAATGAAATCAGCCGCGTTCTGGCGCGCAGCTCCGGCTGAAGCCCCCTGCCGCACGCCCGGAGGGGTTTTGCACCCCTCCGGACCTCCCCGCAGGATATTTGTGCCAAGATAAAGGGGGGGAGAGTGGGCCGGGACAACGGCTTGCGGGGTCGTGATCGGCGGGCGTCGGGGTTCTGCTGGCGGGCCGGGCACGGCTCTGCTAGGCTTTGCAGGTGCAGCGAGAAGCGGCCCGCCAGAGGCCCGCGAAGGAGAGCAGATGACCGAATTCCTCACCTCGCCCGCGGGGCGCCGTCTGGCCTATGTCCGCACGCCCGCCACGGGGCCGGGGGCGGAACCGGGGATCGTGTTCCTTGGCGGCTTCCGGTCCGACATGACCGGGACCAAGGCGGTGTTTCTGGAGGACTGGGCCAAAGCCCGGGGCCGCGCCTTCCTGCGCTTCGATTACTCCGGTCACGGCCAGTCTTCCGGCGCGTTCGAGGACGGCTCGATCGGCGACTGGGCCGCGGATGCCCGCGCCGTGATCGAGGCGTTGACCGAAGGGCCGCAGGTGCTGATCGGGTCTTCGATGGGCGGCTGGATCGCGCTTCTGCTGGCCCGGGCGATGCCGGAGCGGGTGGCCGGGCTGGTGGGCATCGCTGCCGCGCCGGATTTCACCCGGCGGACCTGGACTGAGGAGCTGACCGAGGCGCAGCGCGCCGAGGTCGGGACGACGGGGCGGTTGGAACTGCCCTCGGGTTATTCCGACACGCCCTATGTTTTCACCCGGCGCCTGTTCGAGGATGGTGCGCAGAACCTCGTGCTGGAAAGCCCGCTCGCCCTGCCCTTTCCCGCCCGCTTTCTTCAGGGCACCGCCGACACCGATGTGCCCCCCGCGGTGGCCTTGCGGATTCTGGACCATGCGACCGGGCCGGACATCCGGCTGACGCTGGTCAAGGGCGCGGATCACCGGTTTTCCACCCCGGACTGTCTGGCCCTGATCGCGGCCTCTGTCGCCAACCTTTCCCGCGGGGTCTGAGCGGATGCGCCGCGCCCTCTGGATCGCGCTGGCGGGCATGGGGGCGCTGGCGGCGCTGCTGGTCTTGGGCCCGCGCGAAGGGGTGGACCGCAAGATCGCCTTTGATGCCAAGGTGCTGGGTGACGATCCCGACCTCTGGCTGGAGATCAGCGAACAGCAGTTCCCTGACATTCGCCCCGGCGCGGCAAAGCGCATCCTCTGGGCAAAGGGCAAGGGGGTGCGGACGCCGCTTTCCATCGTCTATATCCACGGTTTTTCGGCCACGGCCGAGGAAATCCGCCCCGTCCCCGATGAGGTGGCCCGCGCGCTTGGCGCCAATCTCTATTTCACCCGGTTGGCCGGGCATGGCCGCACGCCCGAGGCGATGGCCGAGCCCGCCGCCGGCGACTGGATCGAGGATATGGCCGAGGCCATGGCCGTGGGCCGCGCCATCGGCGACCGGGTGCTGGTGATCGGCACCTCGACCGGGGGTACGCTGGCCGCGATTGCCGCCACCGATCCGGAGCTGTCGCGCGCCATGGCGGGGGTGGTCCTGCTCTCGCCCAGTTTCCGGCTGCGCCCTATGATGGGGCGGCTGCTTGACCTGCCCTTCGTCCGGCTCTGGGGGCCGCTTCTGGTGGGACGCAGCGTCGGATTTGAGCCGCTGAACGCCGATCATGCCCGCTACTGGATCACCCGCTATCCGACCGCCGCGCTGTTTCCGATGGCCGCCCTGATGCGCGAGGCACGGGCACAGGATTACAGCGCCGCGAAGATGCCGCTTCTGGTGTTCTATGCGCCCGCGGATCAGGTGATCGACACCGATGCCATTGCGCCCGTCATCGCGGGTTGGGGTGGCGCGGTCGAGGTGGAGGAGCGGCGGATGAGCGCCGGGGACGACCCCTGGTCCCATATCCTTGCCGGAGATGTGCTGTCGCCCGGCCAGACCGAGGCGGTGATCGCGCTGATCCTGAACTGGGCGGGCCGGTTGTGAACGAGCCCTTGGTCATCCTGCCCGGATTCATGGCCGATGCGCGGGGGTTCCTGCCGCAGATCGTGGGGCTGGGGCAGGACCGGCCTGTCATCCTGCTGATGCCCTCGGGCGCCGAGACCGTGGAGCAGATGAGCAAGAGCCTGATGGCAGACCTGCCCGAGCGGTTCGCCCTGCTGGGCCATGGGCTGGGCGGCGATGTGGCGGTGGACATCCTGCGGCGCCTGCCCGAACGGGTCAGCCGCATCGCCCTTGTCGCGATGGACCCGTTGCCCGAAATGCCCGCGATTGCCGCACAGCGCGAGGCACGGCTGGTGCTGGCGCGCACCGGGCGGCTGGAAGCGGCGCTGGAGGCAGATCTGCCCGCGCATGCCCTGGCCGAGACGCCATGGCGCCAGGAGATCCGCGGGTTGTTGGCGGATATGGGCCTTGGGCTGGGGCTGGAGGTCTATCTGCGCCAGACCCGCGCGGTGCAGCGCCGGCCGGATCAGCAGAAGACGCTGCGCCGCATCCGCGTGCCCGGGCTGATTCTGGCCGGGCGCAGCGACCCGCTGGTTCCGCTGCGCCGGGCCGAGTTTCTGGCAACGCTGATGCCCTGTGGCCAGCTGCAGGTGATCGAGGATGCAGGCCACCATCCGCAGCTGGAACAGCCGGAGGCGGTGAATGCCGCGTTGTCGGTCTTTCTGGCCGGGCCGATGCTTTTACGCTGAGCGTGTAGGGGGCGCTGCCCCCGGTCCCCCTGCGGGGGCCCTCCCCCGGGATATTTGGGGCAAAATGGAAAACCATAGTGGAAGATGGGCAGCACTGGCCGGGCGGTCGGTCAACGCTGCTCTGACCCGCTGACGGCGCCCGGCAACAACGACCGGTGAGGCGCAAAATCTGAAGGATAGCACCGCCGCAGGACCCGGCCCGCGGCGGTGGAGAAGCGAGCAAAGCCGCGCGGCGGCAGGCCTCACCGCCCGCGGCCGCAGTTCAGGTTCAGCCCGCCGCCAGCCGGATGGTCTTGTTGGCCTTCTTGGCCGGAGGCGGTGTTTCGGGGGTGACGGCGGTGTCAGGTGCAGCCGAATTCGCATCGATGAATTTCAGGACCAGCGGGCGGATGTTCAGCCGCCAGCTCTTGCCCGCGAAGATGCCGTAATGGCCCGCCCCCGGCTCCAGATGCTGGGCTTTCTTTTCGGGCGGCAGGCCGGTCAGCAGGTCCAGCGCGGCAAGGCACTGGCCCGGGGCGGAGATATCGTCATTCTCGCCCTCGACGATCTTGACCGCGACGCGGGTGATGGCGCCGATGTCCACCTTCTTGCCGGCCACCACGAATTCGTTGCGGGCGATTTCACGGTTCTTGAAGATCCGCTCCACGGTGGAGAGGTAGAATTCCGCCGTCATGTCCATCACGGCCAGATATTCATCGTAAAAGCGGTTGTGGCCGTCGTGGTCACCCGCCTGCCCCTGCGCGACCTTGAAGATCTGTTCGGTGAAGGCCTTGGCATGGCGTTCGGCATTCATCGAGATGAAGCCCGCCAGCTGCGCCAGCCCCGGATAGACCAGCCGCCCGGCACCCTTGTATTTGAAGCCGACGCGCTGGATCGCCAGATGTTCCAGCTGCCCCATGGTCACCCGGTTGCCGAAATCCGTCACCTCGGTCGCGGCGGCATCGGGGTCGACCGGGCCGCCCATCAGCGTCAGGCTGCGCGGTTGGGCATCCGGATCTTCACCCGCCAGATAGGCGGTGGCGGCCAGCACCAGAGGCACCGGCTGGCACACGGCGACAACATGGGTGTCGGGGCCCAGATGGCGCAGGAAATCCACGATATAAAGTGTGTAATCCTCGACATCGAACTTGCCCGCGCTGACCGGAATGTCGCGCGCGTTCAGCCAGTCGGTCACATAGACATCGGCATCGGGCAGAAGCGAGGCCACGGTGGAGCGCAGCAGCGTGGCATAATGCCCCGACATCGGCGCCACGACGAGGATCTTGCGGGCCATCGGCGCGCGGCGGCGCACGAAGAAATGCAGGAGATTGCCGAAGGGCCGTTCGACGACCACCTTCTCATCCACCAGATGGTCCTGCCCGTCGGGGCCGACGATCGAACGGATGCCCCAGTCCGGCTTGGCCACCATGCGGCCGAAGGACCGTTCCGTCACCTCGCCCCAGGCGGCCAAGAGCGGCAGCATCGGATTGAGCGACAGACCGAAGAGCGGATAGCTGGCAAAAGCACGGGCCGACGCCCCCAGCCACTCATTCGTGTTGCGGACGCTTTCCATCACATCATAGGTGGCCATATACTTCATGACGTCTCCTGACCTCCGGCGAACCGGCCCTGTGCCGCAGCATCCCGGCCGGTCGGCGGCGCCAGATGCTGCATGCGCAGCAATGTTAGGGGGGAAACTTTGTTATGACAACTGCCGAATACGGGAAAGATATGGACCCGGCCGACCGTGCGGAACGGCTGAAGGCAAATCTCGCCCGGCTGGAAGAGTTGTCGGCCCGGCTGACCACCGCCCTGACACAGCGCCGCCCGCATGATCCCGCGCTGAATGGCCCGGGCGCGGATGTATATGTGAAGGCCGCCGCCTCTTACATGGCCGAAATGATGCAGAATCCCGCGCGCGTGCTGGAGCAGCAGATCAATTACTGGGGCAAGACCCTGACCCATTACGTCGAGGCGCAGCAGGTGCTGGCAAAGGGAGAATTCAAGGCCCCGCCCGACCCCGGCCCCAAGGACCGGCGCTTTGCCAATCCTTTGTGGGACACCCATCCCTATTTCAACTTTCTGAAGCAGCAATATCAGCTGAATTCGGAAGCGATCACCGCCGCCGTGGGCGACATGGAGAGCCTTGAGCCGGAGGACCGCAAGCGGGTGGAATATTTCGCCCGGCAGATCGTGGACATGTTCTCGCCCACCAACTTTCTGGGCACCAACCCGGATGCGCTGGAAAAGGCGGTGGCGACGGATGGCGAAAGCCTTGTTCAGGGGCTGGAGAACCTTGTCCGCGACATCGAGGCCAACCATGGCGAAATGATCGTGACGCTGGCGGACAACAACGCCTTTACCGTGGGCGGCAACATCGCCACCGCACCGGGCGCCGTCGTCTACCGCAACCGGATGATGGAGCTGATCCAGTATTCCCCCACGACCGAGACGGTGCACAAGACGCCGCTGCTGATCTTTCCGCCGTGGATCAACAAGTTCTACATCATGGACCTGAAGCCGCAGAATTCGCTGATCCGCTGGATCGTGGATCAGGGCTTCACCCTGTTTGTGGTCAGCTGGGTCAACCCCGATGCCAGCTATGCCGAGGTGGGGCTGGATGACTACATCCGCGAAGGCTATCTCCGTGCCATGGCCGAGGTGCGCCGCATCACCGGAGAGCCGCAGATCAACGCCGTGGGCTATTGCATCGCGGGCACCACGCTGGGCCTGACGCTGGCGCATCTGCAAAAGGCGGGCGACAAGACGGTGAAATCCGCCACCTTCTTCACCACGCTGACCGACTTCTCGGACCCGGGTGAGGTGGGCGTGTTTCTGACCGACGATTTCGTGGACGGAATCGAACGGCAGGTGGCGCAGGACGGCGTGCTGTCACGGCTGTTCATGCAGCGGACCTTCAGCTTCCTGCGTTCGAACGACCTGATCTACACGCCCGCGATCAAAAGCTACATGATGGGCGAGGCGCCGCCCGCCTTCGATCTGCTGTACTGGAACGGCGACAGCACCAACCTGCCCGCGAAGATGGCGGTGGAATACCTCCGCGGCCTCTGCCAGCGCGACGGCTTTGCCCGCGGTGAATTCCCGGTGCTGGGCCATCCGGTCAGCCTTCGCGATGTGAAGGTGCCGCTCTGCGCCATCGCCTGCGAGACCGACCACATCGCCCATTGGCGCGGCAGCTTTAACGGGGTGAAGCAGATGGGGTCGAAGGACAAGACCTTCATCCTGTCGGAATCGGGCCATATCGCCGGGATCATCAACCCGCCGTCCAAGGGCAAATACGGCCATTACACCAGCGAGGCCCCGGTGGCCGGCGCGCCCGAGGACTGGCTGGCGGGGGCTACGAAACATGCGGGCAGCTGGTGGCCCCGCTGGGGGAAATGGCTGGCCGCCCAATCCGGCGCCATGGTGCCCGCACGCATTCCCGGCGACAGCGTCCATCCCGCACTGGCCCCCGCACCGGGTGGTTACGTGGTGGCAAAGACCGCGCTTCCCGCCAGTTGATTCGTCCCGCTTTCCCGGCATATTCCCGCCGCCGCCCCGACCGGGCGGCGGCGGCCTGTTTTCCGGCACCCGCAGGCAGGTTGACAGTCTTTCGGTGATCTTCGGGCAAGATCAGCCTCTTGGCAGACGGACATCCGGACAACTCGCCCCATGCTTGTATCCCCTGCCCCGGATCGCGCTCCGGCAATGCTGCATTGCAGAAAGAGACTTGAAATGCTGCGGTGCAGCATGTATATACTGGCTCAGGAAACGGGCGAACCCCGGACGCAGGAGATGATGAAATGACCAAGACCCCCGACTTCACCAAGGTGTTTCAGGACATGATGGCTTCGTTCCCGGTGGACAGCGCCGCCTTCCAGAACGCCTTCAAGACCCAGGCCGCTTTTGGCGAGAAATTCTCGAAGGTCGCGCTGGAAGCTGCCGAGAAGTCGACCGAGATCACCACGAAATGGGCCAAGGACACGCTGGCAAAGCTGTCGGACATTTCGAAGGCCAAGGCTGACCCGGCCGATTACACCAAATCGGTGACGGATTTCGCTTCGGCCGCTGCTGAAATGGCTGCCGAGAACATGGCCGCCTTTGCCGAAGTGGCGAAGAAGGTCCAGATGGAAACGGTTGAGCTGATGCTGGCCGCCGGCAAGGAAGTGTCGGAAGACGCCACCGCCGCCGTGAAGAAGGCCACTGCCGAAGTGACCTCGGTCGCGAAAAAGGCTGCTGCAGCCGCGAAGTAATCTTCGCGGGCGGGTGTACGCAACGTCCCTCTCCTCCCAGATGAAGCGCCACCCCGGGCGGGTCCTGCAAAGGGCCCGCCCCTGCCTTTTTGGCGAAGGCGTTTCTGCGCCTTGCTTTTCGCTGCATCCCTGCCCTAAGCTTCTCTGCAACCGCAAAGCCGGAGGGGAGGCCCGCGATGTCCGAGACCGACAAGCCGCTGCTGATCAAGCGTTATGCCAGCCGCCGCCTCTACAATACCGAAACGTCCGATTACGTGACGCTGGAGGATATCGCCGGCTTCATCCGCAAGGGGCGCGAGGTTCAGATCGTCGATCTGAAGACCGGCGACGACCTGACCCGGCAGTATCTTTTGCAGATCGTGGCCGAGCATGAATCCAAGGGCGAAAATGTCCTGCCGGTGAATGTGCTGACCGATCTGGTCCGCAGCTATGCGACCGGAATGCAGGCGGTCATGCCGCAATTTCTGGCCTCCAGCTTCGACATGCTGCGTGAAAGCCAGGCCAAGATGATGGAAAACCTGTCGCATTTCCCGAACCCCATGGTCAATATCCCGGGGTTCGAGGCGCTGCGGAAACAGCAGGAAGCCTTCCTGAAATCGATGATGAGCGGCATGCCGGGGATGCCCGGAATGCCGGGCTGGCCCGGATCGACCGGCCCCGCGCCTGAAGGCGAAGGCAAGACCGACGACATTGCCGACATCAAGAAACAGCTTGCCGAACTTCAGGCGAAGCTCTCCAAGCTCTGACCCCCCGGAATGGCTGAGCCAGAGGGCCGCGTTTCGCTCTGGGGGATCGAGGTCTTCCTGACCACCGCCGAAGAGGGCGCGATTTCAGCTGCGGCGCGGCGGCTTGGGGTCAGCCCCTCGGCCGTCAGCCAGCAGATTTCCGCATTGGAGGTGGCGCTTGGCGCCACGCTTCTGGACCGCGGCGCGCGGCCGGTGCGGACCACGCCCGCGGGCGCCATGTTCCGCCGCCACGCCCAGACCATGCTGAATGCCGCGCAGGAGGCACGCGCCGAACTGGCCCGCGCCGATCTGGCCGGGCTGACCACCCTGCGCCTTGGCATGATCGAGGATTTCGAGGCGGATGTGACCCCGCGCCTTCTGTCCGGTCTGGCGACCGATCTGCCCGGTTGCCGGTTCCTTCTGGACACCGGCCCCTCGCACCGCCTGCTGGACCAGCTGGAAACGCGGGCGCTGGATCTGGTCGTCGCCGCCGATTTGCCCGCCGACAGCCCCGGCCCCGACGGACGCGAAGTGCATGCCCTGCTGACCGAGCCGTTTCTGGCCGTCGTGCCCCGCGGCGCCGATCCTGCCACCCTGCCGATGATCCACCATTCCGCCCGGCTGCTGATGGGGCGCCAGATCGCCGCCCATCTGGCGCGCGAAGGCATCGCCCCCGCCGCGCGGTTCGAACTGGACAGCTATCACGCCATTCTCTCGCTGGTCGCCGCTGGAGAGGGCTGGGCAATCCTGACGCCCCTTGCGCTCCATCGCGCGCGGCGGTTCCGGCATGAGGTGGACCTGCGGCCCCTGCCCTTCGCGCCCTTCAGCCGCAGCCTGTCGCTGTCGGCCCGCGCGGGTGTGCTGCGCGATCTGCCGGGGCTGGTGGCCGTCCGGCTGCGCCAGCTGATCGGAGCCGAGGTCATCGGCCCCGCCCTGCGCGACTGGCCCTGGCTTGAGGGGCGGCTGACGCTCGCCCCCTGACGCTTCTTAGGCCTTCACATCCTGCACGGCGGCCAGCACGGCGCCTGCAATAAAATCCAGCTCCGCATCGGTCAGCCGCACCGGCAGCCGCACGTCACAGGCCCGCATCAGCATGGCGCGAGTCTGCGGCAGATCGGGCTGGTCGCCCAGAAACTGCCAGTTCCAGAAGGCGCGCGCATTTCCCTCGCTCAGCCCGAAGACCTGCACGCCGACGCCGCGCGCCTTGGCCGCCCGCTGGAAGGCCCGCGCCTCGTCATCGGTCCAGTCACCGGTCAGGTTGAACTGGATCGAGTCGGGCGCGCGCAGCTCCGGGGCCAAAGCCTCGGGCACCGACAGCCAGGCACTGGTGTTCAGCTGCGCCGCCACCCGGTCATGCCCGGCACGGCCCCGCTCTACTCGCCCCGCCAGCGCGGGCAGCTGCGGGCGGATCACCGCGGCGGACAGGTTCTGCATCCGCAGGTTATAGAGCGGCAGCTTGTTCTGCCAGGCGCCAAAGCTGTTCTGAAGCCCCGGGTGTTTCTTCCAGTTGTCCTCATAGGCGCCGGACATGATGATCGCGCGGGCCGCAATCTCCGGGTCGTCGGTGATCATCATCCCGCCTTCGCCCGCATTCACCATCTTGTAGGACTGAAAGCTGAAACAGCCGACGCGCCCGATGGTGCCGATCTTGCGCCCGCCCCACAGCGTGCCCAGCGAATGCGCCGCATCCTCGACCACCGGAATGCCGCGGGCATCGCACAGCGCAAGGATCGCATCCATATCGCTGGTATGGCCGCGCATATGGCTGATCATCACCGCCTGCGCCTCGTCCAGCTTGGCGGCGAAATCGGCCATGTCCACGCGGTAGTTGTCACCTACTTCGACAAGAACCGGCACGCAATCGGCATGAACCACGGCCGAGGGCACGGCGGCGAAGGTAAACGCCGGGATCAGCACCTTCGCCCCACGCGGCAGGTCCAGCGCCTTCAGCGACAGGAACAATGCGGCGGAACAGGACGAGACCGCCAGCGCATAACGCACCCCCATCAGTTCGGCGAATTCCGCCTCCAGCAGCGCCACCGGCGCATCCTTGGGCGCAGTGTAGCGGAACAGATCCCCCGAACTCAGCAGCCGGTCGATCTCGGCCCGGGCGGCCTCGGGGATCGGTTCGGCGGCATGGCAATCGGGGGGAAGGGTCTGACCGTCGGGCGACATTTTCAGCTTTCCTGAAACGAACTTTCAGAAACCGTGTAAACATGCCGCAGACGACACGCCAGTGACAAATTCCCCTTTGGCCGGTTCCTGCCGATGAAAACCGCCTCCGCCCGCAGCCCGGGACGGAACATTCCTCTTTCCAGTTTGCCCAAATATCCCGGGGGAGTCCTTGCGGAACGCAAGGACGGGGGCAGCGCCCCCGGCGCGCTTGTTCAGCCCGCGCGGGCCTCCAGATGGTCCTGCACCTGCGCCAGTTCGTGCCATGCCGTCCGGGCCATGGACCGGAACACCCGCAGCTCGAACGCCTCCGCCCCGGTGCAGATCAGCACCGCGGGCACATGGTTCAGCCCGCAGCGCGCCGCCTGCCCCGGGCCGAAGACCGCGGGCCGCAGGTCCAGCGCCACCAGCCGCGCCAGCGCCGCCCGCGCCGCAGGACCGGACAGCGCAATCCCCGCCCAACCGCCGGACTGGTCCGTCACCGCGGCATGGCCGTCCAGACCGCCGGGCAGCGGCCCGGACAAGAGCGCCTGATCCCGCCCGGTCCAGACGATCCGGGCCTCTCCGTTCTGCGCCCATGTCCCGGGTGCCGGAAAAACCAGCCCAAGGGCTTTCAGCGCCTTGGCCGCGCCCTTCGCCCCGCCGGGAAACAGCGCAACGGACCACAGCGGCCCCTCGGCCAAGGGGGTCAGCGTGACCCCGGCCTTCGTCCGTTCGGCCTGCCCGTCGAACGGGCCTTTCGCGATCAGTTCAGGCACGCATCCGCCCTCCGTCCGGGTCCAGGAACACGGGGTCGCAGACCTCGCATTCCACGTCGATCTCGCGCAGGTGGTCCACCAGCCGGATCGTCTCGCCATGCCGCGCGCGGCCGTCGGTCAGGAAGGCAAGCCCCAGCCAGGCCTGCAGCGTGGGCGACCAGCAGACCGAGGTGACATAGCCCTGATCATTCTCGCGCTCGACCGCAAAGCCGGGGCGGAAGAGATGCGCCCCCGCGGTGATCGGCCCCTTGGCCTTCAGCCCGACCAGCTGCTCCCGCTCCGGCCCCCAAAGCCCGGGGCGCGTGGCCGCGGCCTTGCCGATGCAGTCCTTCTTCGCGCTGACCATCTTCTCCATGCCGATGTCAAAGGCGGTGGTCCGCCCGTGAATCTCGGCATGGGTGATGAAGCCCTTTTCGATGCGCAGGACGTTCAGCGCCTCCATCCCGTAGGGGCCGCCACCCATCGTCTCGGCCCGGGCGACCAGATCGCGGAACAGAGCCTCGCCATAGCGGGTGGGAACGGCGATCTCATAGCCCTCTTCCCCGCTGAACGAGATGCGGAAGAGCCGCCCCTCCACCCCGCCGATCCGGGTGGGACCGCAGCCCATGAAGGGCAGGTCCACCGGCACTTCCAGCAGGGAATCGAGGAGCGCCCGCGCCTTCGGCCCCGCCACGGCGAACTGCGCCCAGCTTTCGGTAACACTGACGAACCGCAGGTCCCAACCGGCACAAAAGGCCTGATGCACGAAATCCAGATGCCGCATCACCGGCCCCGCCGCAGCGGTGGTGGTGGTCATCAGGAAGTGGTTTTCTCCCAGCCGGGCGGAGGTGCCGTCGTCGAAGACAAGCCCGTCTTCGCGCAGCATCAGCCCATAGCGGACCTTTCCGACCGGCAGGGTCGAGAAAGTGTTGGTATAGACGAAATCCAGAAACCGCGCGGCATCGCGGCCCTGAATGTCGATTTTGCCCAGGGTCGAGACATCGCAGACCCCCACGGCATTGCGGACCATGGCGACCTCACGGTCGCAGGCCTCTTTCCATGTCGTCTCTCCCGGCTTCGGGAAATAGCTGGGGCGATACCACAGCCCCGCCTCGATCATCGGCGCGCCCCGGTCGCGGCTGGCCTGATCGCTGGTCAGAAACCGTTGCGGCGCAAAGCCTTCGGCCCGGCCACCAGCCCCCATGGCGGCGATCGACACCGGCGTATAGGGCGGGCGGAAGGTGGTCGTCCCCGTCTCCGGGATGCCGCGGCCCGTCGCATCGGCCAGCACCGCCAGCGCGGCCACATTGGAATTCTTGCCCTGATCCGGCGCCATGCCTTGCGTGGTGTAGCGCTTCATATGTTCGACGCTGCGGTAGTTTTCCGCCGCGGCCAGCTGCACATCCTTCACCGTCACGTCATTGGCAAAGTCGAGCCAGGCGCGGCCCCGCGCACCTTTCGGCCCCTCCACCGTCCAGACGGCCCGGTGGGCATAGGGCGTATCCTCAGCGGCCGGAAGGGCTGCCTCAACGGGCTTTCGGCCAATGGCCTCCAGCGCCTTTTCGGCAGCGGCCCGGCCGGTCGTCAGCGCGCCATGGGTCGAGAAACTGCCATTCGCGGCACCCACAGCCACCAGCCCGGGCACAGCGCCTTCCATCGGGACGAAGGCGGCCAGATCCTCGCTCCAGCGCGGGCGGCCGTTCATATGGCAGGTCAGATGCAGCGTGGGGTTCCAGCCGCCGGACATGCCAAGGCAATCGGTCTCGATCCGGAAGGTCTCGGCGCCCTTGCGGACGGTGATCGAGGACAGGCCGTGGCGGCCCTGGGTGTCGATCACCTCGGCCCCCAGATGCACGGGGCAATCCTCCACCGCGCTGGCATCGGGCCGCGGGTCGATGATCGCGGCCACCTGCACGCCCGCGGCCATCAGGTCGCGCGCGGCGGCACGGGCGGCATCGTTGGCGGCAAACAGCGTCACGCGCTTGCCCGGCACCACGCCGAAACGGTTCAGATAGGTCCGCAGGGCGGAGGCCATCATCACACCGGGCCGGTCATTCATCGGAAAGGCGATCGGGCGTTCCAGCGCGCCGGAGGCGAGGATCACCCGCGGCGCGACGATGCGCCAGAAGCATTCGCGCGGCAGGTTCGGACGCGCGGCGCGGTGCAGGCCCACCCGCTCCAGCGCGGCATAGGTGCCGTGGTCATGGGCGCCGGTCACAGTGGTGCGGGTCAGGATACGGACATTCGGCAGGGCGCGCAGCTCTGCCTCCACCGCGGCCACCCATTGCGCCGCCGGTTCGCCCCCGATCAGCCCGCGGTCGGACAGAAGCCGCCCGCCCAGCACCGGCTGCTCCTCGGCCAGCACCACATCCGCCCCCGCCCGCGCGGCGGTCAGCGCGGCGATCAGCCCCGACGGCCCCGCGCCGATCACCAGAAGGTCGCAATGCGCCCAGGCCTTTTCATAGGCGCCTTCGTCATGCTTGCCCGAAAGCCGGCCGATCCCCGCCGCCCGGCGGATCGCGGGTTCATACAGCTTTTCCCAGAAGGCCCGCGGCCACATGAAGGTCTTGTAATAGAACCCCGCGCTCAGGAACGGGGACAGCAGGTCGTTCACTGCCAGCAGGTCGTGGCGCAGGCTGCCCAGATGGTTCTGGCTCTGCGCCTCCAGCCCCTCGAACACCTCCTGCATGGTGGCGCGGACATTCGGGGTCTGGTTGGTCTTGCCGATGACACCGACCAGCGCGTTCGGCTCTTCGGACCCCGCGGTCAGGATGCCGCGGGGGCGGTGATATTTGAAGCTGCGCCCGACCAGCCGTACCCCGTTGGCCAAAAGGGCCGAGGCGAGCGTGTCCCCCTTGAACCCGGTGTAGTCCCGCCCGTCAAAGCGGAACCGCAAAGGGCGGCTGCGGTCGATGATGCCCTTGCCGTCGATCCTCATTTGCCGCCCCTGCCCGCCACCAGTTCCACGGCGGAAATGTCATGCGTCACCGTGTTGCGGGTGACCATAAGCCACTGCGCACAGCCCTGTTCGTGATACCAGAGGTCCCGCGTCACCCCGGCGGGGTTGTCGCGCAGATGCAGGTAATTGTCCCAATCCGCCAGCGGGGCCGCCGCCGCCGGGCGATCCAGATAATCGGAGGCGCCGTAATAATAGAACTCCCGCCGGTCACGGTCGCCGCAAAGAGGGCATTTCAGGCGCATCGGTCGGTCTCCTTCGCGGGCCGGGCAAAGGGGCGCTGCCCCTCGGGCTTCGCCCTCACCCCGGGATATTTGGACCAGTCTGAAAGGGCTTTCATACTGGCATAAATATCCCCGCCGGAGGCATCTGTCGGCGCGGCGGGGCGCAGGGGTCGGGCGTTGCGGGCCATGTCAGTGCAGGTTGTGCTGGCTGCCCGTGCCTTCCTCGTCGAGGAGATGGCCGGTGCGGAAGCGGTCAAGGCGGAAGCGTTTGGCATAATCATGCGGGCTGTCGGTGGCCATCAGATGCGCCATGCACCAGCCCGAGGCCGGCACGGCCTTGAAGCCGCCATAGTTCCAGCCGCAATCGAGGTAGAGCCCGTCGATATGGGTCTTGTCGATGATGGGGCTGCCATCGGGCGTCATGTCCATGATGCCGCCCCAGCTGCGCAGCACGCGGGCGCGGCCGATCATCGGCATCAGCGTCATGCCCGCCTCCATGACGTGTTCCACCATGGGCAGATTGCCGCGCTGCGCATAAGAGGCATAGAAATCAAGGTCGCCGCCAAAGACGAGGCCGCCCTTGTCGGACTGGCTGATGTAGAAGTGCCCCATGCCAAAGCTGATGACATGGTCGATGCAGGGCTTCAGCCCCTCGGTCACGAAGGCCTGCAGGATATGGCTTTCCACCGGAATGCGCATCCCTGCCATGGCCGCCACCTGACCGGAGCGTCCGGCGGCCACCATTCCCACCTTCTTTGCCCGGATCGGGCCGCGGGTGGTCTGCACGCCGGTGACCTTTCCGCCCTCGATGTCGATGCCGGTGACTTCGCAGTTCTGGATCAGGTCCACGCCGCGCCGGTCGGCGCCGCGGGCATAGCCCCAGGCCACCGCATCATGCCGGGCGCTGCCACCGCGGGGGTGCAGCAGACCGCCATAGATGGGAAAGCGGGTCTGTTCGAAGTCGAGCCAGGGCAGCAGATCGCGCACGCCGTCGCGGTCCAGCAGCACCGCATCATCGCCCTGATTGATCATCGCATTGCCGCGGCGGGCAAAGGCGTCGCGCTGGCCGTCCGAGTGGAAGAGGTTGATCAGCCCGCGCTGCGAATGCATCACGTTGTAGTTCAGATCGGCCTCCAGCCCTTCCCAGAGCTTCAGGCTGTGGCTGTAGAATTCGCTGTTGCCCGGCAGGAAGTAGTTCGCGCGCACGATGGTGGTGTTTCGTCCGACATTGCCGCCGCCCAGATAGCCCTTTTCCAGCACGGCGATATTGGTCAGCCCGTGGTTCTTCGCCAGATAATAGGCGGTGGACAGGCCATGCCCGCCGCCGCCGATGATCACCGCATCGTATTCGGCCTTCGGCGCAGGATCCCGCCACGCCGGTTTCCAGCCGCGGTTGCCGCGCAGCCCTTCGGCAAAGACTTTCCAGCCGGAATAACGCATCGCATCGCCCCTTGTGACCCGGCCATCAAACCGGGGTCGCGCGCACTATTCAAGGGGTGGGCGGCGAAACCTTTGCCAGTGGCGACATTCCGCGTCGCGGATGGCGCGCGGCCGGCGGCAAGCGGGGATCAGCCGGCCGGGCGGCGGCGGTACTTCACATGGACCGCGCCCTTGCGCCACGGGCGGGCAAAATCCAGATCCCATGCCGTTTCCGCCGTGCCGGTCGGAAACAGCGGGATACCCGCACCCAGAACGACCGGGATCACCGCCATTTCCAGCACATCCAGCCGCCCGAGCGCCAGCATGTCGCGGATCACCTGCCCGCCGCCCTCGACCCAGACGGTGGCATGGCCCTCGGCCTCCAGCTCTGCCACCACGGCGGCCAGATCGCCCGACCGCTGCCGCACGCCGGGCGGAAGGGGCGCCGGCAGCGGGCGCGAGGTCAGGACGGTGACCGTTTTGTCGGCATAGGGCCAGTCATGCCCGGCAATCGCGTCATAGGTGCCGCGGCCCATCACGATGGCGCCGACCCCGGCATAGAACTCTTCGAACCCCAGACCTTCGGGCGGATAATCGGCCACCAGCCAATCCTCGACCCCGCCATCGGGGCGGGCGATCCGGCCATCAAGGGAAACGGCAATGTGACAATGGAAGACGGTCATGCTGTGCTCCGGAATAAAAAGAGAACATCCGTAGTACAAACGCCGCCGCGGGGCAAGCCTGCGGCGGCGCAAGTGAGGCATGGTCGTCACAAGAGACAGCGGGAGTGTATGGCGTCAGTGGCCACCGCTCATCGCCGGACGCAGGGTTTCGAACAGGAACCAGACACGGGTTTCGGTGGCGTCGATCCAGTCTTCGATCAGGCTGGCGCTGCCGATGTCGCCATGTTCATCACACAGGTCATGCGCCTCGCGCAGCGCCACCACATAGGCCCGGTTGTCCTCCATCAGCTCGGCCAGCATGTCGGCGGGCTCGACGAAATCGGCCTCGTTCGGCTTCACCCGGGTCATCTTGGCGATCTGGTTCACCGATTTCAGCGACTGGCCACCGATCTTGCGGGCACGCTCGGCAATGTCATCGGTGGCGCCAAGGATTTCGGCGGCATGGTCGTCCAGCATCCGGTGATAATCGCGGAAATGCGGGCCGGAGATATGCCAGTGAAAGTTCTTGGTCTTCAGATACAGCGCGAAACTGTCGGCCAGAAGGCCGTTCAGCGCAGCGCAGATATCCTTGACCGCATTGTCGCCCAGATCGGTGGGCGTCTTCAGGCGGGCCTTCAAAGAGGATTTCATGGAAGACGGGGCAGCGGGGGCAGCAGCGGATTTCTGGGCCATGATCTGGGTCCTTTGGACGGGGAAACGGGTTACGGGGTCTTACTCCGGAACAACCCCGCCCCCGGCCCGCCGGTTCCGGCCGCCGCCCCCGCGCAGGTCACAGACCCTTGGACCGATAGGTCTGCGCCACGCGACTGATGGCGACGATATAAGCCGCCGTCCGCAGATCCTCGACATCGTCACGGCCGTGCCAGACCTCGCGCATCGACTGATAGGCCGTGCGCATCGTGTCATCGAGGCCGGAGCGGACCAGCGCAAGCTCATCATCGCCGCGCAGGAACTTGTCCTTGAAATCGGCGGCCAGCGTCCAGCCCAGCCCCTTGTCCGCCGACAGCCGTTCCAGCTCCTCGACCAGCAGGCGCGAGCGCGCCTCCTCGGCCCGGCGCTGCATCCGGCCAAAGCGGATGTGGGATAGGTTCTTGACCCATTCGAAATAGCTGACCGTGACGCCGCCGGCATTGGCATACATGTCGGGGATGATGACCGTGCCCTTCTTGCGCAGGATCTCATCGGCGCCAAAGGTGATCGGGCCGTTCGCCGCCTCGATGATCAGCGGTGCGGAAATGCGGTCGGCATTGCCGCGGTGGATCACGCCTTCCATTGCGGCCGGGATCAGGATGTCGCAGTCGGCCTCCAGCACCGAGGCACCGTCCTCGACCCATGTGGCGCCGGGGAAGCCTTTCACCCCGCCATGGGCCTGTGTCCAGGCTTTCACCTCCTCGACGTTCAGCCCGTCCTCATCGACCAAAGCGCCGTCGCGTTCGATGATGCCGGTGATCTTGCAACCGTCCTCTTCGGACAGGAACTTGGCGGCGTGATAGCCCACATTGCCAAGGCCCTGCACCACAACGCGCTTGCCCGCCAGAATGCCGGACAGATGGGCCGCCGCAACATCCCCGGGGTGGCGGAAGAATTCGCGCAGGGCATATTGCACGCCGCGGCCCGTCGCCTCGACCCGGCCCTGAATGCCGCCCGCATGTGGCGGCTTGCCGGTGACGCAGGCCTTGGCGTTGATGTCGGTGGTGTTCATCCGGGCGTATTGATCGGCGATCCAGGCCATCTCACGCTCGCCCGTGCCCATGTCGGGGGCGGGCACGTTCTGCGCCGGGTGGATCAGGTCGCGCTTGATCAGCTCATAGGCGAAGCGGCGGGTGATCTGTTCCAGCTCATGGTCGTCCCACTGCCGGGGGTCGATGCAGAGCCCGCCTTTCGAGCCGCCGAACGGCGCCTCGACCAAAGCGCATTTGTAGGTCATCAGCGCGGCAAGGGCCTCCACCTCGTCCTGATGCACCGTCAGCGCATAGCGGATACCGCCTTTGACCGGCTCCATATGCTCGGAATGGACGGAACGATAGCCGGTGAACGTCTCGATCTTGCCGCGCAGCCGCACGCCGAAACGCACGGTATAGGTGGAATTGCAGACGCGGATCTTGTTCTCAAGCCCGGGACTGAGATCCATCAGCCGCACCGCGCGGTTGAACATCAGATCGACGGACTCCCGGAAACTCGGTTCCTGAAGCTGCGGGTTGGTCATGCGCATCCTCCCTGTAACCCGCCGCGGATCGGCGGTGTCACGGGAAGTCTAGCCCTTTGCAGATCGGCGCGGAACCGGGCGATCTGCTGAATAACCATGCAGTGTGCGCCGGAATAACTATGCAGCGCACGTCAGAATAGCCGCCGATCCATAAAACTGATTCGGTTTCTGCGGCCCGGGATCAACCCGGAATTGTGGCCCATCGTTGCCTTGCACGGCACAATCAGTGCTGTGACGCAGCGCCTGTTTCCCGGCCACCGGAAAGACGGCACCCTGCCCGCAGCCTGCCTTATTTCCGCCCGACGCAACGCGCCTATTCGGGCCTTGGTGACGCCCCGGCAGGTCCGGGGCCGGTTCTGCAACGGGTGCGACATGACCGGGATTGGCAAGACGAAGGGGCGCATGGCGCCGACAGGAAAGAGAACCGGCGCGCTGCGGCGCTTTGCCCGGGCGGAAGACGGGGTCATGGCCCCGCATATCCTGATCTTCTTCGTCCTGATGCTGATGATCGGCGGCCTTGCCGTCGATGTCATGCGCTACGAGACGCGCCGGGTTGCGGTGCAGAACACAATGGACCGCGCCACGCTGGCCGCCGCGAACCTGCTGGAAAAATCGCTGCGGCCCGAGGATGTGGTGCGCGACTATTTCAGGAAGGCCGCGCTCGGGCAGGAGCTCGATTCCGTGACCGTGACCGAAGGCATCAACTACCGGATCGTCTCGGCCGATGCGACGGTCAGCTCGAAGAACTACTTCATGCACCTGATGGACATTCCCTATCTGCAATCGGTGAATGCAAGCCAAGCCGAACAGCGCGTCAACAATGTGGAGATCGCGCTCGTCCTCGATATCTCGGGGTCGATGTACAACAGCGCGACGCGGATCGCGAACCTGAAGACCGCGGCCAAGGAATTCGTCGACACCGTGTTGATGAAGGATACCGAGAACAAGATTTCGATCGCGATCGTGCCCTATAACGGTCAGGTGAACCTGGGGTCCGCGCTGTTCAGCCGGTTCAGCGCAAACGATACCCACAGCTACGCGAATTCGTTCTGCCTGGACCTGCCGACCTCGACCTACGATTCCACCGAACTGTCGCGCACCACGGCCTTTCCGCAGACGCCCTTTGCCGACAGCTGGTCGTCGACGAACCAGACCACCTCTTATGTGGCATGGAACAACACCAGCTATGCCACGCTGACCTATGACAGCAACCGGGCGCTTTACTCGAACGTCTGGTGCCAGCCGGTGGCTGCCAATATCGTGCGGCTGCACAACAACAACCGCACCACGCTGAAGGCGCAGATCGACGGGCTGGTGGCCATCGGCGCGACCTCGATCGACCTTGGCATGAAATGGGGCACGGCGCTTCTGGATCCGTCCACCCGTCCTGTCACCCAATCCATGGCGACCGCCGGGCTGGTGCCCTCTTACTTTGCTAACCGTCCGGCAAATTATTCGACCCCGTCCACACCCGTCGACCAGCAGACGATGAAGGTCATCGTGCTGATGACGGACGGCGAGAATTTCGAGCAGGAGCGGTTCAACACCGGCTACCGCACCGGATCGGCCACCGGATCGGTGCCCTCGCCCGGAAGCGGCGGCTACCAGATCTGGCGGGCGACCGACAACAACTACTCGATATTCTTCAGCAGCAAGGTCACCTCGACGACCTCGACCACGATCTGCAACAGCCGACCCTATTACGTGCCCCATCTGGGAGCATGGCATTCGCGGCCCTGGAACGGCACCACGCCGGGAACCTCTGCCTGCTATGTTCCGGCGACCACGGTTTACACCAACACCTCGATCACCACCTGGCAGAATCTCTGGCAGACGGTCCGCGTCCAATATGTGGCATGGCAGTTCTTTGCCCGCCCGCTGGGCACCTCATCCTCGACCCGGACGAGCTATTTCAACAATGCGATGGCGGCCTTCCGCAGCCTGACCGGCACCGATGAGATGGACAGCCGGCTGGACACGATCTGCGAAGCGGCAAAGGCCAAGAACATCCTGGTCTACGGCATCGCATTCGAGGCGCCGGACGGCGGCAAGGCGGCCATTCAGGACTGCGTCAGCACGCCCCTGTCGAACTACTATTATGACGTGGCCGGCCTGAACATCTCCAAGGCGTTCAACGCCATCGCCTCGAACCTGAGCCAGCTGAGGTTGACGCAATGAGCACGGGTTCCGCCCTCCTGCGCGGCCTTCGCCGCCTGTGGCGGCGCGAAGACGGCAATGCCTCGATCGAATTTGCCATCGCTTTGCCCGCCACGCTGATGATCTTCATGGCCTCGGTCGAGGCGGGCTATTACATGATCCGCCACGTCATGATGGAGCGCGGGCTGGACCTCGTGATGCGCGACTACCGGCTTGGGCGCTACCCGCAGATCACCCACAGCCAGCTGCGCACGCTGGTCTGCAATGCAACGCCCATCCTTCGCAACTGCGAGCGGGATCTGAAGGTCTGGGTCTCACCCATCAACACCACCACCTGGTCGGTCAACACTTCGGCCTTCTATTGCGGCGACGGCAACGGCACCCTGAATGCGCAGACGACCGGCACCGTTCTGAACGGCGGCGCGAACCAGCCGATGTTTGTCCGCATCTGCACCCTGCAGAACCCGATTTTCCCGACCACCGGCATCGGCCTTGAACTGCGCGCCGATTCCCGCACGGGCGGGTATCAGCTGGCCGCCGCCACCGTTGTCGTGAACGAGCCGCGCTGAGGACACCATATGCATCCGATCCTTCACCGTTTGCGCCGGTTCCGGGACGAGGAAGACGGCATCATCATGGCCGAATTCCTGCTTCTGCTGCCGCTCCTGATCTGGGCGTTTCTGGCGCTGTTCATCTATTGGGATGCCTTCCGCACCATCAACGAGTCGCAGAAGGCCAGCTATGCAGTGGCGGACCTGATCTCGCGCCAGAATGACGTGCCCCTGTCCTTCGTGAACGGCATGGACGATGTCATGGAAATGATGATCACCAACTCGCCCAATGTGAAGGTGCGCATCACCTCCGTCGAATGGGACCGCGACGACAACCGGCATTACGTGCTGTTCTCGCGCTCTCCGGGGAACGAGATGCCCTCGCTGACCACGGCGCAGATGGTGCCGCTGCGCGGCAAGATCCCGATCATGGCCGATCATGACAGCGTGGTCATCGTCGAGACGGAGACCGACTACAAACCCCTGTTCGATGTGGGGATCGCGCCGCAGACCTTCACCAATTTCGTGGTGACCCGGCCGCGGTTCTACCGCAGGATCTGCCTGATCGAACAGCCCTGCCCCGCCACGATGTAAGCGGCCCTTCCGCCGCGGCCCGGTTCACGCTAGGGTCGCGGCGATGATGCACCGCCTTTGCCCCCTTGCCCTGCTGCTGGCCGTTGCGGCCTGTGCGCCGCTGCCCGATCTGGACGCGGTGGCGCCGCCCGGCCCGGCCATGCCGCCGCCCGCGCTTCGGCCGCTGGATCAGGTGCTGGCACAGGTGCCGGGCGCCAGCACCGACCCTGCCGCCGCACTGGATGCCCGCGCGGCCCGGTTGCGCGCCCGCGCCGCCGCCCTGCGCGCCGCGCCCTGAACCCGCGCCCCCGCGCTTTGCGCCACGTTGCACCTCGCGGGCCGAACGGCTAACACCCTCGGCAAAGATCCCCGACCCGAGAGGTTTCCCCATGTCGTCCCAACCCCTTCGCCTTGGTCTTGCGGGTCTTGGGACCGTGGGGATCGGCGTGGTGAAGATTCTGGAGCGCGAGGCCGCGCTGGTCGCCGCCCGGTCGGGGCGCCCGGTGGTAATCACCGCCGTTTCCGCCCGTGACCGCGCGAAGAACCGCGATGCCGACCTGTCGGCTTTCGCCTGGGAGACGGACCCGGTCGCGCTGGCCACCCGCGATGATGTGGATGTCTTCGTCGAGGTGATGGGCGGCCATGAAGGCCCCGCGAAAGCCGCGACCGAGGCGGCGCTGGCCGCGGGCAAGCATGTGGTGACCGCGAACAAGGCGCTGCTCGCCCATCACGGGCAGGCTTTGGCCGAAGCGGCCGAGGCCAGGGGCGTGGCCCTGCGGTTCGAAGCCGCGGTGGCCGGCGGCATCCCCGTGATCAAGGCGCTGACCGAGGGGCTGGCCGGCAACCGCATCAAACGCGTCATGGGTGTAATGAACGGCACCTGCAATTACATCCTGACCCGCATGCAGGCCGCCGGTCTGCCCTATCAAACCGTGTTCGAAGAGGCCCGGCAGCTGGGCTATCTGGAGGCCGACCCCAACCTTGACGTGGGGGGCATCGACGCGGGCCACAAGCTGTCGCTCCTCTCCTCCATCGCCTTCGGCACCCGCGTGGCCTTTGACGCGGTCGAGCTGGAGGGGATCGGCAATGTCTCCATCGACGACATCAACCTCGCCGACGACATGGGTTATCACATCAAGCTTCTGGGTGTGGCGCAGATGACCGGCCGCGGGCTGGAACAGCGGATGACCCCCTGCCTTGTCCCCGCCGAAAGCCCGCTGGGCCAGCTGCAGGGCGGCACCAACATGGTGGTGCTGGAGGGCGACTCGGTCGGGCAGATCGTGCTGCGCGGCCCCGGTGCGGGCATGGGCCCCACCGCCAGCGCGGTGATGGGCGATGTGATCGACATCGCCCGCGGCTTCGTGCGCCCGGTCTTCGGCATTCCCGCGACGCAGCTGACCCCGGCAGTGCCCGCCCGCGCGGCAACCCCCGCGCCCTATTACCTGCGCATGGCGTTGCTGGACAAACCCGGCGCACTGGCCAAGATCGCCACCTGTCTGGGCGAGGCGGGCATCTCGATCGACCAGATGCGCCAGATCAACCGCGAAGATCAGGAGGATGACGACGCCATCGTCCTGATCGTCACCCACAAGGCCAGCCCGGCGGACATCGAACATGCGCTGTCGCAGTTCAGCCAGACCGGGGTTCTGGTGGACCGTCCGGTCGCCATCCGTATCGAAGAGGTCTGAATGTTCAGCCATGTCACGGTCGGGATTTCGGATTTCGACCGGGCGCTGGCGTTCTGGCGGCCGCTGATGGCGGGTCTGGACCAGCGGGAGCGGATCATCGACCCCGCAAAGCCTTGGGCGATCTGGCAGCCCGCGGCGGGCGGGCGCCCGTTGTTCATCATCACGACCCCCTTTGACGGTGCAGCCCCCGCGCCCGGCAATGGCGCGATGGTGGCCTTCATGGCCCCCGACCGCGCCACGGTGGACCGGCTGCATGCGCTGGCCCTGACGCTTGGCGGCCGGGACGAAGGCGCGCCGGGCCTGCGCCCCGGCTATCATCCCGACTATTATGGCGCCTATCTGCGCGACCCCGACGGCAACAAGCTGTGCCTTGTCTGCCATGCGGCGGCACCCTGACAAAGCGGTCACCGCCTCTCTGGCGGGCCTTTCCGCCGCAGCCAGCCCCTGACAGCCCGCCGTTAGCGCAACACTTCTTGCAGCACGGGTCCGGCCCCGCTAATCCCGGGACGAACGCCCAACATTTCAGGAAGTGCGACATGGCCGATAAAGCCGAATTTCAGGACCGTCTGCTGTCTCTTGGCCTTGCCCGCGTATCCGAGGCAGCCGCCATCGCTTCGGCCAGCCTTATCGGCCGCGGCGACGAGAAGGCCGCCGATCAGGCTGCGGTCAACGCCATGCGCGACCAGCTGAACCTTCTGGACATCGACGGCACGGTCGTGATCGGCGAGGGCGAGCGGGACGAGGCCCCGATGCTGTACATCGGCGAAAAGGTCGGCACCGGCAACGGCCCGGCAGTGGATATCGCGCTGGACCCGCTGGAAGGCACCACGCTGACCGCCAAAGACATGCCGAACGCCCTGACCGTGATCGCCATGGCCCCCGCAGGCACGCTGCTGCACGCGCCGGACACCTATATGGAAAAGCTGGCCATCGGCCCGGGCTACAAGACCGGCACCGTCACGATGAACATGACCCCGTCCGAGCGGGTGTCGGCCCTTGCCGCCGCCAAGGGCGTCTCGACCGAGAACATCACCGTCTGCGTTCTGGAACGCCCGCGGCATGAGGCGCTGATCGCCGAGATCCGCTCCACCGGGGCGGCGATCCGGCTGATCACCGACGGCGATGTGGCCGGCGTCATGCATTGCGCCGAACCCGAGGTGACGGGCATCGACATGTACATGGGCTCCGGCGGCGCGCCCGAGGGCGTTCTGGCCGCGGCGGCGCTGAAATGCATGGGCGGGCAGTTCTTCGGCAAGCTGCTGTTCCGCAATGAGGACGAGAAATCCCGCGCCAGAAAGGCCGGCATCACCAATTTCGACCGCGTCTATACGCGCGACGATCTGGTCCGCGGCGATGTGATCTTTGCGGCAACCGGCGTGACCAGCGGCTCGCTTCTGACCGGCATCAAGCGCGAACCGGGCTGGATCACCACCGAAACCATCCTAATGCGGTCGAAGACCGGATCGGTCCGCCGGGTGACCTACCGCAGCCCGCTCTGATCAGCCGGAATTCAGATCAGCCTCTCCGCGGGCCTTCGCTGCCAGAAAGGCGACGAAGGCCCGCACCTTTTGTGCGATCAGCCGGTTGTCGGGATAGACCGCATGCAGCGGCACCTTCCCGGGTGACCAGTCGGGCAGGATCTCTTCCAGCCGCCCCTCGTGCAAATCCTGCCCCACCACGAACAGCGGCAGCTGACAGATCCCCGCACCTTCCAGCGCCGCCAGCCGCAGCGCCCAGCCGTCGTTCAGCTCCAGCCGGGGGGCGATCGGAACCTCGACCACCTCGTCGCCGCGGGTCATGGTCCAGATCCGCCCCTTGCGCAGATGGGAAAAGTGCAGAAGGTCATGGCCCGACAGGTCCTCCGGCCGCTGCGGCCGCCCCCGCGCGGCCAGATAGGCGGGATGCGCGCAGGTCGCCAGCCGCGACACGCCCAGTTGCCGCGTGATCAGGTTCGGCTCCAGCGCCAATGTGCCGCGGATCGCCAGATCGAAGCGGTCCTCGATCAGCTTGCGCGCGGTATTCGATAGTTCCAGCTCGATGGTGATGGCGGGATGCGCCGCCAGAAACTCGGCCACCCAACGCACCAGAAACCATTGTGACAGGTCGGGCGGTGCCGTCACCCGCAGCCGCCCCTCGGGCACAGTCTGCTCGGCCCGGGCGGCGTGTTCGGCCAAAGCCAGCCGCTCCGGCAGATCGGCCAGCCGGTCGCGGAACGCCTGCCCCGCCTGCGTCAGTCGGACAGACCGGGTGGAGCGGTGCAAAAGCCGCACCGCCAGCCGCGCCTCCAGCTCGGCCACCTGCGCGCTGACCGTGGCCCGCGTCAGCCCCAGCGCGGCAGCACCTGCGGTAAAGCTTTGATGTTCGGCTACGGCCAGAAAGGCTGTCACCCCGTGCATCGGATCTACCGTTTTCATTCGTCAGATCATCCAGACAATCCTGCGGTATTCGCCAAGCTTATCATGCGCCAACGGCCGCGTTAGGGAAGGGGCACTTTCAAACCTGTCCTTTCAAGACATCTTTCAACGGAGATTCAGATGAAACCTTTCGACATGGCCGCCTTCTCCCCCGCGGGCACCGGCACCATCGCCGATGCCTTCGGCACCCGCCACATCATCCGCATTACCGCGGACCAGACCGGCGGGAGCCTTGGCGTCTTCGACGTCGAGGTTCCCCCGGGCGAAGGCCCGCCGCCCCATGTGCATGAGGCCGAGGAAGAGTTCTTCCGCGTGCTCTCCGGCCGCTTCGCCTTCTGGTGCAACGGCACCCGGGTTGAACTGGATGAAGGCGGCGTCATTGTCGTGCCGCGCGGCGCTGTCCATACCTTCCGCAACATCGGCACCACCCCCGGCCGGTTCATGACGCTGGTCACCCCCGGCGGGTTCGAAGGCCTCTTCGCGGCGGTGGCCGCTGCCCAGCCTGAGACGCCCGAAAACATTGCCGCGCTTTCGGCGCGGTTCCACCTGCGCCTCGTGATGGATCATTCGGCCCCGGCCTGACCCCGCCCGAGCCGGTTGGCGCTTGCGCCAGAGGCGAGAGACAACCGTGCAGCCGCGCCCTTCGCGCGGCTGCTCCGTTTTGCGGGCTTCGGGCTTCCCCCTTGCACCACGGGGCGGATTGCGGCACCCCTGCCCCATGTCCACTGACCTGCCCGCCTTTCTTGGTGTCGAATCCTCGCTGACCGGCCGCCGCTGGATCGGCCCCGCCCCCGCCACCGAGCGTCTGGCCGAGGCGATGGCCCAGACCACCCGCCTGCCCCTGCCGCTGTGCCGGGTGCTGGCCGCCCGGGGTGTCACCCCGGACGAAGCGCCGGGCTTCCTGACCCCGCAGTTGCGCGACCTGCTGCCTGATCCGCGCTCGCTGCACGATATGGAAAAGGCCGCGGCCCGGCTGGTCCTTGCCCTGCAACGGCGCGAACGGATTGCCGTCTTTGCCGATTACGACGTGGACGGCGGTTCCTCTGCCGCGCTGCTGCTGAACTGGCTGCGCGCACTTGGCCATGACGCCACGCTTTATATCCCCGACCGGATCGACGAGGGCTATGGCCCGAACGTGCCGGCCATGCAGGGCCTTGCCCGCGCGCACAGCCTGATCCTCTGCGTCGATTGCGGCACCCTTTCGCACGAACCCGTGGCCGCCGCCGCGCCCTCTGAGGTGGTGATCCTGGACCACCACCTTGCCGCCGACACCCTGCCCGCCGCCCATGCCGTGGTGAACCCCAACCGGCAGGATGAGGACGGGCGGCTGGCCCATCTCTGCGCCGCCTCGGTCGTGTTCCTCACTTTGGTCGAAGCGAACCGCCAGCTGCGGGCGCAGGGCACCACGGGGCCGGATCTTCTGGGCCTTCTGGACCTTGTGGCGCTGGCCACCGTGGCCGATGTGGCGCCGCTTCTGGGCGTGAACCGCGCCTTCGTGCGGCAGGGGCTGAAGGTCATGGCCCGGCGCGAACGTCCGGGCCTGCGCGCTTTGGCCGATGTGTCGCGGATGGACAGCGCGCCCACCTCGCATGCGCTTGGCTTTCTCTTGGGCCCGCGGGTGAATGCGGGCGGGCGGATCGGGCAGGCCGATCTGGGCGCGCGGCTTCTGGCCACCGCCGACCCGGCCGAGGCCGAAGCTTTGGCCCGTCGTCTGGACCAGCTGAACACCGAACGCCGCGACATCACCGAACGGGTCCGCCTTGAGGCCATGGCCCAGGCCGAGGCGCGCGGGCTGGACGGCCCCCTCGTCTGGGCCGCGGGCGAAGGCTGGCACCCGGGCGTGGTGGGCATCGTCGCGGCCCGGCTGAAAGAGGCGACCGGGCGCCCCGCCGTGGTCATCGGGCTGGACGGCGGCATCGGCAAAGGCTCGGGCCGGTCGGTCAGCGGCGTGGACCTTGGCGCCGCCGTGCAGCGGGTTGCGGCCGAGGGGCTGCTCCTCAAGGGCGGCGGGCACAAGATGGCCGCGGGCCTGACCGTGGCCGAGGGGTCGCTGGAACCCGCCATGGCCCGGCTGGCCGATCTCCTCGCACGACAGGGGGCCGCTGCCGAAGGGCCGCGCGCGCTGCATATCGACAGCCTCCTGATGGCCGAGGCCGCCAGCCTTCCGCTGACCGAACAGATCGAACAGGCCGGACCCTTCGGCGCCGCGGCCCCGGCGCCGCGATTCGCGATTCCCGCCGCGCCGGTCAGCGCCCGCCGCATGGGAGAATCGCACCTGCGGCTGACGATCCGCAGCGCGGGCGGTCCGGGGCTGGAGGCGGTGGCCTTCGGCGCCTTCGACGGCCCGCTCGGCCCTGCGCTGGAAAACGCCGGTCACCGCCGGTTTCATCTGGCCGGGCGGCTGGAAATCAACAGCTGGGGCGGCCGGTCGAAGGTGCAGCTGCGGCTGGAAGACGCCGCCGAAGCCGTCGAGTGAGCGCAGCCGAAACCACGGCCGAAACCCCGGCCGGAACCGCGATTTTCCCTCTTGCGCTTGCCCCCCCGCCTCACTAAACACCGCGCACGGCAAGCGATGGCCCGTTCGTCTATCGGTTAGGACACCAGGTTTTCAACCTGGGAAGAGGGGTTCGACTCCCCTACGGGCTGCCACTTCCGCCGGTCACGGGACGTGATCCCGCAGGCTGGCCCGTTCGTCTATCGGTTAGGACACCAGGTTTTCAACCTGGGAAGAGGGGTTCGACTCCCCTACGGGCTGCCACTGCTTTCAGCTACATTCTGTCATTTATGACACCTTTCGCGACGGTGGCGAATGGGCTGATGCACATGAACTGTGTTGGCGGATCTGACTTGCGGCACTCCACCGACAACCGAACATCGCCCGTCCGCCGGGGGGGGGCGCCCGCCTGTGGCCGAAAGGGGCTGTTGCGCTTTGGCCACCAGGCATCCGCAAAGCCGGGAAATAATGCGCAGTCCGCGGAACCGGCAGGCTGCCGGTGCGTTGCCGCCCTGATGCCCCGCGTCCGGCCGGGAGGGGTGACGACGACGGGAGCCATCGTGAACCGACTGACCGAGTCCGCAATCGTAACGGTAGCCATTGCGGCCGTGATCGGCGTTTTCCTGATCGACATGGTCACCCCGCTCGGCTTTGCGATCTGGATCATGTATTTCCTGCCGCTGCTGGTGACGCTGCTGTCCCATCGCCCGGGCACCCCGCTTATGGTGGTGGGGATCATTCTGGTGGCACTCTTTCTGGGGTTTCACCTCAGCTATGACGGGCTGTCCGCGCCGATTGCCGCCTCGAACCGCAGCATGGCCGCGGCGGTCATGGTGGGCGTGGCCTTTGTCCTGCGCTATCTGATCATCGCCCGGAACAACATGTCCGATGACGACTGGGTGCAGCGCGGGCAGGTCGATCTGGCCCGTGCGATCCAGGGCGATGCGCCGTCGCCGCGGCTGGCCGCCAATCTGCTGGAGGTGCTGGGCACCCATATCGGCGCCCGGGCCGGCGTGGTCTACCTGCGCCGCGGGGCGGGGCTGGTCAGGATCGGGGCCTGGGGGGCGAACCCGGCGGACCTGCCCGCCGAACTGCCGGAAGATATCGGCCATCTGGGCCGCGCGCTGCGGGAAAACCGGCTGATCGAACTGGACCCCGATCCCGCCGCCCGGCTGGCCTGGTCCACCGGGCTGATGCAGGGCGCAGCGCCGCGGTCTGTCCTGCTGCCCCTGCGCGAAGGGATGCTGGTCAACGGCGTGCTGGAACTGGGCTTCGACCGGCCGCTGCGGCCGGCCACGGTGCAGCTTCTGGAACGGGTCAGCGACAAGATCGGCATCGCGCTGCGGTCCGCCGAATATCGTGCCCGGGTGCAGGAGCTGCTGGAAGAGACCACGCGCCAGGCCGAAGAACTGCGCAGCCATGGCGAGGAACTCTCCGCGTCGAATACGGAGCTGGAGGAACAAGCCGAGGAGTTGCGCGCAAGCCAGCGGCAGCTGGAGGAGCAGCAATCCGAACTGGAGGAACAGAACGCCCAGCTGGAGTCCCAGGCCCAGCAGCTGGAGGATCAGCGCGATGCGCTGGCCCGGTCGCGCCGGCAACTGGAGGAGCAGGCGGCGACACTGGCGCGCGAAAGCCGCTACAAGTCTGAATTCGTGGCGAACATGTCGCATGAATTGCGCACGCCGCTGAATGCCCTCCTGATCATGTCGCGTCTCCTGGCCGAAAACCGGGGCAAGACGCTGACCGACGAACAGATCCGCTGGGCCCAGACCATCGAAAGCTCGGGGCAGGATCTGCTGACGCTGATCAACGACATTCTGGACCTGTCCAAGATCGAGGCGGGCAAGCTGGACATCGACGTGGTCGAGGTGGATCCGAAGACCGTGGCGCGCAAGCTGTTGCGCGGGTTCGAGACGCAGGCCCGCACCAAGGGGCTGGAGCTCAGGACCGATTTCGGCCCGGGCCTCGCCACGCTGATGACCGATGTGACCCGGCTGGAACAGGTGCTGCGCAACTTCCTGTCCAATGCGGTGAAATTCACTGACAAGGGCCATGTGACCCTGCGGATCGAACCGCAGGGCAACCATATCGCCTTTGCCGTGCAGGATACCGGCATCGGCATCGCGGCCACCCAGCAGGATGCGGTGTTCGAGGCCTTCCGGCAGGCCGACGGCACGATCTCGCGCCGTTATGGCGGCACCGGGCTCGGGCTGTCGATCTCCCGCGATCTGGCGGCGCTTCTGGGCGGGCAGATCTCGCTGCAAAGCGCGCCCGGTCAGGGCAGCACCTTTACCCTGCTTCTGCCGAAGGACGGCCCCTCGGCAGCAGTCGCCTTGCCGCCGCCGCCCGTCACCCCTGCCCTGCCCTCGCCCGCAGCGGTCGAATCTCTGCGCGGGACCGTGCAGCCGTTGGCCGAGACCGGCTTTTGCGCACTGGACGGGGTCGAGGATGACCGAGACCGCCTGCAGCCCGGTGACCGGATCATGCTGGCGGTCGAGGATGACCCGGCCTTTGCGCGGGTTCTGTGCGATCTGGCCCATGACCTTGGCTTCCGCTGCCTCTGCGTGGGGCGGGCCGAAGATGCGATCCGTGCCGCCCGCCAATATCTGCCGCAGGCCATCGTTCTGGATGTGGGCCTGCCCGACCATTCCGGCCTGACCGTGCTGGACCAGCTGAAGCGTGACGTGTCGACGCGGCATATCCCGGTGCACATGGTCTCGGCCAATGACTACACGCGCGAGGCGCTGGCGCAGGGGGCGATCAGCTACATGCTGAAGCCGGTCGAGCGGGACGAACTGGCCACGGCGATCCAGAAGCTGGAACAGCGGCTGGAACAGCGGATGCGTCGCGTCCTGATCGTCGAGGATGATCCGGTGCAGCTGGACGGGCTGCGGTCGCTTTTGTCCTCGGATGAGGTGGAGACGGTCGGCGCCATCTCGGCGGCCGAGGCGATCGTGGAATTCGGCAAGGGCCGGTTCGACTGCATCGTTCTGGACATGACGCTGCCCGACGCCTCGGGCTTTGACGTGCTGGAGCGGCTGGACGCGGATGACGGCAACGGCTTTCCCCCGGTCATCATCTACACCGCCCGCTCGCTGTCCGAGGCGGAAGAGCAACGCCTGCGCCGCTATTCCAAATCCATCATCATCAAGGGCGCCAAATCGCCCGAGCGTCTGATCGACGAGGTGACGCTGTTCCTGCATCAGGTGGTGTCGGATCTGCCGTCGAAACAGCGCGAGATGCTGGCTGCCTCGCTGAACCGCGATGCGATGCTGGAAGGACGGCGGATTCTGGTGGTCGAGGATGACATCCGCAACATCTATGCCCTGACCGGGATCTTCGAACCGCATGGCGCCACGGTGCAGATCGCCCGCAACGGGCGCGAGGCGCTGGAAGCACTTGGCCGCATCGCCGATGGCGCGCAGCCCAAGGTGGACCTTGTGCTGATGGATGTGATGATGCCGGAAATGGACGGGCTGACCGCCACCCGCGAAATCCGCAAGATCGACCGCTGGAAGACCCTGCCCGTCATCATGCTGACGGCCAAGGCCATGGCGGGGGACCAGAACGAATGCATGGCCGCCGGGGCCAATGACTATCTGGCCAAGCCCATAGACGTGGACAAGCTGCTGTCGCTGGCCCGCGTCTGGATCGCGCGATGACCACGGCGGCGGTTCCGTCCCAGACCAGCGAAGCCGTGGAACTGCAGCTGTTCCTTGAGGCGCTGTATCGCCGGTATCATTATGATTTCCGGTCCTATTCCGCGGCATCGCTGCAACGCCGCGCCGAGGTGGCGCGCACGCGGCTGAACTGCGATACGCTGTCGGATCTGCAGCGGCGGCTGCTGCATGAACCCGACGTCCTGCCTGATGTTATCGACGCCATGACCGTGCAGGTGAGCGAGCTGTTCCGCGACCCGGCCTATTACCTCTCGCTCCGGCGCGAGGTGATCCCGCATCTGCGGACCTTCCCCTCACTGAAGGTCTGGGTGGCGGGCTGCGCGGATGGCGAGGAACTCTATTCGCTGGCAATCCTGTTTCAGGAAGAGGGTCTGCTGGACCGCACTCTGTTCTATGCGACCGAGATCAACCGCAGGGCGCTGGCGCGGGCGGAGGCGGGCGTCTACGATGCCGAAAAGGTCAGCGCCTTTTCCCGCAACTATCAGGAAGCAGGCGGCCAGTCCTCGCTGTCGGACTACTATACCGCGGGCTATGGGCGCGTGGTCTTTGACCGCGCCCTGCGCACCCGCACCGTATTCGCCGAGCACAATCTTGCCAGTGACCAGGTTTTTTCCGAAGTGCACCTCGTTTCCTGCCGCAACGTGCTGATCTACTTCGATTCGGTCCTTCAGGACCGGACGATTGGCCTGTTTGCGGATTCGCTTGCGCGCGGAGGGTTTCTGGGGCTTGGCCTGCATGAGACCCTGCGCTTTTCCGCCCATGCGGCGTCGTTCACCCCGTTCGACGAACCCCAGAGGATCTGGCGCCGTACTGCACTGACGGAGGTTCCCCTTGCCTAACCGCATCATCCGCTTCCTGATCGTCGATGATATCGAAGAGAATCTGATGGCGCTGGAGGCGCTTCTGCGCCGCGACGGGCTGGAGATCCACAAGGCGCATTCCGCCGCCGAGGCGCTGGAACTGATGCTGGTCCATGACTATGCGCTGGCGCTGCTGGATGTGCATATGCCAGAGACGGACGGCTATGAGTTGGCGGCGCTCATGCGCGGGACGGAGCGGACCCGGCAGCTGCCGATCATCTTCGTGACCGCCGCCGATATGGACGAAAACCGCCGGTTCCGGGGCTATGAGGCGGGGGCGGTGGATTTCATCTTCAAACCCATCGACCCGGTGATCCTGAAATCCAAGGCCGAGGTCTTCTTCCGCATCGGCCAGCAGGCCCGCGATCTGGCCCGCCAGCGCGACGAAATGCAGAATCTTGCCCTGCTGCGCGATCGCGCCATGGCCCGGCTGACGGCCCATGCCGACAATTCGCCGCTGGCTTTCGTGGAATGCGACTGTTCGATGATGATCCGCGGCTGGTCGCAGGGGGCCGAGCGCATGTTCGGCTGGTCCGCGGCTGAAATGCTGGGCCGTCCGCTGGACCAGACCGGCTGGTTGCCCGCCGAGACGGCGGCGGCGTTGAAGGCGTGGATCGACGCGGCCCCGGACCCCGAGGCGCCGCCCCGCTATGCGATGGAGATGGAGGCCCGCGGATCGGGCGCGCGCGACATCTTGTGTGCGGTCTATGGCTCGGTCCTGCCCGAAGGCGACGGGGCGCAACGCTCGCTCACATTGCAGATTCTGGACATTACCGAACGCCGGCAGGCCGAGCAGGTGCGCTCGCTTCTGATCGGGGAACTGAACCACCGTATCAAGAACACCCTCGCCAATGTGCAGGCCATCGCCCGCCAGACCCTGCGCCAGTCCTCGGATCTGGCGGCATTCGACCACAGTTTTTCGGGGCGGCTGCAGGCACTGGCGCGGGCGCATTCCATCCTGTCCGACGCCACTTGGTCCAGCGCACCGCTGAACCGGCTGATCGACGATCAGGTCAATGCCGGCACGCTGGTCGCGGACCGGCTGCGGCGCAACGGGCCAGCGGTGGAAATCTCGCCCGAGAACATGCTGCGGCTGGCCCTGACCCTGCATGAGCTGGGCACCAATGCGCAGAAATACGGCGCCCTGTCGGCCCCGGGGGGCGAGGTGCATCTGGACTGGCGCACCGAGGGTGACGGGCTGGTCCTCACCTGGACGGAAACCGGCGGCCCTGCGGTGGTGGTGCCCACGCGCCGCGGCTTCGGCTCGACCCTGATCCACGCCGCCGCGGGCGGGGATGAGGCCGCCGTCACCGCCGACTGGCGGCCCGGCGGCGTGGTCTGGACCATCCGCCTTTCGGGCGGGGTCACCTCTGCAGAGCGGAGCTGTCCCGCGGCACCCGCCCCTGCAGCCGTGGCGGACCCGGGCGAAGCGCTGGCCGGGCGGCGTGTGCTGCTGATCGAGGACGAGCCTCTTGTCGCCATGGACCTGAGCTTTGAGATCGAGGATGCCGGGGCCGAGGTGGTGGCCGTCGCCCGCACCCTGCGCGACGCCATGACCGCCGCCTCGGAGATCGAGGTGGATCTGGCCGTGCTGGACGGCAATCTGGGGGGAGAGCCGGTGGATGGCGTGGCCGAGGCACTGACCCGCCGCGGCATTCCGTTCTGCTTTGTCTCGGGCTACGGGCCCGAGCATCTGCCCGCCGCCTTCCGCGCGGTGCCGCTGGTGCAGAAGCCGTTCAATCCCGATGTGCTGCGCGACGTGCTGCGCCAGATCGTCCGCCCGGCCGCCTAGGCCGGGGGCAGCTGATCCGTCAGCGCCTCCAGCCGGTCCGCCTCGGCCGCGGGTTTGTCCCAGCGAATGCGCGCGATGCGCGGAAACCGCATCGCCACGCCGGACCTGTGCCGGGTCGAGCGGTTCAACCCCTCGAACGCCACCTCGACCACCAGCTTCGGCTCCAGCGCGCGGACGGGGCCATAGCGGTCCAGCGTGTGGTTGCGGACGAAACGGTCCAGCCGGGCCAGTTCCTCATCGGTGAAGCCGGAATAGGCCTTGCCCACGGGAACCAGCTGATCGCCGTCCCACAGGCCGAAGGTGAAGTCGGAATAAAAGCCTGACCGCTTGCCATGCCCGCGCTGCGCATAGATCAGCACGGCATCCACGGTGCGCGCCTCGCGCTTCCATTTGAACCACGGCCCGCGCGGGCGGCCCGCCACATAGGCGCTGTCGCGGCGCTTCAGCATCACCCCTTCGATCACATCGGCCGGCGGATCGGCGCGCAAAGCAGCCAGCGTCTCCCAATCCGCGAAAGGAAGAAGCGGCGAGGTGTCGATCCGTCCGGAGGCAAGCCCCGCCACAGCCACCTCAAGCCTTCTGCGGCGCTCGGCAAAAGGCAGGCTGCGCAGATCCTCCCCCTCCCAGACCAGCACATCATAGGCGCGCAGGGCCGCGGGATGGCTGGCCAGAAGCGTCCGCGGCGGCACCTTGCGGCCCAGACGTTTCTGCAGATCGGCAAAAGGCGCCACCTCATCGCCGCGCCGCACGATCAGCTCGCCATCCAGCGCGCCGTGGAAGCGGATGTCGGCCACCAGATCCGGAAAGGCGGCGGAGATATCCTCGCCCGTGCGGGTATAAAGCCGGGCCGTGCCCCCCTCGCCCACGGCCTGCACGCGGATGCCGTCCCATTTCCATTCCGCCGCGAAATCGGCGGGGTCCAGCGGCGCCAGCCCCTCGGCGTCGATGGGGGTGGACAGCATGACAGGCCGGAACGGCGCGCGCAGGGCGGCTTCGGGCCGCGGCCCGCCCGCCAGCCAGCCGAACAGCGGCGCATAGGGCGGGGTGAAACCGGACCAAAGTTCCTCGATCTCTTCCAGCGTGACGCTTCCCGTCCGCGCCAGCGCGGTCAGCGACAGCCTGGTGGAAATGCCCACCCGCAAGGACCCGGTGGCCAGCTTGATCAGCGCCAGCCGCTCCGACGGGCCAAGCGCATCCAGCCAGCCCGCAATCAGGGCGGCCGTTTCGGTCTTGCCCGCCCGCATCAGCCGTTCGGCCACCTCGCGCAACGGCACGTCGCGCGGGGGGCCTGCGGCGGGCCAGATCAGCGCGATGGTCTCGGCCAGATCGCCCACATAATCGTAGGACATGGCGAACAACTGGGCATCCACCCGCTCGGCCACCATGCCGCGCAGCAGCGCGGGCTTGGCATGGGCCAGATCAAGGCCACCGGTCAGCGCGGCCAGCGCATACCCCCGGTCCGGGTCCGGCGTGACGGCCAGATAGCGCGCGATCAGTGCCAGCCGGGCATTGCGGCCCGGGGTGAAGGCCAGCCGTTCCAGAAGCGCGGCAAAGGCCCTCATTCCACCTCCTCCTCATAGCCCACCAGATGCAGCGGGCGGGCGCGGCGACCTTCCAGTTCGGCCCATCGCATCAGCGCATCTTCACGGCCATGGGTGATCCAGAACTCCTGCGGGTCCAGTTCGGCCAGTGTCCGCGTCAGATCGGGCCAGTCCACATGGTCCGAGATGACCAGCGGCAGTTCCACCCCGCGCTGCCGGGCGCGGGCGCGGATCTGCATCCAGCCGGAGGCGAAGCTGATGACCGGATCCACGAACCGCTGCACCCAGGGGCTGGCAAAGGCCGAGGGCGGCGCGATGACCACCGCCCGCCGCAGGGCGCGGGCCTCGGCGCGGTCCAGCGTTGCGGAGCGCAGATCGCCCAGAGGCACCCCCTGCGACAGGTGATAGTCACACAGCCGCTGCAATGCGCCGTGGATGTAGATGGGCGCCTGATACCCCGCCTGCCTGAGCAGCATGATCACCCGCTGCGCCTTGCCAAGGGCATAGGCCCCCACCAGATGCGCCCGCTCCGGAAACGCCTCCAGCGAGGCGAGAAAGCGCGCGATCTCCTCCGCCGGGGCGGGATGGCGGAAGACCGGCAGGGCAAAGGTCGCCTCGGTCACGAACAGATCGCAGGGCACGGGTTCAAAGGGCGCGCAGGCCGGGTTGGGCACACGTGAATAATCGCCGGAGACGACGGCCCGCGTTCCCTGCCACTCCAGCGCGATCTGCGCCGATCCAAGCACATGCCCCGCGGGGTGAAACCGCACCGTCACCGGGCCCAGCGTCACCGCGCCGTCTGCCGCCTGGGTCTGGCCCGCAAAATCGGCGCCATAACGGATTGCCATGATGTCCAGCGTCTGGCGGGTGGCCAGCACGGCCCCGTGGCCCGCACGGGCGTGGTCGGAATGACCATGACTGACCAGCGCGCGCGGCACCGGGCGGACCGGGTCGATATAGGCCTCGGCGGGCGGGCAATACAGCCCCTCGGGCCGCGGGATCAGCAGATCGGAAAAGTTGCGCGTCATGCTGTTGTCCCGCCTCCGCCCTCTCGTCCGCTCTGGCTATCCCGGTTCGGGTGCCATCGTCCGAGGTGTCCTTTCTGTAACGCGCCCGCAAACAGCAACGTTCCCGCAAGATACGCGGCCCGGCCTGCGACGGTTCACCCATGAAGACCATGCTGCGGGCCAGACTGCGGGTTGTCGCCCGGCCCGGCAAGGCGCATATCAGGGGTGGAGGTGGCGCCATGGCCCTGCAGTTCGACAATTCCTATCTGCGTGACCTGCCTTGGGCCGCGCTGCGGCTGGCCCCCGATGCGGCCCCTGCCCCGCGGCTTCTGGCGTTCAACGATGATCTGGCCGCCCGTCTGGGCGCCGATCCCGATGATCTGCGCGAAACTGCTGCGGCCTGGCTGTCCGGTGCCGCGCTGCCGCCGGGGGCGGATCCCGCGGCTTTGGCCTATGCCGGGCACCAGTTCGGCGGCTTCTCCCCCTCGCTGGGCGACGGCCGGGCGCATCTTCTGGGCGAGGTGATCGCCCCCGATGGCGCACGGTTCGATCTGCAGCTGAAAGGGTCGGGCCGGACGCCGTTTTCCCGTGGCGGCGATGGCAAGGCGGCCGTAGGCCCGATGCTGCGGGAATATCTGATCTCCGAAGCGATGGCCGCCCTTGGCGCGCCGACCACCCGGTCGCTGGCCGTGGTGGCGACGGGAGAGGATATCCTGCGCGACGGCCGCCGTCTGCCGGGTGCCGTGGTGGCGCGGATCGCCGCCAGCCATATCCGCGTGGGCAGCTTCCAGTTCTTCGCCGCCCGCGGCGAGGCCGAACGGGTCCGCGCGCTGGCCGATCATGCCATCGCCCGCCACGACCCCGACCTTTCCGGGACCGAGGGCCGCTATCTGGCCTTCTTCGACCGCGTGGTCGCCCGGCAGGCACGGCTGATCGCGGAATGGATGGGGCTTGGCTTCATCCATGGCGTGATGAACACCGACAATATGGCCGTCTCGGGCGAAACCATCGACTATGGTCCCTGCGCCTTCATGGAGGGCTATGCCCCCGGCACGGTGTTTTCCTCCATCGACCGGCAGGGCCGCTATGCGTGGCAGAACCAGCCGCTGATCCTGGGCTGGAACCTCGCCCGGCTGGCCGAAGCGATCTATCCGCTGTTCGATGCGAACCCCGAGACGGGGGTGGCGATCGCGAATGACCGGCTGGACCGGATCGCCGGGCAGTATCAGGCGGAATGGCTGGCGGTGATGCGGGCAAAGCTGGGGCTGTCCGGGCAGGATGCGGGGGATCAGGCGCTGGTCGATGACCTTCTGGCTGCGATGCCGGGGGCCGACTGGACGCTGACCTTCCACCGGCTGGCCGAAGCCGCGACGGGGGATCTGTCACGCCTGCGCCCGCTCTTCGACGATTTCACCGCAATGGATGCTTGGCTCCCCCGCTGGCAGGCCCGCGGGCCGGATGCGACGCGGATGCGGAGGGCGAATCCGGCGGTGATCCCGCGCAACCATAGGGTGGAAGAGGCGCTGGACGCCGCCACTGCGGGCGATCTGGCCCAGTTCACTGCGTTGCTGGCCGCCGTGCGGGCGCCCTTCACCCCGGATGAGGCCTATATGCTGCCCGCCCCCGCCGGCTTTGGCCGCTACGTCACCTTCTGCGGCACCTGAGCCGGGACTTCCGGCTCCGGGCCTGCCGATTCGCAGCGAACCGCCGGTAGCGCAATCATGCCGTGGGGCATACCACCCGCTGCCCCGCAGCTGCGATGAACCCGCCTAACGCGCGCCTGCGCCGGCGGTTCCCTATTCTGCATGCGCAAGACCGGCAAACCGGCCCATCGGCGAAAAGCCGCACAAACTTGTTTCAAGACCGTTACGATACCCGCGCAAGGCGATGTTTTCAGGTGGATATCCATTGAAGCGCGCACAGCGCAGGAGTATCGCTCAGTTGCAGAATCGGATGCTGCGCCTGCAAAGGCCGGGACCGAATCGAACGGAAGACGACCAAGCTACGGACCAAAGCAACGGACGGGGGCGCGCTGCGTCACGGGGCAACCCGGACCGGAGGGCGAACCGTGCAACAGCCACCGGCAGAGGCAGATGTGAGCCCCGACCCCAAGCCCGCCGCGAAGCGGGAGCGTGATATCCGGCTGGATTTCTTCCGCGGCGTGGCGATGATCGTCATCCTGATCGCGCATATCACCGACAACCCCTGGAATCTGTTCATGCCGGGCCGCTTCGGGTTTTCCGACGCGACCGAGGTGTTCGTGTTCTGCTCGGGCATGGCCTCGGCACTCGCCTTCGGGGTGATCTTTGCGCGCGCGGGCTGGCTGCTGGGCACGGCGCGGATTCTGCACCGGATCTGGCAGGTCTATTGGGTGCATATCGGCGTGTTCTTCGTCGCGCTTTTCCTGATGCTGATGGCCAATTACTCAGACATCTTCGCGCGGGACGAGGTGGGGGCGCTGAACCTGTATCCGTTCCTGCGCAACACGCCGCAGAATTTCGTGGGCCTGGTCACTTTGACCTATGTGCCGAATTTCTTTGACGTTCTGCCGATGTATATCGTGCTTCTGGCGCTGGTGCCGGGCATGGTGCTGATCGCGCGGGTCGATCCGATGCTGGCGCTTCTGACCAGCGTCACGCTTTGGGCCTTTGCCACCACCGGCGGGCTGCAGATCCCTGCGGAATGGTGGTTCCCGAACGGCTCCACCCGGTCGTGGTTCTTCAACCCTTTCGCCTGGCAGCTGGTGTTCTTCACCGGATACGGGCTGATCGCAGGCTGGATTCCGGTGCCCCCCGTCCGGCGCGAGCTGGTGATCCTTGCGCTGGCCATCGTGCTGATCTCGCTGCCCTTCGCCTGGTACAAGACCATCGGCGCGTCCGATTTCCTGAAGGAATGGCGCCGCGACTGGTGGCCGCTCTATGACAAGACCCGCTTCGGCGCTTTGCGCTATGTGCATTTTCTGGCGCTGGCCTATCTGGGATGGGCGGCGGCGGGGGTGCGGGGCGCAAGGCTGAAAGCTCTGGCCGCGGAATGGCCGCGCCTGATCGGCGCCGTGGTCGATATCGGCAAACAGTCGCTTGCGGTCTTTGCCGTGTCGATGGTGCTGGCGCGGGTGCTGGGGGCCTTCCTGAAACTTTATGCGTTCAGCGGCGTTGCAACCCTGACGATCAATCTCATCGGCCTTGTGCTGATCTGGCTGACCGCCCGTCTTGCGGGCTGGTTCAAGTCGCAGCCCTGGCAGAAGCCGGCCCGCCCCGCAGCGGCGCTTCCGGCGCAATCCGAACACACCGGGAGGACGGCATCCGAAGCCCGCCCCCGCACGCAAGAGGTGAAAGCATGAGTGCAGAGCGCGCGATTGGCGGCATCAGCCGTCGCGGAGCCCTGGCATGGGTTATGGGACTGGCGGCCGGCGGCATGCTGCCGCGTCTGGCCACCGCACAAGAGACCGCGGCCCCGCCCGCGGCGGACGCGCTGACCGATGCCGCCTCGGGCGTCAGCTTCGGCCCGGCCGAACCCTTTGCCGACGGCACGGTCGAGGCTTTGGCCCGCGCCCTGGCGCAGGAGCCCTATGCCGAGCCGCGGCAGATTTCCGATGTCTGGAAGGGCCTGACCTATGACCAGATCCGCGAGATCTGGTATGATGGCAAGCACGCGCTTTACACCGGATCGGACAGCCCGACCCGGGCAGAGATGTTCGTGGCGGGGCTGTATCAGCACTATCCGATCGACATTTTCGCCGTGCAGGGCGCCGAGGCGCGCGAGGTTCTGTTCAACCTCGACCTCTTCGTGAAGACCGACCGTTTCCCCGATCTGCCGGGCGACGGCACCGGCTTTTCCGGGTTCCGCCTGACGGGTGAAATGGAACAGCCCGGTGTGTTCCAGGAATATGCCGTGTTTCAGGGTGCGACCTATTTCCGCGCCGTGGGCCGCGGTCAGCAATACGGCCTGTCCGCGCGCGGCTTTGCCCTGAACACCGCCCATCCGTCGAAGCCCGAGGAATTCCCCCTCTTCACCCGGTTCTGGATCGAAGAGGGCAAGCTGCATGCGACCGAAGCGGTCGTTCATGCGCTGATGGACAGCCCGTCGCTGACCGGGGCCTACCGATTCACCATCCGCAAGGGCGATGCCACCGTGATGGAGGTGGAGGCCGTGGTCTTCCCGCGCGAGACGCTGGATGCGCCGGGGATCGCGCCCGAAACCTCGATGTTCCTGTTCAACGACCTGAACCGGCTGAAGTTCGACGATTTCCGCGAAGGCGTGCATGACAGTGACGGGCTTCTGGTGGCCACCGGCACCGGCAACCTGTTGTGGCGGCCTTTGATGAACCCGGCCAAGGTTGAAACCAGCTGGTTTGCGGACACCAACCCGCGTGGCTTTGGCCTGATGCAGCGCGCCCGCGACCCGGGTGCCTACAACGATCTGGCCGCCCATTACGAACGCCGCCCGTCCCTCTGGGTCGAACCCGTGGGCGACTGGGGCGAAGGCCATGTCGTGCTGGTGGAAATCCCGGCGGACAAGGAAATCTACGACAATATCGTCGCCTTCTGGCGCCCGAAGGCACCGATGGAGACGGGGCAGGAATACCGGTTCTCCTACCGGCTGCACTGGGCCGATGGCGCCCCGCCGGTGGATGGCGAACGCGCCCGCGTGATCGCCACCCGCACCGGCCAGCGCGTGTTCGAGGATGGCCGCATGTTCGCCATCGACTATGAGGCGCATCCCGCGCTCGGGACCGATCCTGCCGCACTGGAGGCGAAAGTCACCGCAAGCGCGGGTCAGGTGACCGGGGTGCTGGTGCTGCCCAATCCCGATACCGGCGGGTTCCGTGTCGATGCGACGCTGATCCTGCCCGAAGACCAGCCGGTCGAACTGCGTGTCGAGCTGATGCGCGGCGGTGTGAACCCGGTTGGCGAAACATGGCTTTATCGTTGGGTGCCGTAAGATGTCCCGCCTCTTCCGTCCGCAATACGGGTTCCGCCCGGTCACCCTGCCCGCGCCGCTGCCGATGCCGGACCAGCGGCTAGATCAGGCCTTCCGCGATCCGGCCGTGCCGGGTCTGCGGCCTCGGCGCACCCATCACCGGCTGGCCCGCGCTGCCGTCCTGATCCTGCCGCCGCCCTTTGCGGGCGCCTTCGGCTGGGCCACGGGCGAGGTTCTTGCCGCCGACGGCTCGCTCTCCCCCGCTGACATCATTCTTGCGGTGCTGTCGGGCGTCGCGGTCTACTGGATGGCGATGTCGGTCGTATCCTCCTTTTTCGGCCTGTTCTGGCGCGCGCCCGCACGGGCCACCGCCACCGCCCCGGGCTTGCGCGTGGCAATCCTGCTGCCGATGTATGGCGAAGACCCCGAGGCCACCATCGGCCCGCAGGTCCGCCTGCTGGAATCCCTGCGCACCGCGGGCCATGCGCACCGCTTTTCGCTGCATGTGATCTCGGACACCCGGTCCGGCAAGGCCGCGCTGGAAGAGGCGGCGCTGGTCGCCCGGCTGACCGCGCAGCGCCCGGATCTGGCGATCACCTACCGCCACCGGCTGCGCAATACCGATTACAAGCAGGGCAACGTCCGCGACTGGATCACCCGCAATGGTGCCGCCTATGACGCCGCCCTGATCCTGGACGCCGACAGCCTGATGGGCCGCGGCACCGTGCTGGCCATGGCCGATGCCATGGTGCAGGACCCCGGCTGCGGTCTGGTGCAAAGCCTGCCGATCACCGGCGCGGGCGAGACGGTCTGGCAGCGGCTGCAATGCTTTGCCAGCAGGGTCTATGGCGGGCCGCATGGCCGCGGTTATGCGATGTGGACCGGATCCGAGGGCAACTTCCTGGGCCACAATGCCATTTTCCGCATGCGCGCCTTTGCCGCCTGCGCAGGCCTGCCGCATCTCTCGGGCCCGCGTCCGCTGGGCGGCGTGATCCAGAGCCATGATTTCGTCGAGGCCGCGCTGCTGCGCCGCGCCGGCTGGGGTGTCCGCATCCTGCCCGAGGCGGCCGACAGCCATGAAGAGGCCCCGGCCAGCCTTGTGGGCCATATCAAGCGCGATGCCCGCTGGTGCCAGGGCAACCTCCAGCACGTCCGCCTGATCAAGGTGCCGGGCCTGAACATGATCTCGCGCCTGCATTTCGCGGGCGGCGCCATGGCCTATATCGGTTCTGTCCTGCTGGGCCTGATGATGGTGCTCTGGGCCACCACGGGCCGCACCGCCGGGGGCGAGGCGACGGGTTCGCTGCAATTGTGGCTGGCGGCGACCATCGCCTTCCTGCTGTTCGCGCCCCGGCTTTTCGGTGTATTCGACTATATCCGCCGCGTCGGCCTGCCCCGCGGGCGCCGTCTGGCGTTTCTGCAGACGCTGGTCATCGAAACCGCCGTGGCCGTGCTGGCCGCGCCGGTGATGATGGTGCACCATGGCAAGATCATCTTCCGGGCGCTGACCGGGGCCGATACCGGCTGGCCGCAACACACCTCGGGCCGGATCCCGCTGAAAACCCTGATGAAGTTCCACGCGCTGGAAACCGGGCTTGGTCTGGCGTTGGTTCTGCTGATGGCCACCGGCCTCCTCAGCCTCTGGATGCTGCCGGTGGCGGCGGGACTGCTGCTGGCCGTCCCCGTGTCGTATTATGCGGGCTCGGACGGCAGTCACCTGCCCGCCATGCCCACCGGCCTTCCGGCCTGACGCCGCGCAAGAGACAGCAAAGCCCCGCTCCGGCGGGGCTTTTGTTTTCGGTGGTGTATGAAGAGTGATGCACCGGGCAGCGGCAAGTGCCGCAGATCCGGCCAAACCGCCCTGCAGACAGATGTCGCAAGTGCTGGTCGGGGCGGGAAGATTCGAACTGCGGACCTCTGGTGCCCGAAACCATGGCCGGTTGCTGTAGGATTTCGGTTTTCCGGCAAACTGATACAAATGCCCGGTCAATATGCTCACCAGGATATGGGGCATCTGCACTGATCACCCAGCCCAGTCCGGCTTGCGGCAGAGCTACTGCCGCCCTCCCTCCCGAACCTTCCGGCACAAAGCCATGGCAGCGATCCTGATCGAACCTGCGGAATGGCAGACGTGGCTGGGCGCGTCATGGGCGGAAGGGAGGATGGGATGCTGGCACTTGTCTGAACCGAGCCGGCTGGACATCTGCCCCATGTGGAGCGCGAACCCCGGCAATGGCCCACTTCGAGAGGTCCCATGCTCCCGCTTAGGCCGAAATCAAGCGCGATCCTTCAGGGGGACGGTCTGGCCGATTTCAATTTACGGCGTCTCACCACATCCAAGCCATTGCCGCCGCAATAGCGGCTCATCGCGGAGCCAGCCCGTCCGCTTTGACAATCTATCGCATCGCGCCGGCCACTTGCATTTCAAGGGCTGCCGGGCTGACAGGTTTGCGTATCAGGGGGATGTGTCGCAGCGCGGCGGGGAGCATGATCTGATCGCTGTAGCCGGTCATGAAGATGATCGGGATCCCGCGCGCGATGAGCTCGGTTGCCGCCAGCTCTGACGTTTCATCGCCCAAACTGAAGTCCAGGATCGCCAGATCGGGAGTGAACTCTTTTAGAAGGGTCAGTGCAGCGGCGGAGTCGCTGGCAAGGCGCACATCGCCCGCGCCGAGACCGTGGAGCGTCTGCTCCACATCCATGGCGATCAGGCCCTGATCCTCGACAACCAGCACCGCCAGCCCCAGCAGACTGCCGCGTTCCGGCGGTTCGGGGGAGGCCTCGGCAAGGCTCTCCACCCCAAACTGAACATGGCGGCCAGGGATCGTGATATCTGCGCGGAAACCCGCGGGATCATAGACCAGCTCGACCTTGCCTTTCAGGTCATATTCGATGGAACTGTGGATCAGTCGAGTGCCGAAGCCGGTTCGCCTCGGCGCAGAAACGGGCGGCCCGTCGGTTTCCCGCCAGCGGATCTGCAGATCGCCCGCCGCATCCCGCACCCAGATGACCGTCAACCGGCCCTCAGGCACCGAGAGCGCCCCGTGCTTGGCCGCATTGGTCGCGATTTCGTGCAGGACCATCGCCAGAACGGCGAAGGCCCGGGCGTCCAGTTGCAGTACCGGCCCCTTTACGGTCAGGCGACCCGCCGGAGAGCCCGCACGGTGAAACCCGATCTCGGTCTCCACCAGTTCGGCCAGACTGCCCACCCGATGGCCAAGTGACTGGTCGTGCGCTATGGCCAGCGCCTGAAGCCGGCCCTCCAGCGCCGCGATGTAATCCTCCACCGTGCCGGCAGACTGCCCCGTCTGGAGGGCGATGGATTTGACCAGAGCGATCACGTTCTTGACGCGGTGGTTCAGCTCGCTGTTCAGGATGCGGCGGCGCTGTTCGTCCTGTGCGAATTCTTCCGCCGAAGCCTCGTTCCGCCGCAGGATCAGGTCGCGCAGCCAGGCCCGTACCGCCTTGGCTACTGTAATATCGGTCTCGCTCCAGGGCACCGATTTGCCGCGAACCTCTTCGCGCCATGTCTCAAAGCTGCCGCGGGGTGACAGCCGGTCGGCCTTGTCCAGTGTCTTCACCGGCTCGCCCGCCCAAGCCACCTCATGTGCTTCTTCGTTGCGAAACAGAAGCAGGTGGTCATTGTGCCGTTGCGACAGCGGGATCGCCATCACCCCGGCCAGTGGCGTGGTGGCATCGGCAACGACCTCGCGGATGTTCTGGGTATGCCACAGGTCGCGCGGGGTGGCTTCCGGGCGGGCCAAAGCGAAGACCAGGCTTTCGCATTGCTGCTGTGTCGGCGCGCTCCCCGAGACAAATGTCGCGCCGTCCATGACCAGCGCTGCGCCATCGCAGTTCATCACCTGCGCCAGCAGCGGCAGATGCGCGGGCAAGGACAGGATCAGCGGATCCGAAGCCGAGACCTGCGCGACCAGCGCGTCCAGCTCTTCGCGCACCCGCGCCGAGGCTTCGATGGCCGAGCGATGCTCGACACTGGCGATCTGCAAGGCGAAGTAATGGCCGAAAAGCTCTGCCCCGATCCTTTGGGCCAGCGGTACGATCCTGGGACTATAATGATGGCAGGCGATCAGACCCCACAGCTCTCCACCAACGATCAGCGAGATTGAGAGCGAGGCTCCGACCCCCATGTTGCGCAGATATTCGCAATGGATCGGCGACACGCTGCGCAGCTGCGCATGGGACATGTCGACCGGCGCCTGCCCCGGCATCAGGGCAGGCATCAGCGGAATGGGTTGGTATTCGGCATCCGAAATCATGCGGATCGGATTTTCCAGATACAGCCTGCGGGCCTGCGCCGGTATGTCCGAAGCCGGGAAATGCTGCCCCATGAAAGAGCCCAGATTTGGCGTGCGCGCTTCGGACACCACCCGCCCGGCACCATTGTGCAGGAAGCGGTAGATCATCACCCGGTCATAACCCAGCATGGCCTGCACACAGCGGGCCCCCATCGTGGTCAGCCGCGATGGCGTGGTTTCCGCACTGATCCGCGCAATCAGCATCCGGGTGACGTTCAGCGCATCCTGCGCCGCCTCTCCCTCGGACGGCTCCATCTCGATGATGCAGTTGCCGGCCATGTGGTGGATCATGGCATCAAACCGGGTCTCTGTGCCCGGCAGGCGCAATCCCATGACGATTCCGGCCCCGCCCGAGGGCCCCGCTTTTGCCGCAGCATTGCGCAGGTCATGCAATGCTTTCCGGCCAAGGACAGATTCCACGCTGGTTCCGGGGAACGCCCCGGCCGTATGACCCGTTACAATTGCAAGATTGGCCGAGGTGAAACGAATGGCGAAGGTGACCGGATCGCAGACAATCATGGCCCCATGGGGCTGGATGCTGCCCGGGATATGGATCTGTTCCTGGTCGCAGTTGTCGAGCGTTACCCGATCAAGATCGCTGCTCATGCCGCCCCTTACCGGCCCGGCCGGCATCTGTTCAATGAACGGCAACGGGCCGTTCTTCCAAAGTTGTGTTCACGAGTAACAGATGATTTTTGGGGTGTCTGTCTACTCGTGTACATTCTGAACCGGCAAAGGAGGGAACCTGCGATGACGTCACATCTTTCCGATTTTCTGGGCGACAATCGCCTGCTTGCCCAATTGCGCGATCAGGACCGGCTGCGCCTGATGCCGCATCTTTCCGGTCATGAACTTGCGGCCGGCCATGTGCTGCAACCCGCGGGCGAGGATGTGACCGAAACCTGGTTTCCCTGCGGCGCCGCCATCGCCAGTTTCCGGGTCTGGGCCGATGACAATTGCGATGCCGTCGAAGTCGGTCTGGTCGGGCGCGAAGGGGCCGTGGGTGGCATCGTGTCGAACGGGTTCGTGCCGGCCTATGCAACGGCGGCGGTGCGCGTCGATGGCACCTTCATCAAGGTAAAGACGGCGATTCTTGAGACGATCAAGATTGAATCTGTCACCTTCCGTCATCTGTTTGCGCGCTATTCGGATTGTCTGATTTCGCAGCTGTTCCAGAACGTCGCCTGCAACGCGTCGCATACGACACGGCAGCGCACGGCGAAATGGCTGATCTCGACCGCCGCACGGACGGGGTCGGCCCGGCTTGAGATGACGCAGGAGCAGCTGGCGGATCTTCTGGGGGTGGGGCGGACATTCGTGGCGCGGATCGTCAAGGGGATGCGCGAGGACGGGTTGATCCGCACAAAGCGCGGCGTCTTTGAACTTACCGATGTGCCGGGTCTGCGCGCCGCCTCTTGCCAATGCGCGACAGTACTGGAAGAGCATTGCGACACCGTCCTGCAAGGCATCTATTCCTGAGGGCCATCCTGCGCGGCGCTGATGGCCGCGAACTCCCGCTCGACGATCAGTGACGCCGCGGCAAAGGCGGCCATGGCACCCCCGATCGCCCGCGAAACACCGTCCTCGGTGATCGGGACGGCGTTCAGCGCCTCCACCAGCGTGCGCCAATGCAGTGCCGCGCCTTCGGCGGCCGGTGCCAGATGCCGGGCACCATGCTGGCCGGTCATCCCGATCTGCTGCGCCTGCCTCGCCAGAACCGCGCCGCCCATCTTTGATCCCTCGATCACGTAAACCCAGCCGAGCCCGCATTCGGGGTCGCTGTTTTCAAGCGCCAAAGGCGTCGCGGGGCCTGCGCCAAGATGATCAAGGTCCTGCGCCGCCAGTGCGGTCCGGTCACGAACGGAAAGCCCCGGGATCCACCCCCTGAGCGTTGCGTTGCAGTAGAACGGCGCGGCAGTTGCGAAAAGCGCGTGATGCGCTCTGACCAGGGCTGCATACCGCGCCCGAGTGCCAAAGGGCCGATGCGCCAAAACACGCAGATCCAGCGCCTCATGTCGGGTGGAGGTCGCTTCGCGCAACATTCCGCGAAGATCGCTCATGATCGTCATCCGTTGCATCTTTACCGTCTGTCACGCTCAGGGCCTTGGCGACCTTTAGTACAGACGGGGCAGGCAGCATCAAGGCTGCTATGTTCAGCATCTGGCCACTGAAACGAAAAGAGCGGCCCACGGCACGCGGGTCAGCTCCAACGTTTCGGCCGTTGCCATGGCCTCACAACTGCAACAGGCCCCCGAGATCCGGTGCCAGATGATCCGCTGGACGAGTAGCCTCCATGAAAATGCCCGCCGGGTGGCGGGTTTAGACGTGATGTAGGCAGCGCGGGCGGCACTGCCTGCCGACATCGGGGAGCGGGGCTTATGGGCGCGGGAATGGTCGCTTGCCAAAGGCTGGCCAGCCTCTGGGGGGGAAGCAGTGCAACCAAGTCCGAGGCTTGGGCGTTCTTCCCCTGTCCGGGCCTGCTGGCCCGCAACACCACAGGAGGGCGCGAGATGCGCAAATATTCCCTTGGTCTGGTGCTTGGCGCGGCCCTTGCCGCTCCGGCCGCCCCTGCGCTGGCGCAGCAGGAACTCGGCGAAATCGTCTCAGGTCTGGCCGGTGCGCTGATCAACCAGGAACTGGACAAGAACGCCTATATCGAAGCACAGAACCGCAACACGGTGGCGGCGTACCGCAGCTATCTGCAGCAGTTCCCGAAGGGCGCATATCGCGCAAATGCGGAGCGTGCCCTTGCCCGGTTGGGCGCCAGCGTAGACCCGGTGAAGCCGGATCCGAAGCCCCTTCCCGGGACCGACACCGGAACAACCAGCCCGGCCAGCGCCGAAGCAACCATTGGGCTGACCCGCAGCGACCGCATCCGCATTCAGCAGCAGCTGACCACCCTCGGCTACCCAACCGGCGTTGCAGATGGATTGTGGGGCAAGAACACGCGGGATGCCATCGCCCGCTGGCAGGGCGCCAACAAGGTGACCGCCACCGGCTATCTGACCGCCCGACAGGTGGAGACGATCCGGCAACAGGCGGGCGCCTCCGGAACCGGTGGTGGCGACAACGCGACCGGGGATGCCCAGCTGGAGGAAAACCTCCTGAGCCTTACCCGCGCTGAGAAGCGTGAAATCCAGCGCCAGCTGACGGCGTTGGGGTATCGAACCGGCGGCACCGACGGCGTGTTCGGTCGCAACACCCGCACGGCATTGGCCAGCTGGCAGGCCGACGAAGGCGCGGCGGTGACCGGGTATATCACAGCTGATCAGGTGCGGGAGCTGCGCCGGCAAGCGGGCGGATGATGGTTTGCGCGTGATCAGGGCTTGCTGATGGCGCATTTTTCAAGCGCAGGCCCGGCACCGCGGGGACCGAGGTAGGTCACCACAGAGATCAGGCTCACGGGCGGGCCGAGGTCGGAGCCGAACCGACGTCCCGCCGTGTCCATGCCCAAGGCCCTGCTAATGCGGGTCCGGCGACAGGATCGGGGACGGCGAGCACGCACCTCACGGGCGATCCGACAAAGGCCGCCAGTACCCCGATGACCCCGCCTCGACCGCGCCGCCGCTGGCCCGCATTGTCCTGATCAGCCTGCCGTCGGGAAGCGAAACGTCTTGGTTTGCGGCTCCTGCGGATAAGAAAAGCTCGCCAGCGGTGGCGGTGACAAAGCTTGATGTCGTGCAATCGGGGATATGACGCAAAGCGTCATAGTGATGACCTGAACGTCCCAATTCAGGTCATCGCCAGCCTGCGATCGTTAGACTACTCTCAGGAATCCGTTCGCATCTCGCCAGACCGCACCGGTAGGCAGACCGGTCGCGGACGTCGGCAGATTGATGAGACGCAAGACCTTGGCCTCCACGTTCAGTGTGCCCTGTCCATTCTGGCCTGACGTGCCCCCTGACGCAGAAACACGAGCGTCGAACTCATTGTTCTGCCCGCTGGAGACGTTGTTGCACTTATCGGTGATGCGGATTCACGTCGTGAATCCTGAGCGTTAGATTCGGTCCATGCCGAAGCCTTCCTCTGCCCGCTACCGCACGACGAACTGGCCCGCCTACAATGCGGCCC